>JAFSPC010000092.1 GCA_017443075.1 Paludibacteraceae bacterium
ATACTGGAGGGTATCGGCATCACACCCACCAAAACCATCTATCAGGCAGAAGAAGGCTACCTCGGCGCTATGAACAAAGCTATTGATTACATCAAGGCATACTAACCCTTGACCCAAGCCCAACTTGACTTTTCATAGCCACCGCGCTCATCCCCCTCACATGGTGTAAACAGCCAACCTTGGCTTCTTACACCATGTTTGCATTATAGTAGCGCGAATCGTGCGTAACCTCTTCGCCAATGAATGCCGGACATGTAAAGGGCGTCTCTACGGATGGCAGTTCAATCTCAGCCATCACCAAACCCGTGTTAGGCTGACGAAACGCGTCAATCTCCCATTTTAGTGCAGCCTCCTTCGCTTCACCGCACGCACTTTCCGCAGGCAGGATATACCGCGTTTTGTCTATTATCCTGCCGCCGCACATGGGCAGCAGGGCGCGAAAATCCTCCACACTTATCTCTCGCTCCCACTCAAAACGCACCATCTGCGATAACTTCGACTTAATCGTCAGATAGGCTTTCTGCACACCTGTTGCATCTGTACACAAGCGGATGCGTACCGTCTTACCGGGTTCACGACTCACATAGCCTTGTATAATGTCGTAATGCGTCTTTGCCAACGCGCGATACGAATCATCTGTTACCAGAAACTTTCGTTCTATTTCTCTATTTTCCATAATACCTCCTATTTATCTATCCTACATCACCTATCACCCTTTCTCCGTTGCCATCAGTACCAGCTGAACGATATTCATATAGGGTATTCCGCCATGTTGCATCAGACCTATTTCACAGGTGCGCGAATTGCTGAATCCCATTGTTGCCCCTGTCCTCTCTATCTCTGCGCGCAAATGGCGCAATGCCCATTTATTCAGTTCAGGATGAGTAAAGCCCTTGTCTCCGGCAAAGCCGCAGCACCAAACTCCTTCCGGCGCGACCACCTCACGCGCACACGCTTTGGCTACATCTGTCAACGCTTGCTCAAGATGCATCTTACGGGTGGAACAGGTCGGGTGTACGGCAACCACTGCATCTATCTTCGTTATCTTCAAGCGCGGCAATAGATATTTCTGTATAAACTCCACAGGCTCATACAACTGCATTCCTTTTATCGTATGACGCATTCTGTATAAGCAAGGACTCTGGTCACACAATACGGGATATTCGCCACCATTAGAGGCTTTCTGCAATGCTTCTTCTAACTCCTTGGCTTTTCTGTCTGCCTCATCAGGCATTCCTTTGCTCTCCCAAATAGTGCCGCAGCATAACGTTTCCATCTTCTCAGGATAAATCACTTCGTACCCTGCACGCCGCAGTAATGTTTCGGTTGCCTCCACCGTCGATGGATAATCAGTATCAGGCACTGCCCCCAATCGCTGGTTTATGCACGACGGGAAATACACCACCCTGCTCACTCCTGACTGCTGTTTGCCGGCTGCTGACTGACGACTGTTGCCCTCCGAATGCTGACTACTTACTCTGGGTCTCCTCCTTCTCTCAGGCACAGCGGGTGTCCATAGCGGAATGGTTTTGCCTGACGCATAATGTAGCCCCTTGCATATTCCTGACATCACACTCTTGCCGAGTACTGCACGTCCCACTGACGCTAATGCCAATGCCGATGCCACGGAATCGGCTACACCGGCAAAATGGGCACCTGCAAAATGGCCGAAACACTTACCCGCGCTTGACAAATGCTGTTCGCGTAGCAAGTGGATATATTCGCCCACATTGATCCCTATCGGGCAAGAGGTTGCACACAAGCCGTCACCTGCACACAGGTCCTCGCCATCCCCCACGAACGCCTTTCGCAATGCCGCAGCCTTCTTATCCTCACCTGCTAACTGCAGTCGCGTTATCTCACGCTGAATGATTATCCTTTGCCTTGAGGATAATGCAAATCCGCATGACACGCAGTTCACCTCACAGAATCCGCATTCTATACAACGGTCTATCAGTTCATGCACCTCGGGCAACGGCTTGATATTGCGTATATACGACTGCTCGTCTTCACAAAAGATGACTCCGGGGTTCAATATATTATCCGGATCAAACAATCGCTTGATTTCACACATCAACTCGTACGCTGCATCGCCCCACTCACGCCGCACAAATGGCGCCATATTCCTGCCGGTACCGTGCTCCGCTTTCAGACTTCCGTGATACTTGTCTACTACCAGATCTACTACCGCATGCATCATCCTGTCATATTGTGCCACCGATTCAGGGGTATCAAAACGCTGGTTCAATATGAAGTGATAGTTTCCCTCCAACGCGTGCCCGTAGATTACCGCATCCGGATAGTTATGCTCACGGAACAAATGCTGCAAGTCGAGCGTCGCTTCTGCCAGATACTCTATCGGGAATGCCACATCCTCTATCAGACATGTCGTGCCTATCGGGCGTGTGCCACCCACCGCAGGAAATATCCCTGCGCGCATTGCCCACAACTTGGCTACTGTTGCCTTGTCTGAGGTTATCTCTGCCGGCTTGCACAGCGTATATGCTGACAGCAATCCCATTAGTTTTTCTCGCTTCTGCTGCAACGACTGCTCATCAATAGCGTCCAAGCGTATCAGCACTGCCCCTGCATCCTGAGGCAAACCGCATAATTCAGGAAAATCGTTTTCTACCGTCAGCATTGCTTTCCTGTCAAAGAACTCTGCCGCAGACACCTCACCTTGCCTTTTCATAGCCGTCACAGCCTCGCAGGCAGACTGTGTTGTGGGGAACAACAGCAATGCCGATGCCGAACAGGGCATAATGGCTGCTGTGCGCATCGTTACGGAGGACAGGAATGCCAACGTTCCCTCCGAACCTACCAACAGATGACTGATTATATCAAACGGATCATCGTACTCCAGTATGGGCAGTATATTCAGTCCCGTCACATTCTTGATGCTGTATTTGCGCCGTATGCGCTCTGCCAAAGCCTTGTCGCCCACCACGCGAGCATGCATATCACGCAAGGCACAAAGCATGGCCGCATGACTCCGCTCGAACGATGCACGGCTCGATGCATCACCTGTGTCTAACAGGGTGCCGTCTGCCAGTATCAGCCGCGCGGACTCTATCATGCGATAGCTGTTAGCATGCGTACCACAGCACATACCTGACGCATTATTCATCACTATCCCACCTACCATTGCCGAACGGATAGACGCAGGATCAGGAGTAAAGTATCGCCCATACGGACGCAGTATATCATTCACTCGCTGCCCTACTATGCCGGGCTGAAGAGTAATCGTTGCACCGTTATCATGAATATCGTAATGCTCCCACTTCTTGCCACATACGACAAGCAGACTATCCGAGATAGTCTGCCCTGATAACGATGTTCCGGCTGCGCGGAACGTAATATGCTTGCCTTCACGATGTGCACGACAGATAATCTGCTGAACTTGCACCTCATCTGCCGGATGAAGCACTTCTTCGGGAATCAGACGGTAGAATCCGGCATCTGTTCCCCATGCCAAACGCTGGATATACGACTTAGATGACTGCATAATCTCATATTATTTTAGAATACCGCATAGTCTCATATTTTTTAGATGACTGCATAGTCTCATTTTTTAAGATGACTGCATAGCATCTATTTTATGGATACAGATAATACGGCTCAGAAGCCTTACGGTAGGCTTCGGCATCCTTATACCAGTAATCACGAATATCTGCCCACTTGTAGCGCTTGCTGAACTCCTGACGTATAAACGGCGAACCACACACCTTGTCAAACATATTCAGGCGTTTCTGATTGCATAGTTTGAATACATCTCTGTCAGGATAAAGCTCCATTAGAGCCTCAACTACTATAAATTGCAAATCACTCAGGTGAACTTGCGCATAATCCATTATATGTATCTGCACCCCTTGCGACTGCTCACCGCTAAAATTTCCATAGTACGGCTTAAAGTATATCGGGCGGAATTCCACCCCTGGCACCTGACGTGAGTTAAGCGCCAATGCCAATTTGTTCGCATCAATCCACGGCGCACCTATCAGTTCAAACGGCAAGGTGTACCCCACACCTATACTCACATAACCTAATTCCCCAAATATGCCAGTGGCAGGATAGAAACAGGCTGTTTTGGCTTGCGGTATGTGGGGCGACGCCACTACCCACTCCAGTCCGGTCTGTTCCCATGTCATGTCACGGCGCCAACCTTGCATAGGTATCACCTTCAGCCTACAAGGTGCCTCGCTCTGCGCATTCAGGTATAATGCCAGTTCGCCGCACGTCTGTCCATACACGTAGGGAATCTTGAATTGTGACACAAAGGACACATAACCGTCTTCCACCAGATTCCCCTCTATCTTCTCGCCGCCCAACGGATTCGGACGATCCAGCACAATCAATTCCTTGTCCTGCTCTTCACACGCCTGCATCAACATACCCATAGTGGATATATACGTAAAGGATCGGCAACCTATATCCTGTATATCATATACGATGCAATCCACATCGCGTAACATCTCTGCAGAGGGTTTGCGCGTCTTTCCGTACAACGAATACATAGGTATTCCTGTCAGTTCATCCGTCGCGTTGCTGACAGCGTCACCGGCATGCGCATTGCCTCGAACACCATGCTCCGGACCATACAAGGCAACCAAGCGATAGCCGCCCTGCTCTTGCCCATTATACAATATATCAACAGTGGAGCGCAACTGATGATCCACACCTGTCGGATTAGTGCACAGGGCTACGCGCTTGCCACGCAATGGCTCGAACTGTTCTTGCTCAAGCACTTCTATTCCAAGAGTTAAGAGAAATACAAGAAGAGTATGAATCATGGTTATATCAATTTATAAGGGTATGCATCATGGTTATATCAATTATAAGGGTATGAATCAGCATATAGGCACTTAACAATTGCATGCAACGCAACCGCTGCATGCAACTACTTGTCATCTATCGGGAATATACCCGTCGGACGCCGTATGGTATATTTGGTCATCTCTTGATTGGACTCAAATCCCACACCCTTTATCACAGACCCTTTTGCCTTATCGCCATCTGCCTGAATAGCGGCAGCCGTCGGTGGTTGGGTAATGGTTATTGCTGAATCGGAATATACGCGTTCATCTTTCTGACTCCAATATAGTTCGGGCGTCTCAAACTGCTCACCGTTTACATTGGTCGCATATACGTTACCTGTCAGGTGCCAAATCTCAGCTTGGTCATCATAGTAGGCATAATCCGAGCGCAGTGTAGCGGCCACCTCCAACCGCGTATTGAACTGCTCAAGATAGATTCCATCCGGAAATTCCCAATACGATGGTTGCGCCTTGTCAAACACAAGCCACTTACGGGAGGTTATTCGGAATCGTGTCACGCCTGAATCGGATATCAGTGTGGTCACCTCCTGTGCATCCAACACGGGCATTGCCGCTCGGTTGTTGATGGCATCCATACGCAGTTTCACCTCCTTACGTCGGCAGGAGGGGAAGAAGAGCATTGCCACCACTATGATGACAATGCTCAATATTACACTATATAGCTTATTGCTTAGCCGCACGGCACGTTGTAGTCTCTTGAATCCAACCACCTACGGTGAACGGTGCACCATCCTGCAACTCCGGCAGGTCGAAGATTTCCTCCTTGGTGGGGAAGTATTTCGAGTACGATGCAATCAGTTTGTTAGCATCCTCTGCTACATCCGGATCAACCATCTTAGCCTTCTGGAATTTGTCAACGGCAGCCCAGAACACGGTCTTGTTCAGGATAGCAGCCTTGGCAGGTGCCATGCCTTCGCCATACGGCTGGGATGCAGCATACAACATTCCCATCAGAATGTAGCAGCGGCCCTGATTGGCCTGCAACTCTAACGAACGACGCAGGTACTGACGTGACAACTGATATGATTTAATCTTATCAAAGTAGATGTACGCAATATTGAACAAGTACTCTGCCCTATCCTCCTTATCATCTTCCGGAGCCAACTCAATGGCTTGCTCATAATAGGTTACCGCACCCTTGTAATCCGCCTTCTTCATGCACATCTTGGCGCAACCGGCAGCACTCTCCTCGGTGGGTTCCAACTTGTGCGAAGCCTCAGCTGCAGCAAAATAAATCTCACTCTCCGTGCACTTTACGCGACGGAACATTGCCATTATCTTGTTCAGCATATCCAAGTTAGAGATGTTATCTTGTACAATCGGGCCAAATATCTCATCCAACTTATCGCAGTTGGCGGCACCTGATGAGGCAAACATCTGATCAACGTAGTCCTTGTTCTCCTGTGCACGAACGGCATTCTTATTCTTCGGGTCAGATGCTTGTGCACCCAGTATCATCGACACGGTCTGATAGTCAGATATATACGCCGTAGCATATTTCTCAGGATCAGCTTTATAGCGCGCATTGCTCAAGTCTGCAAAAGCCTTCAGCACTTGTATCTGCGACTTGTTACCCATTCCTTCAATCGACTCTTTCAGCCAACCGTAAGCAGGCTCTTTCAATGGGTCTTCCTTGAAGAAGTTGCAGTAGTCAACACCCTTCAGGCCAAGGATATATGCCTTCGGGTACTTCGGGTCGTCACCAAAATACTTGATTCGACTATCGTGCAATTTTAGCAACAACTGACGCAGTTCATCATACTCCTTCGGATCTTGTGTCTGCGATATTCGCCACTCTACCAACTCGTCACCACGCGTATAGATAGCTTTGTTGGCATTCGGGCAAGTCGTATATACCTGCCACCAAGGCTCCCAAGCATCTGCATATTGCTTGTTCTTTACCGACTCGTTGAATAGCGATACGTTAATCACACATTCCTCAGTTATTGTGGGCTCAGCTTCCTCTACTGCCGGAGCAGCCGGCTCAGCACCTTTCTGCGGCTTCTTTGCCAATGCGAACGCGGGCAGCGTTGCAAGTAATGTCAGTGCAATGATGTACTTCTTCATATCTGTATAAATTTATAGTGTTATAGTTTTTCTTGTGTTCTTATAATTTTCTCTTGAAGAACCAATTCTCGCTTATTGCGGCATTGATAGTCAGTTTCAGATAATCTTCCTTGAGTATGGAGCCCCTATGCCCATATTCGACAGTTGCGTTGAATACGGTTGCTGCATTTCGCAGTGGGAGACCTACGCCCAGAGATACTTTCAATTCCTTACCCTTTACATTCTGTTGGTACGGATCGGTTAGTTTGGCCCCCACGCGCCAGCATACGCGCTCTACATAATTCCTGCCATACGGATCATGGCGATACTCAACACCTAAAGCATATATTCCGCGTGAACGCAACTTATTGTTACCAAACGTTTCCACATTGCTCCATGCCTGATTGGTGTAGTCGAACGCCAGTGTTAACCTTTGCTGCCATGTATATGATGCTCCCACGCCCCATTGCATCGGCACTTGCAGCGTTTCGCCGCCACTATGAATCGTATCCTCCCAATTCGTTTCTATCATCGAGTAGTTATCACGAAGCGTCAACCTTGGCTCCCACACCGCACCGGCTACAAAAGCATCACCGTTATCAAACGTGTGGAACAGTTGTGCGCCTACACGGGTACGAACGCTGTTGACTTTCAGCTGCCCATATACCGCCACATCATGCATGCCTGATTCGGTAAATGTCAACGCACGGTAATTACTTACCTCGCCAAACATATAATAGACATTGGCTCCTACGGCAAACCAATCCATGATATTGAAACTCAAACCGCCATACACCTCACTTATTCCGCCTTCACCGGCATAGGTTGCAGTATAGTGATAATCCTTTCCTATTGAGTCTTTCAGCGACAGGTTGTATCCCACAGATGAGAAGGGCATAACTCCCGCAGATACGGCTATATACCGCTTATATAAAGGTAACTGCAAACTGATGTATTCGAGGTTTCCGTTTGCTCTGTTTCTGCGCCCTGCTGCATCTGCGTAAGTGGTCCACATCACGCTACCTGCCAAGTCAAACATAAACGTCACACTGTCACACGCTGTATAGGATGCCGGTTGCAATGGATTGATGGCTTTGTTGGAGCGCATACCTATGCCTACTCCGCCCATGCCGCGGTAGGAGTTCGGGGTATCATCCCCCAAGTCGCCATAACCGAAACGTGAGTATGGAGAACTCGTCATGTTCTGAGCTCCTACTGCCAATGCTACACACACGAACAAATATGTGACCAGTATTTTCTTCATTTGTCTGTATCTGTACAACTATCGTGCCAAACCTATTGATGAGGCTGCGTATTATATTGCAAAATTTGATTCAACCCCTTCAGTACAAGATGGCGCTCCGTCTGCACCTCGGCTTGCAATCCGTGTAGGATATATGAGGCATTTCCCCCTGTGATGATGGTTTTGTAATGTGCTATTTGCTCCTGCAAATCACGCATATAGCCCTTTACTTCGAACACTACGCCCCGCACCACACCTGCTGCTATCGCATCGCGCGTATTGCGACCGAACAAGGGCAACATCTCATTTTCTTCCACCTCAACAAGGGGAAGTTTTTTTGTCATTCGATGCAGGATGGTAAATCGCATCTTTATTCCCGGAGCAATATTTCCGCCCACAAACACACCCTCTTCAGACAGGAAATCGTATGTGATTGCAGACCCTGCATCTATTATCAGCACATTCTCGTTTGGGTAAATACTGCCGGCGCCTACCGCAGCCGCCAAACGGTCTTGCCCCAAGGTTGCAGGGGTGCCGTAGGCGTTGCGTATGGGTAAGGGGGTATTGTGGTCGAATAGTATAAAGTGCTGCGAGTGCCTGTGCAACGCATTGACTACAGCCGGCTCTATATTCACTACCGACGAGATGATGCTGTCTTCAATCTTGTATAACTGAAACAACTGCTCTACTTCGGCGGAAGCAAAGTGCTTGTATATAAAGTGCTTGGCTATCGTTCCGTTCTCACGGAACAACGCTACCTTTGTACGGGAATTACCTTGGTCTATACACAGATTCATCGCTTCACTATTCGCCGGCTGTACTATTGTATTTGTCAACACCACATGTATTGCCGTCAATCTGCCATTGCGGTATACAAGAATCGCTTGATGGATTTCTTCGGTGTCTTTTCAAACTCGTGAGGGTAAATCTTTATCTTCACAATCGGTTCGTAGGATGCCAACAACGGATTCAGCTGCCTTCGGTTGCTCTCCATAGCCTCTACCAGTTGTTCCTCAGTCAAATGCTGAGCATCCACTGCTTCCATATCCGGACACACAAGTGCTACAAGCTGGTTATCTTTGTTCTGGAGCACAAGCGACTCGCTTACGTACGGCATATTGTCCAACTTCGCCTCAATCTCTTCGGGGTAGATATTCTGCCCTGACGGTCCGAGCAGCATGGTTTTGTTACGTCCCTTGATAAAAATAAACCCGTCCTCATCTATGGTTCCGAGATCACCTGTCTTCAGCCATCCGTCTTCGCTGAATGTCAGACGCGTAGCCTCATCGTTCTTGTAATATCCGTACATCAGGTTCTCGCCGAACACTTCAATCTCACCGACTCCCTCTTGATCGGGATTAGCAATACGGGCCTTCATCAAGCCGGGCAGAGGCTGACCGCAGGAGAAGGTCTTATACTCCGTCCACCGAGTGAACGAAATCAGCGGAGCGCACTCCGTCATTCCGTAGCCGACGGATACAGGGAATTTTATACG
Source organism: Paludibacteraceae bacterium (assembly GCA_017443075.1). Classification (GTDB taxonomy): domain Bacteria; phylum Bacteroidota; class Bacteroidia; order Bacteroidales; family Paludibacteraceae; genus Colicola. The sequence continues at coordinate 9,620 of JAFSPC010000092.1, forward strand.
TTTCAGGAACGCCTCTACTTCAGCATTTAATGGTGCACCACCTATAATGATTTGCTGGAACTCACCGCCGAAAGCACTAATCAGGGTCTCACGAATCTTGCTCAGTACAATCTCGTCGAGATAAGGGATCTTAAGCACCCAGCTTACCGGTGCCTTACTGATCTGAGGCACAATCATCTTCTTATAAATTTTCTCGAGTATGAGTGGCACTGAGAGAATCAATGTGGGTTTGACATCTGCAAACGCTTTGAGCAGGATCTTCGGTGCCGGAGTGCGCCCTACAAGGTAGGTGTGCCCGCCTGCAGCAAGGCAGGACAGAAAATCAAACGCACAGCCGTAGGCATGTGCCAGCGGCAAAAATGCAACGTGCCGGCAGCCGGAGAAGACCAAACCGCTTTCTATCCCATACCGCACATTGCCGGCTAAAGCATTGCATGGGGTTATCACACCTTTAGAAAATCCCGTTGTGCCTGATGTATAGTTGATTGATGCTATCGCTTCGTTAGGTCGGTCATCATAATGCACCAGTTCACGCGAATAGCCTTTTGGATATCGTTTGACGAACTGCTTCTTGATATACAATTCGGTAATATGCGCTACCTCTAAATGCTGCGATATGGGGTGCCAGTCGTTGAGCGAAACAACAACCTTCACATTCGGAATCTGCTCCAGATCAATGCCCTCCCATATATTGTCACTGATGAACAGTAGCTTCGCATCGGAGTGATTGATTATATGTATGGCATCAGCAGCATTAAAATCTTGCAGAATCGGCACGACTATCGCACCATAACTGACGGTAGCAAGAAAGGTTGCCACCCAGCACGAGTTGTTTTTTCCCATGAGGGCAACTTTGTCATCTTTCTGCAACCCGTTCTCCTCAAACATCAGATGCAGATGCGCTATGACTGTAGCCAATTGTCCATACGTCCATGTATGCTCAGTTCCCCAGTCGGTCACTGCGGGCAAATCCCAGTTCTGCACAAACGAGCGCTCGTAATACTTGACAAAGTTGTACTTTTCTTCGGTTAGCATGTTCAGGGTGTTTTAGGAGATTAATCAGTGGGCATCGGCGGCATACTGGTAACGAACGGATCGTCATTCAGGTTCACGCGCCCGACACTATATATCGAATCCACTACAAACTGGCTGTTGCCGCGCCATGGCAACGTACCGAGATAGCGTTTCCAATGCAGTTTGATCTGCCGACCTGAAGCATTGTCTATCTGCTGTGCTATACGCTCGTCATCTACAGAGAATTTGAATTCGTTCGACTGAATAGTGGACGATGTATTCTTCGAATTATACCCCGTCTGTATCATCTTGCCCTCGTAGGTTTTGAAGATGAAACCCTCGCGCTGGAAATAATTGATATCTCCTTCATTTACGCCACTACTGTACACAAACCAAAATTTGAAATACAAAAATAATCCCAATGCCACAACGAGCACTACAGAGATGATAGTTACTGTTTTTTTCATACCACTTATAAGGGGGTTAAACGTTTACATCGTAAAGGGGCAAATTGCGGCGCCCCATAATCAGAGCGACAAAGTTACGAAAAAAAAATGAGAAATGCAAATATTTTGGCAAAAAAATCATTGTGCTCGGCGAAAAACAGCACTAAAGTTTACCAAATGTGCACCAAAACCAACAGATTTGGCAAAAGCTCACGCACTTTTTAGAAAAAAGCAATAGGTCAGATACCTCGCAGGGAGAAAGCTATCCCGTGTTTTTCATGGATGCGGAAAGCAAGCAAATAGCATTTTTTGCAATAAAAATTTGCATAATTCAACTATTTTTTGTATCTTTGCAAAAGAATCGGTCAGTGAGTAAAACACGCTAAAAACGGCATAAAAAGCATATAGTGTAATATGCTGATTTACAATAAAGAAGGCTTATGAGGTTCCTATGAGGTTCCTATAAGCCTTCTATCATGTTTATAGTTCGGCACGTGGGGGGATGCTGGAGAGATGCTGGGGAGATGCAGGAGGAGGTGAGCGCAGAATGTCAGGGTCACGCATGAGATGGGTGAGAGTTAAATGAGCGATGAAGGCTGCAACCTGCATCGCATTGTCGCGAGCCGGTGCGCTGAAAGCAATCTGCGTCAGCTGCCCGTGGGCATTGAAGATCAGCGTGCAAACAACATTTCCGTTCTTGTCTTTGGTATCGGATATTGTCTTTATTACGCTTATTATGCTTCACACTTGAGTTTCAGTAGAAGTTTGCCTATGGCAGCCATGGCTGCTGTATTGGTAACCTGATTTCTGTCACCGAAGAAGTGGCAGCACTCCGCTTCAGTACCGTATGGCGTTGCCCACGCTATCCATACCGTACCGACAGGTTTATCCGGCGTACCTCCTGTCGGTCCCGCAACACCTGATGTGGCAATTGCATAATCGGTATGCAGGAGGTTACGCACTCCCTCTGCCATCTGCCGCACACACGCCTCACTGACTGCACCATCCTTGGCAAGCGTTTCAGGGCTTACGCCCAAGACTTGGGATTTGACGCTATTGTCATACGCGATAACACTGCCCATGTAATATGCCGAACTGCCTGAGTGTTCATTCAGCAGTGCTGCCAAGCGACCGCCGGTACAAGATTCTGCGGTAGCTATGGTCTGATGACGGCTCACAAGCCATTGCCCAAGGATAAGCTCTAACGGCAAATCTTCCGTCGCAATAACATTCCCTGCTATCAGGGGCAGCAAGGATTGTATCTGCTGCTCTACCTCCGCTGCGCCTGCTTCGCCGTATGACGACAAGCGCAAACGCACTACACCTTGTTTTGGCAGATACGCCAGATGTATGGATGAGGGCAGATTGTTCTCCCATTGTGCTATACGCAGAGCCAGTGTCGATTCAGGAATCCCGTACACCATCACCGTGCGATGAATAACATGTATTGGCTCTCCGCCTTCATCTGATTGTCGTTTGCACAAATAGGGCAGCACTTGTTCGCGCATCGCTACCTGCATCTCATGCGGCACCCCCGGCATACTCACCACCACCTTGCCGTCTGATTGCCCGAACACCATGATCGGCGCACTACCTACCCTGTTGGGCAATATAGTAGCAGCCTCCGGCACGAGCCACTGTGTCTCTGTCAGGCGGTTTAGCACATCGGGTCTGTTCTTATACAGTGCCAACACGTGCTCATGCACGCCCGCGTCTTCCACCAGATGTGTATGAAACATCTCACAGAGCACCGACTTGGTTATATCATCCTTCGTCGGTCCTAACCCACCGGTAGTAAGCACTATATCCGCGCGATTCATCGCATCCGTTATAGCCGTAGTGATGGCATCACGGTCATCACGAACAGTTGTCACCTGCACTACGGTTATGCCTGCTTGATTCAACTCATGCGCCATCCACGAGGCATTGGTATTGACCACCTGACCAATCAACAACTCGTCACCTATTGATACTATCTCTGCTAATGCTGTTTTCATTTTGTTGTCATCTTTCTCTTGCACCGTTCACTTGTTTGTTCCATTCGTCGGCAGTTAGACACAACTCGTCATACCACTCTTGCCCGAATCTGCGCACCAACGGCTCACGCAAGTATCTATACAGGGGCATTCGCAATTTGTGCCCAAGCTGGCGTGAACTATGGCATATATCCCAACGATGATATTCCACCCCCACACGCTCACCTATCTGCGTAAGGCGAATGGGATATAAGTGACATGATATGGGTTTCTTGAATGTGAACTGCCCCTTGCTGAACAACCGTTCTATAACACAATAGCACCAACCATTATGGTCGGTGCGGGCAAACACACAATCTTTGTCGTTCACTATCGACAGCACTCGCTCGCCACTCGGGTCGTTGTAGGCTATACCCTGCTGTGCTATCACTTCACGTGCCTCTTTGGTGATATGGGGCAACAATTCGGGTAGCATGGCTTGCAGTTTTTCCTCCTCTTCGGCGGTTACCGGAGCACCGGCATCGCCTTCTATGCAACAGCACCCCTTGCAAGACTCCAGATCACAGCAGAACTCCTTTTCTATGACCTCCAGACTGACAATCGTATCCTGTACTAAAATCATGCTATGTTCTCTACAGCCGCCTTCCGCTGTGGGGTATCGTTTATCGTTTGTACTTATAGCGGGCTACCGTCTTTCCCTTGGCTATGTTCGTCAGTTTCGTTTTGCAGAACTGGCGGCGTATCGGAGATATGCGGTCAGTAAATACATGTGCCTCCAGATGATCGTACTCATGCAATACAATACGCGCTTTGAAATCGGTCAGCGTATCAACATGCTCTACAAAGTCTTCATCCTGATAACGAATCTTTATCGTACGCGGGCGGGTTACGTTCTCACTTATACCGGGCAAAGATAAGCAGCCCTCGGAATATACAGAGGTCTCTTCGCTCTCCTCGATAATCTCGGGATTGATAAAGGCTTGCTTGAAGTCCTTGCACTCGGGATAATCCTCCGCCAATTCTGTGCCATCTACCACAAACAGCCGTTTCGACAACCCTACCTGAGGTGCTGCCAAACCGCAACCTTCGGCTGCAAGCAGGGTCTCTTGCATATCCGATACTAATTGTTTTACATCCAACTCACCCGGTGCCACATCCTCTGTCGGACGACGCAATACAGGCTGACCATATAAATAAATAGGTAATATCATTGTAGTGATTCCAAATAGGATTCTAAAATTATACATGCTGCCAGTTTATCCACCTGCGCTTTGTCTCGCCGTTGTTTCTTACTCATGCCTCCGGCTATCATAGCCTGATGGGCAAGCACACTGGTAAAACGCTCGTCAAACTCGACTACTGGTATGTCCGGCAACTGACTGCGTATCTGTTGCTCGCAGGCGCGAATGGCTGGTACGGTCTCGCTATCTTCGCCGTTCATTTGGCGAGGATAGCCGATCACTATCGTATCCACCTGTTCGCGACGCGTATAATCAGCAAGCCACGGCAGCAACTGCGCAGTCTCTATTGTAAGCAACGGATTAGCCGTTATGCGGAGCATATCCGTAACGGCTAATCCTGTGCGTCGCTTACCGTAATCTATGGCAAGTATCCTGCCCATCAATAGTTCTGCATTTCGGCTGACAATGCCTCATACTCCTTATCCATATGCAAGCGATAGTAGCACTGACGCAGCGCACGGGCATACTGCATATCGCCGGGAGCCAGTTCGTGCGCCTTAACGTAGTACGGCAAGGCGAGTTTCAGCACTTCGTCACTCTGCTTTTTTACTGCCAGATACTCCTTCTGCGACAAGTTGTCGGTGCCATCCAGCATCAGTGTAGCCTTGTCGGAATAGGCGTATGCATAGTTCAGGTAGTACTCGGGGTTGTTTGGCTCCATAGCAATGGCTTTGTCAAAGTACGTGAACGCCTCGTCAAAACGGCGCAGGGTGCTCAATAGCGTTGCTTTGGTGTGATAGTATTGTGCCTGCGATGGGTCGCTCTCTATGGCTTTGTCCAGATAGGCTACTGCACCAAGGGTGTCTTTGGCTTGCACAAGGTCATTGATCATGTTCTGAATGAACCATGACTCTTTCGGGAATTTCTCCACAGCCTCTGCCAACTTTGCCTTGGCTTTCTCTGGCTCGCCTTTCAGTTTGTACAGATCGTAATAGTACTGGTAGGCCGTCACCTCGTGAGCAGGGTCAGCTGCTATACGCTCAGCCATTTTCAACGCCTCATCGTAGGCTTTTGCGCGGTAGAAGTACGACAACGCATAGCTCATGTACTGATAGTACGTCGTATCCTTCGCCATTTTTTCTTGCATCTTCGGCTCTTGCATCATGGCCAGCTCAGGTATGTCGCAATGCATCTTGAACGCATTCGCTACGCCCAGATCATCATTCTGCTCTGCCAGATACGATGCATAGATGGCGAGATCCTGACGTTGGAAATACTCCAGTATCGACTCTGCTATCTTCTTGCGGGTACGTGTGTCATATTTGGGGTTACCCTTCTTGTCATAGGTCGGGGTCATAGCCAGTTCGTCCGCCTTGATCCAGTAGTTGATACTCTCCTCAACGGCTGCACCCTTCGCGGCATTGTCTATCGTCTGACCCATCTGTCCCATCAGCCAGATGTTCTCGTTTTGCTTGTAACCGATCAATCCGGCGACATACCAGGTCTCTGCCTGGTTCTTTGTCTCTTCGTTCTCCAGAGCCTGCTTGATGGCGGCACGTGCACCGTCAAAGTCTGGTGTCTCTTGCATTGCAAGGTTTTTTGCCGTGCGCACAGCGGATTTCTGTGCAAAGCAGCCGGTGCCTATCAGCACTAATGCTGCCAAAAATACACTCTTTTTCATGTTATTCTTGATTTTCATTGATTGTTTCACCATTCTCGTTTTCGTTCGTTGCCTCGGCATTTTCTGCATACTCGGCTATCTCCTGTTCTTCCTCCTTCGGCACCACGCAGCCGAACATCAGCTTATCGTTGCGCTTCTGCAGTTCGATCAGTTTGACGCCTTGCGTAGCACGACCTTGGATGCGGATGCTATCCATCGCCATGCGGATGGCGGTACCGCTCTTGGTAATCAGCATCAGATCCTCATCATCACGCACGGCGTGCAAGCCTACCAGCGAACCGGTCTTGTCGGTTAGCGACATCGTCTTTACGCCCTTGCCGCCACGGTTCGTGATGCGGTAGATCGGCTCGCCGTTCTCATCATCCAACGCAGTGCGCTTACCGAAACCTTTCTCCGAAATCACGAGTACGGTCTCCTCACTATTATTATCTACACAAATCATGCCAATCGCGTGATCAGAGCCGTCTTCATCTAATTTTATTGCGCGTACACCCGTTGCCGTGCGTCCCATCGGGCGGACAGTGTTCTCCGGGAATCGTACCAGCTTGCCGTTCGACGAGGCGATCAGCATCTGGCTCTCGCCATCCGTCAGTGCTACACTTATCAGGCTGTCGCCCTCACGCAGACCGAGTGCAATGATTCCGTTCGTACGCGGACGGCTATAGTCCTCCAGCGTCGTCTTTTTCATTAGTCCGTTGCGTGTCGCAAATATCAGGTAGTGACTCTTCACATAGTCGGGATCGTTCAAGCCCTTCACATTGATAAACGCACACACTTTCTCATCTTTTTGCAGACTAATCACATTCTGCATCGCACGGCCTTTCGATTGGCGGTTGCCTTCCGGCAGGTCATATACCTTGATCCAATACAGGCGGCCGAACGTCGTGAAGAACATCATCGTCGAGTGCATCGAGGCCGTGTGTACATATTCGATAAAGTCCTCGTCACGCGTGTTGCTGGCCTTCGAGCCTATGCCGCCGCGACCTTGCTGACGGAAGTCTGCCAGCGGCGTGCGCTTGATATAGCCGAGGTGGGAAATGGTGATCACCATATCATCATCGGCATACATATCTTCAGGGTTGAACTCTGTAGCCATCTTCACGATGCGCGTACGACGTTCGTCGGCATATTTGTCTTTTATCTCTTGCAACTCGGTTGCTATCAGTTCGTAGCGCAGGCTCTCGTTGGCGAGCAGTTCATTCAGGTGGGCTATCTCAGCCTCCAACTCGGCATATTCCGCCTTCAACTCATCGATACGCAAGCCGGTCAGCGAAGCCAAGCGCATCTCCACGATCGCCTTGCTCTGCGGAGCATCCAACCCGAAGCGTGCTTCGAGGTTCGTCTGCGCGTCGGCAGGAGTACGGCTGCCGCGGATGATCTTAACCACCTCGTCGATATTGTCTACGGCGATAATCAAACCTTCCAATATATGCGCACGCTCCTGCGCTTTCCTAAGCAGGTACTTCGTACGGCGTGTCACCACATCCATCCTGTGCTCGATAAAGTTGCCTACCAGATCTTTCAGGTTCAGCAGCATCGGACGTCCTTTTACCAGCGCAATGTTATTCACCGCAAACGAACTCTGCAAAGCCGTGAACTTGTACAGTTTGTTCAGCACTACCTGAGCATTCGCATCACGCTTGATGTCGATTACGATACGTATATCGCGCTTCGACTGGTCGCTGATATCTGTTATACCCTCAATGCGCTTGTCATCCACCAGTGCAGCGATGTTCGACACAAGGTCTGACTTCACCACGCCGTATGGCAACTCGGTTATGATGATATGCTCACGACCGTTATTGTCGGTCTCTATATCTGCATTCGAACGGATGATCACTCTTCCGCGCCCCGTCTCAAACGCATCACGCACACCCTGATAGCCATATATCGTACCTCCTGTCGGGAAGTCAGGCGCCTTGATATACTCCATCAGGTCGCTTACGGTTATCTCTTCTGTCTCGGGATTGGCTATACGCGCCTCTATGTTGCGGATATATGCCAAACAACCGTCAATCACTTCGCCCAAGTTATGCGTCGGCATGTTCGTTGCCATACCAACGGCTATGCCGCTTGCGCCGTTCACCAGCAGGTTCGGGAAACGTGTCGGCAACACGGTCGGCTCACGACGGCTATCGTCGTAGTTCAGCTGCATATCTACCGTTTCCTTTTCTATATCATTGAGCATCTCCTCAGCCAGTTTCTCAAGGCGGGCCTCGGTATAACGCATAGCTGCCGGACTGTCGCCGTCCACGCTACCGAAGTTTCCCTGCCCGTATACCAGGGGATACCGCATCGCCCATGGCTGCGCCAGACGCACCAACGTGCCGTATATACTGCTGTCGCCATGGGGGTGATACTTACCCATCACCTCACCTACGATCGCTGCACTTTTCTTCGTCGGCTTGTCGCTCGTATTGCCCATATCCCACATCGCGTAGAGCACACGGCGGTGGACGGGCTTAAAGCCGTCACGAACATCAGGCAACGCACGGGATACAATCACACTCATCGAATAATCAATGTAGGAGGTTCGCATCTCCTCATCAATCTTCACGGGAATAATTCTGTCTTCTGTAATCATTGTATATTGTTATTGTTTTATTCGATTATATTGTTATTGATTGTTTAACATTTTTTAATATTGCGCCAGACTTTATCGGGGTTTCATCGGGGTCAAGTCGGGGTTTAGTCAGGGGTAAGCCTGCTCAGCATTGGTAAAATTGGAGGCCTATTTTGGTCGTTTTTGAGGACTACTTTGGGCTGTTTACAGGTTCGGGATGTTCCTTGCAACTGTTCAACATGAGTAGTTCTATTAGCAAAACCCCATAAAAAAACATACAAAGATACAAAAAAAAACTCATATATGCAAATTTTTTACGCATTTTTTTGCATTTTGTGCCACTTTTCGTTCATTTAGTGTACCTGTCGGTAGCAAATGGCGATACGCTCATATCGCACGAAACGCGCCTTTTTCTGCCTTCACATCATTTCACATCTTTGCGCCTACGCGCATACGCATACAGATATCCACCAAATCTTAAATCCCAAATTACTTACCCCTCAATCATAAATCTTCAATTGCTCTCGCTATCGAGCAAACATACCCCTTTCTAACTATCGTCTGCAGCGAATAATCATGCTGCCCCTCCAGCACCGTTGTCAGGGTATCCATATTGATTCCTGTGCCTTTAGCCTTATACAACGCCTCTTTCTGTGTCCAGAATGCCGTAAACCGCACACACGGATCCGTTGCCGTACGAATCTGCACCTGTTCTGCGGCACTCATCGTCCGGTCAAGGAAATGCCGGTCTTCTACTCTACGAACCGGAACCACCTCTTCCACATCAATCCCCACCGCACCATCCGACACCGCTACCGCTATGGCATTCTTCGTATGCGAGATGGAAAAATCGCCTATTACTCCCTGCTGACTGCCTACACCATCCTGCCAACCGCCTACACCTACCAGCCGCGGCTTGCCATACGCATCTTCAGCATAGTTTAGTTCACGCAACGGAACACCCGCAACTAACATCCCGCTTTCCATCAACAGTTCATGCAACAGTTCCCACGAACGCAGGCAGCAGTATTGACCATGCAGGTGCGTGTAGCGCAACGCCTTCTCGCGACGCATGAACGGAACAAGCGGTAGTAGCCGATCTACTACCGCTTGCATTATGCGATTGTCAGGAATATCTTCTATCCGATACTTCACTTTCTTTTACTCTTCAAACATTTTGAATAACACCCCTCATTTATCTGCGAGACGAGCCCCCGCCGCCTGATGAACGGCCACCGCCACCGCTAAAGCCGCCGCCACCTGACGAACGACCGCCGCCACCGCTGAATCCTCCGCTCGAACGGCTACCGCCTGAGTACGAACTACCTCCAAACGATGAACGACTTGACGAACTTGACGAGTGACTGCCGCTATACGACGAACGACTGGGTGCACTTGACGAACGACTGCCGCTATACGACGAACGGCTTGACGCACTTGACGAACGACTGCCACTATACGACGAACGCGAAGGAGCCGTACGTTGGCTGCTGACCGCTGACCGCTGGCTGCCGCCGGCTACACGTGTGCTCGCACTCGGTACACCTCGGCTACTGCCTGAGCGAGTAACGGATGCAGAGGTGGTACGCGTGGTTGTTGTCGTGCGCGCGGTTGTTGTACGCGAACCGGCTGCTGTCGACCGCGAAGTCGAAGCCATTTGCCGCGTGCTACCTTGCCTTGCTGCTGCCTGACGCGTCGAAGTGGCAGACGAACGGCGTACACCTGTACTGCCAAACGTATTATCTATGCGTGTACTGCGTTGGGCTGATGTTCCGCCTACGCGCGCTGCCGTACTTCCCTGACGTGAGATTGCCGAACTGCGATGCCCGCCGGCTGTTGCCGCACGACGGCTCGCATCCAGACTGCGCGCATTCGTCACGCCGCTGTGACGCGAAGCAAACGAACGGCTGCTGTTACGTGTCGCATACTCACGACGGGCAACCGTGCGACGCATATCGTTGTACGACGAACGAGGATAAGACACGTAGCGATACGAACAATACGGATGGCAATGATGCCAATAGTAGCAACGGTTCCAATATACATGGTGCGGACAACATGCCCAACTATGCCACCATACGGGGTAATAGCCCCAGTACCACGGCGAGGTCCAACAGGTCCAGAACGGGTCCCAGAACCAGTCGTAGATGTAAGGACGATAGATATAAACAGGTTCTATCACGTAGTTCGCGCCATAGATATACTCATCACCTATCACTTGCGTCGTCACCTGCCCCGTTGTCTCATCTTTCTCCACATAGATCGACGCCACGTCTTGGAATACATCCTTTGCCAACACGGCTTGGATTACCACAAGATGCTTGTTGCCGTTGTTCGTCTCAACAACGCGCAGATAGTCAACCTCACCGTCACCATTCAGGTCAAGGTTGGTAAAGGCGGAATCGGGGTTGTTGAGCATCGTCTCGAATTCTTCTACATTCTTGACTGTGCCGAACAATGTAGCCACCGCTTTCAAGTCGAGCGCTTGGCTTATGTCCTCTGAATTGGCGGAAACCGTTATGGTCTCGTCCGCCCGCGTACTCCAGCTCATCGTCGCCAGTAGTACAAGTAGTGATAGCAAGCGTTTCATAATAACTGAGAATTTAGCAATTCAAATCTTCGATTTTGTACATCAGCGGTTTTGCTCCTTATCAGTTTTGTACCTCTGCGGTTTTGCTCCTCATCAGTTTTGCACCTCCGCGGTTTTGTACCCCATCGAATATTCAAATCATGTTATACCAAGTGTAACGTGTGATGCATCTTCTCCTTCTTCGTTCGCATGTAGCGAAGATTGTACGGATTCGGTTGCACCTCTATTGCTATATTCTCAACAATAACTATGCCATAACTCTCAAGTCCGATTCTTTTTACGGGATTATTTGTCATAAGTCGCAGATTTTTAGCACCCATAGCGCGCAAAATTTGTGCACCTACGCCATAATCACGTTCATCGGCATCAAAGCCCAAATGGATATTTGCCTCAATGGTATCCTCGCCTTGCTCCTGTAGTTTGTACGCTTTAATTTTGTTCATCAGCCCGATGCCTCTGCCCTCTTGGTTTAGATAAACCAATATGCCCTTGCCTTCATTTTCTATCCGCCGCATCGCCTCATGCAGTTGCTCGCCGCATTCGCAACGCTTGCTGCCGAATATATCGCCCGTCATGCAGGACGAATGTACGCGGCATAGTACCGCCTCATCTTCAGCCCACTCGCCTTTGGTCAGCACAATGTGTTCCAAGCCGTTACTCAACTCCTTGAACGGCGTGAGTTGGAATTTGCCATACTCGGTCGGCAGCATCACTGTCTCACCGCGCTCTATCAGACCGCTCGCTACGGATGGTTGGCGACCGGCTTCCGATGGTTGGGCGTCTTCGCTTTGTTCTCTCAGGCGATAGGATATCAGGTCCTTGATGGATATGATGTGCAGCCCGAACTCTTCCGCCACCTTCTCCAGTTGAGGCATACGCGCCATGGTGCCGTCCTCGTTCATTATCTCAATCAGCGCGGCGCAAGGGTGTAAACCTGCCAGACGTGTCAGGTCCACGGCAGCCTCCGTATGACCGGCACGTTTCAACACGCCCTCAGGCTGCGCATACAGCGGATTGATGTGCCCAGGACGACCGAACGTTTGTGCCGTTGACTTAGGGTCTGCCAGTGCCCGGATGGTTGCCGCGCGGTCTTCTGCCGACACACCGGTCGTGCAACCCTCCAACTTATCCACCGTAACAGTGAACGGTGTTCCTAACATCGAGGTGTTGTTTGCCACCTGATGCACAAGGTCCAACTCCGCGCAACGAGCTTCGGTTAGCGGACAACATAGCACGCCGCGACCGTTATGCAGCATAAAGTTCACTTTCTCGGCGGTTATCGTCTCTGCAGCGGTTATGAAATCGCCTTCGTTCTCACGATCCTCATCATCCACCACAATCACAAATTTTCCCTGACGAATATCTTCTATCGCCTGTTCTATCGTATCCAACATATCTATCAATTATCAATTATCATTTATCAATTGTCATTTATCTTCAATTTCCTCTTAATCGGTTCGAGCAGTTTACCCCACGCCTCGGGGTTGAACAGCGACGAGTCGGTAGCGGCTTTGTAGGTCAGGAATATACCTATCGGCAGCAGCACAAACGAACTCAGCCACATCCCTGCCCAACAGGGCCACAACGCCTCGCGTGCCATCTTATACCCTGTGTTGTCTATGATATAGTAGAAGATAAACATCACCACGGATATGATCACCGGCGTACCCAATCCACCCTTGCGTATGATGGCGCCAAAGGGCGCACCGATAAAGAAAAATATCAGACATGCAAACGCCAGCGTGAACTTCCGGTGCAGTTCGACCTCATGCTTGCGTATGTAACGCTGATAATCATCCAGCACCACAGCGTTGTAATCTATCTGATCGCGTTGAGCTCGCGCACGCTCAAGGGCTACCGACAACACACGCTCACGCTGCGCGTAGGTCAGCGAGGCAAACAACGAATCGGGATTATAGTTCCGAAGCCAATCAGAACCTTCTGCCTCAGCCTCGGCTATCAACTGCGCACGTTTCTCAACGATCTGCTCATTCACCGTCAGCGTATGCCGTTCGCGACCCAGATAACGCGACTCAATCATCTGCTGACTCTGTTCGTTACCTTTCTCCACGCTGATGGCATGTACCGAGTCAATGGAATGCAGCAGCTGCCAGGTGTTCTTGCTCACATGCTGATCTGCCAGCAGACTCTCGTCATACCGGTTGAGGTCCGAATCAAAATCTATCAGTATCTGTTTCTCGGCAAACGACTCGCGGCGATATGGGATGCTCTTGGTTGTGCCGGTTGCCCGCTGCTGCTTTTGGCTCAGGTTCTCAAACGACTCGCCCGAATACAGATGCAGCATCAGATAATGCTTGTCGTCCGACACTACGATCTTCCCTGAGTCTGCCAGCATCACCGTGGCGTCGCGAAAACCCTTGCTGTAGTCATATATCATCATATTGTACAGCATGCCGCGCTTGGGTGCTTTCTGCCGCACATAGATATGATAGCCGCTTATGCCGTCATAGAACTCGCCTTCAGGTATATCCAACTCCGGCGACTTCTGCCTGAGCGAGAAGATCAGAGTCCACAACTTCACCTGCGTGATGGGCAGGATATTGTTCGAGAAGTAAAACGCACCTGCACAGATCACCATCACCGCCACCACCAGCGGGCGCATGATGCGGAACAGCGACACGCCCGCAGCCTTCATCGCAGTTAGTTCCACTTGCTCGCCCAGATTGCCGAACGTCATCAGCGACGACAGCAGCACTGCCAGCGGCAAAGCCAACGGCACAACGGATGCCACCGCATACACAAAGAACTCCGCCAGCACACGCAGCCCAACACCCTTGCCTACAAGGTCGCGCACATGCAACCAAACAAACTGCATCAGTAATATGAACACACATATCACCAATGTCAGCACAAACAGGCTGAGGAAGTTCCTCAACATGTATATATCCAGACGTTTGATGGGTGAGCGTAGCATGAATTACAACAGGTGTCTTTTACCGTGCACGCACGCCGCCTTTCAGGTCGTCACTGATGAAACTGAACGGCAGCAGGCTCTCGGCACTACGGAACTCATACACATGGTTGGCGCCGAACAGCAACACGCGCATCGGGTGCTTGTACCTGTTCTCTGTCTCCAGCATCACCTGTCGGCATGCGCCACAGGGCGACACAGGGTCCTCGGTATAGTGCCCATCGGTATAGGCGGCTATAGCCAGCACCTCCACAGGCTGGTCTGGATGCTGCGCACCGGCGGCAAACAGCACCGTGCGCTCAGCACACAGACCGCTCGGATAGGCGGCGTTCTCCTGATTACAACCACTCACTATCGTTCCATCGGACAACAACGCTGCAGCGCCTACACAAAAGTGGGAATACGGCGAATAGGAGTTCTGAGTATTGCGCTTGGCTACCTCTACCAGATGCTTGTCTGACTCTGACAACTCGTCCCACGAATAACTGCGGATGGGCGTATCAATCGTGAATTCATTCATGATTTGTGCAATTTTGATATTTAAGCCTACAAAGATACAAAAAATATTTGATTATTCCAAAATTTTTTTGTAATTTTGTACGCGGAAATGAAACTTTGTGTTCTTTTCTGTCAAAATCTACCCTTCTGAGGGGCTTTTTGTATCAAAAACAATTGAGATTGTCCACATTTAGTATCTTATCCATCCAATGAACAAAATACGTGCCACACTGATTGCATTGTTGCTATTCAGTCTTCCCACATTCGCTATTCCTGTTCCGGCGCTGAGCGATAGCCTGACCGCATACGCCAACACGCTGGCACAGGTCGGCAAGGTTACAGTCAAACGCATCCGCACAAGCCGTCAGACGGCAAGCATCTACACCTGCAAGACCCTGAGCGGCCTCAGTCTGTCTCCCTCCGAACTGCAGGACTTGCGCCGCAGCGTCAGCCGCTTGGTTTTCAACCACCCCAACGGCGATATCCGCATCTATAGCGACGGCTACGAGTTAGGCGAACTCATCACTATGCGCTACCGCAACCAGCCGCGCGTCCATACGCCGGCCAGCGTAGCACCATTGGTCAGAAACGCCGACCTGCCGTACAAGTGCCCTGACGGCTTGGATGGCAAACACATTGCCCTCTGGGGTAGCCACGGCTGGTACTACAACAACCAGCTCGACCGCTGGCTATGGCAGCGCGCACGCCTTTGGACGACGGTCGAGGACCTGTACACATCCTCCTACACCATGCCCTACCTTGTGCCTATGCTGGAGAATGCCGGTGCCGTGGTGCTGCAGCCGCGCGAACGAGACACGCAGACTGCAATGGTCATCATCGACTCTACAGCCATGCCCGAGCAGGAGGGGTACACACTTGCAGAAGCCTTCGTTCCGCAGCAGGGCGAATATGGCATCTATATCCGCTACAACCGAAACCCGAATGCCTCCAATCACACCGAACTCAAGTTGCAGCACATCGACCAGACGACTACCTACAACATCAATATGCAGATCGGTGCCGGCACATGGATATACATCGGCAAGCATGCGTTCTCGCCCAATCAGGCGGCACGGTTCACCATTCATACGGCGCGCAGGAATATTGACGCCATCCGTCTGGGCGGAGGTATCGACTCGGCAGCCAATGTGCCGCGATATGTGGTAGGCGCATCGCAATACCTGCCTTTTGCCGGTATCCCGGATTCCATTCTCGACTACACCCAAGGCGAGAACACCTACACCAACGATTATGCCTGCCGCGGACAGTGGGTCAACTACCTGCTCGGCGGTTCGCAACTCGCACCGAAAGAGGAGGGCTTGGCTATACCCGTGGATATGAGCATGGCTTTTCACTCGGACGCCGGTGTGCGCGGCGGCGACTCGATCGTAGGCACGCTGCTCATCTATTACAACAAGGATGACAACAACAGCCACAACCTGCCACTGGGCGACTCGCGACTGCAATGCCGATACCTTGGCGACTATGTGCAGACGCAGATTGTGGAAGATATGCGTGCGCTGCATGCACCACATTGGACGCGGCGCGCACTCAAGAACGCCGGTTATGCCGAGGCACGGCAGCCACGCGTGCCATCGTTCCTGCTCGAACTGTTGTCGCACCAGAATATGAATGATATGCGCTACGGCCTGGACCCCAACGTTAAGTTCACCATCTCACGCGCCATATACAAGGGTATGCTCAAGTATCTTGCCACCGCTCGAGGCGAGAGATATGTTGTACAACCGCTGCCTGTCAAGTCTTTCTGCGTGTCGCTCAACAAGGCGTTCACCTCGCGGCAGGACAGCATCATCTTGTCCTGGCAGCCGCAAGACGACCCGTTGGAGCCTACTGCCACCCCGCAATACTATATTGTATATACGCGTCGCACGCGCGCTACGGGCGGAGCGTCTGTTTCGGGCGATTGGGATAACGGCACCCGCGTGCCAACGCCCTACTACGCGTTCGTGGCAGAGCCCGGTATACGCTACGATTTCCGCGTGGTGGCGGGCAACAATGGCGGCGTCAGCATGACTTCGCCAACGTTATGTGCCTACATTGCACCCGAGGCACGGGGTACGGCACTCGTCATCAACCACTTCTCGCGTGTAGCCGCACCCGACTTCTTTGCCGACAGCTTGTATGCCGGCATTCGGCCGCAGCACTATGCCGTGGCTGACGGCTACGACATTTCGTTCATGGGTGAACAATACGATTACGTGCGCAGCAGCCAATGGCAGTCGGACGACAACTGCGGCTGGGGCTCGTCGTATGCCGACCAACAGTTCAGTCTCACGGCAGGCAACACACACGATTATCCGCTCATGCACGGACGCGTGCTCAGCGACTTGGGATTCTCGTATTGCAGCACCTCGGCTGAAGCCGTCACCGACACGGCAGCGCTGCGGGGCTACACCATGGTAGACCTTATCTGCGGCAAGCAGCGCACCGAGCTGCATCAGCACGGACCGGCGGATAGTCCCGACACGCTGTATCAACTGTTCCCGGCACCGCTACGGGCAGCCCTTGTCGATTATGCACGGCATGGCGGCAACATCCTGCTATCCGGCATGTACGTGGGCAGCGAGGCCGCAGCACTCGGCGATTGCGAATATACACGCGAAGTGCTGCGTTATACCTACCGCGGCGATCATGCTTCGCGCAGCGGCATGATCCTGTTCAACAGCGCATGGGCGATGCCGCTTGCACGACTCAGGATGCAGCCCAATGCTACAGTCATCTGCTGCGAGAACCCACAAGGCTTGCTGCCGGCTCGAGGATCAGTAGGTATCGGCACCTACCACGACAGCGGCATGACGGCAGGTGTGGCATACGCAGGCGACTGCCGGCTGATTGCGCTGCCGTTCATCATGGAGAGTACCGAGGATTTCCCTACGCTCTACCGCAATTGCATAAGTTACTTAACCAAATGAGCCGGAGGCTGTTAACACGCAGTCAACAACACCGCGCAGCGGTAAACAACACGCAGTCTACAACACCGCGCAGCGGTAGCCAACACGCAGTCATCAACACCGCAAAGCGGTAACCAACACGCAGTCATTAACACCGCGCAGCGGTAGCCAACACGCAGTCTACAACACCGCGAAGCGGTAGCCAACACGCAGTCAACAACACCGCGCAGCGGTAGCCAACACGCAGTCATCAACACCGCAAAGCGGTAACCAACACGCAG
>JAFSPC010000093.1 GCA_017443075.1 Paludibacteraceae bacterium
GTCAACCATACAGCGAAGCAGAACGTGCCCTCCGGGCTAAGAATTATCAACAAATTCAAACGATGTTTCATTAACTTATTGAAGATAATTGTTGGTAATTGTTGACCCCCAAAAAAGAGACCGCAATGAAAAAGTACATCAAACGCATCATCCTGACCCTGCTGACGGCAACGGCAATCGGGCTGTCGGTGATGCTGACCTCGTGCAATGTCACACGCACGGTGACGACCAGCAGCAGCTACGTCCAACGCGGTGACACGACGATGGTTATCCAATCTAAAACAGTCGAATCCTACGACGCGAGCAAGCGTCTGTAGCTACAAAAGAATGAGGGTGTGTCAAAACGACTTGACACACCCTCTTTCAGATTGATAAATGGCTTTAATTATTGCTCTATATCAACAATTTTGGGATAATTTTTGGTAATTGCGGACTTATAAAACTCAACTTGATTTTTGACACACTTTCCTTCCTCTTTCATCGTAATAGCGCGCGGCTCATCTCGCGGCGGTCGTCGGCTTCGCGCAGCGACTGCCGTTTGTCGTAGGCGTGCTTGCCTTGGCAGAGGGCAATCTCAAGTTTGGCAAGACCCTTGTCGTTGATGAACAGGCGGAGCGGGATGATCGTCTTGCCGGTGTCCTTCGTCGCCTTCTGCAACTTGCGCAACTCACGACGCGTGAGCAGCAGCTTGCGGTCGCGAAACACATCATGGTTGGCATAACTGCCAAACTGATACTGCGCTATATGCATCTGCTTGGCATATAGCTCACTGCCCACAAACTGGCAGTACGAGTCTGCCAGACTCGCCTTCGACTCGCGGATTGACTTGATCTCCGTGCCGAACAACTGAATACCCGCCACATAATGCTCAAGAATAATATAGTCAAACGATGCACGGCGGTTCTTGATATTGACAGTGCTTTTGAGTAACAAAAGATTAGAATTTTATAATTTAAGATTTAAAATTTAAGATTTGAATTGCGAATTTGCAGTTTTTGCAGAAAAAGCATGCAAAGTTACAAAAAGATTTGGATATTTGCAAATTTTTTTTTATCTTTGCAGTTGCTTTTGAATTGGAAAAGTGAAAATTGAAAATCGAAAGGATAAAACTCATACACAATTATGCTGAAGAATATTCTCGCCATCACCGGCAAGCCAGGATTGTACAAGTTGGTTAGCCGTGGTACAAACATGCTGATTGTTGAGTCGCTGGTTGACGGCAAACGAATGCCTACCTACGCCCGCGACAAGATCGTTTCACTCGCCGAGGTGTCGATGTACACCACCGGTGAAGATATATCGCTCAGCGAAGTGCTGAATGCGCTGGGGAAGAAATATGCGTTCAAGGCGGTTGAGCTCGATGCCAAGAAGGCTGACAACGACGCACTGCGTGCGTTCTTTGCCGAGGTGCTGCCTACCTTCGACCGTGACCGCGTCTATCCATCCGACATTCGCAAACTCATTGCATGGTACAACCTGCTCATTGCTGCAGGGTTCACCGACTTCACACTGCAGGAGGACGAAGAAGGGGCTGAGGCCCTTGCCGCCGCTACTGCTAAGGCTGACACCAAGGCAGACAAACAAGTGCAGCCCAAGGCGAACGTCAAAACAACCAAGTCGGCTGCAGGAAGCGTAAAAACAGGTGTAGGAACGAAGAGAGGGTAAACAGGCACTCCACAATACACCAAGACATTTGGTTTTACAACAGATAATCGATATCATAGAATCTGTAGCTCCGCGGAGTCAGCAAGAGGCGTGGGATAATTCGGGACTGCAGATTGGCGACAGCAACAGGGAGATACACTCTGTGTTGCTATCGGTGGATGTGACCGAAGCCGTTGTGGCTGAGGCTGTAAAGGATGGGTGCGACCTGATTGTGTCACACCATCCTTTGATTTTTCATGGCTTGAAACATATTACAGGCTCCACACCGCAGGAGCGTTGCGTAGCAGAGGCTATACGCCAAAACATTGCTATCTACTCGTCGCACACCAGCATGGACAAAGCGTTGCGCGGCGTTTCCGGACGCATGGCGGAGATGTTAGGCCTGCATGACGTGCGAATACTTGTGCCCTCCGTTGCCGATCCGAAGGTAGGCTTAGGAGTGATCGGCACCTTGCCCACACCGATGATGTGGTCAGGATGGCTCAAACATGTGCAACGGGTCTTTGGTGCGGAGTATGTGCGGTACACCGAACCCGTGCAGCCGATGATCAGCCGCGTGGCGCTATGTGGCGGAGCAGGAGCGGAGTTCCTGCCCGATGCCATCGCTGCAGGAGCGGACACCTACCTGTCTGCCGACATGAAGTACCACGATTTGCAAGCCGTGGCGGGGCAGATCATGGCGGTGGATATCGACCACTGGGTGTCAGAGCACTTCACACGCGACATCTTTGCCGAACTGTTGAAGGGCAAAGTGGATGTGCGCCTCTCGGAGGCTGACACCTCGCCCGTGCACGTGCTATAAGGTGTGATGTATGTTCAAAATGCAAAATTAATTACTTGATATATGAAAAAGGAAGAAAAAGAGCTCACCATTGAGCAGAAACTGAAAGTGTTGTACGAACTGCAGCGTGTCAATTCAAAGATCGACGAACTGCGTACCCTCGCAGGCGAGTTGCCGCAAGAGGTCAAAGATATGTCTGACGAGGTTGAAGGCCTCAAGACTCGTCTGACGAACATCGAGAACGAGATCAAAGAGCTGGAAACGAAGATCAGCGACCGCCGTGTGCAGATAGAGAACGACAACGCCTCTATATCGCGTTACAAAGAGCAACAGGACAACGTGCGCAACAACCGCGAGTACGACAACCTGAGCAAGGAGATCGAGTACCAGACCTTGGATATCGAACTTTGCCAAAAGCGTATCAAGGAGCATACAGCAGCCCTTGAGCAACTGCATGCCGACAAAGCCAAGACAACCACCGACATCGAGGAGCGCACGGTTGACCTGACGAACAAACGTCAGGATCTGGACTCTATCCTCGCCGAGACCAAGGAGCAGACCGAGACCCTCATCCTCAAGACCACCGATCTGGAGCGTCAGATCGACGACCGCCTGCTGACAGCTTTCAAGCGTATACGCAAGAACGCACGTAACGGGCTGGCTGTCGTTACCATCGAGCGGGACTCCTGCGGCGGATGCCACAGCAAGATTCCTGCACAGCGACAACTCGATATACGTATGCACAAGAAGATTATCGTTTGCGAGTTCTGCGGACGTATACTCGTTGACCCCGAGATTGAGAAGGTAAAGTAAACTCTGCCGATAGCAGCATCCTTGCCGAGTGTTGACCACCTGCCTGTAGCGGAGCACAAGCGCTATCGCTCTATTCGCTCCATACGGGGGCTGAACTCAGGGCAGACGCTGTCGATGATATAGACGGTGTCCCTGCGCTCAATAACAGGTAAGTACTCGGGATAATCTTCCGCCAACTGACGAAGTTGGCGGATTTTTTGTTGTTCCGTCTTTCCCGTCCAGATGGATAGCCCTAATTTCAACCCTGCCATCCATGGGTGCATAGCAGCAATAGCCTTCGTTCCAATCAGTCCGCGGTACTCAGGCATGAACGTGTAGCCGTTCGTATTGTTGCCAAAACCCAAATCCGACTGTCTGTTGAGTGGCGTGGCCAGCATATCGGTTACCGTATATTGCCCATAGGCAGTGATGATTAGTTCGGTGTGCGCGCTGCAACGGATAGTGGTGCCTAACTCCATATAGACGGCTGCATTCCAGCGCCTGAGATGTTGCAGCAACGAGCCCGTCTGCGGTGCGTCGGTCTGCTCGGTAACGAAGCGCCCGGGCAGATCGTGCAACGTCAGATCCCAATACGGATAATAACCGGTGTGGCTAACCGAGCCTGTGCGGTGGGTGTAACCGGCAAACAGCGGTATCTGCAGCTTTGCGCCTAATGCCGCATGCACGCCTGCGCGGCTGCGATCGCCATTGTCACCCGTGCGTACGTAATGCCGCAGGGTGAAGCCAAGAGGTATCTCCAGCAGGTAGGCTTCTTGCTGCTCATGCCAGTTGGTGAATGCCATCCGGTGCTCGTATGCATCACCCGAGGCATCGGTCAGCATCTGCGGCCAGGTGTATGTGCCGGTCAGCGTGGCTGTTGAACCGATTCGCGAGAGCTGGACGCCCGTCTGTATGCCCGTCTCCGGCACGAAGAACCATGTGTAGCCGAGCCCTGCCGACCATGTGTAGGCGGGATAGGCATTGCCGTACGGATTGTCATACCCCAGACTGCCTATGCCTCCGCCGGCTGTTAGTAGGATATGATGGGCGAACTTGGTGCTGCTGCGCCGTGCTTGAGCGGGCGCAGTGGCTTGCACAGCAGTCGTGCTGCACAAGAGGATGTATAGCAATAGTTTTTTCATCGTACAAACAGTTTATGCGCGTTAGTGATGTATATACCCGGTGCCGTAGGGCGTGCACACGGGCGTCCGTCAATCGTATAATAGGTGTCGCCGGCGCTGTCAGGCTGCGTACTGCCGGCATCCGCAGGTGTGTAATCATATACGCAGGAGCGGTAAAGCAGCCCGTCAGAGCCTGTCAGATACACCTGATACGCACCATTCAGCCCCTCGGGGTCGCGATAGTATTGATCGGTGGCATCAGGAAGACGGACGCCGTTCTTATACCACTGGAAGGCTACGAACCGAAGGTCGTCTGTGCCGGCGGGCGAGCCGTTGGCGGGATTATTGTCCACAAACAGCAGGTCGTCCCACTTCTGATGCACAAAGCCGTCAGTCAGCAAGGTGAAGGGGAAGAAATGCGCCGAACCTTTGCACGCCGTGCCGGCAGTGTAGAACGTGAGTGAGATATAGAACGTGCCTACAGGTGCACCATCCGGCAGCGAAATGGCAATGATGCTGTCCGCGGGCAGTTCGGCAGCAGTGACAGATGTAAAACCTGCCTGTAGGGCATCGGTCGGAAAAACAAGATCATAACTGTCGGGCTCGCCCTCAGTGACACGGAATCGGATAGCCAGCACAGTGTCGCTCTGACACATGTCAACCAGCGGCTCTATTTCCACCACAGGGCAGATAATCTGACAATCCTCGCTGCTGCCGTCAATGATGATGGTGACGCTGCCGGCTGAGGTTGCCCACGCAGAGTAACCGCTGTTGTCCATCACCTGCCTGCGGAAGATGTATGTGCCGCCCTCCGCCATGGGGAACGCACCCAGCGGCAGCGAGCAGGTGTCGCTGTGAAAGATAGGCTCGCCGTTGCATAGCCAGCGGTAGGTATAGTGCCCGTTGCCACCCGAGGCGGTATCGGCTTCGTTGAGCGTGGCGGAGTATCTAGGGTGGCAGAGGGTGAGGGCGAAGGAGTCGATAGCACCCGGCTCAACGGCTGCCAGCACATAGACGCTATGTGCCTGCGCTGACTCCACGGGCGTGGTGTTACATGTCGCATCGGCGGCGCGGCGCGTGAAGGTATATTCGCCGGGTTCGGCAAAGGTGTAGTTGAGTGTGTCTGCCGAAGCAACGAGGCCGTCGATATAGACAGGATTCTTAGTGCCCGAAGGGGTGACTGCTTGCCATAGGTAACTGAACACGCCTGCTCCGCCCGTGGCAGGTGCGGCACTATGGATGGTAAACGTTTGCGGTACGCCATAGATGGTGTCGGGCTCTACAAATAGTTCGCCGGCATCAAAGGGATTGAGTACGGTGAGCTGCAAGCGACCCGGAGATTCCGTCCAGTCGGTAGTGCATTGGTAGTCGTGCGTATAGCGCCGGAAGGCATACGTGCCGGCAACATCGGTAGGCAGGCAGTAGGCGCGGTAGGCAGAGTGGGAGAGATAGAGTGTATCCATAGGCGTGGAGGCAACAGGCAGGTTGTGCTCATCGCAAAAGACGGTGTCACGAATGAGCATATATTGATATGAGGCAGCACCATCCTGCTCGTCGTCCTTGCCGCCAAGCGGCTCTTTGCCCTCATGGTTGGCATTCAGAATGCGCACGTCCTCTTCGCGCCAGCAGGCAGTGACCGAACCGCTGAGTGTGCCGGCATTGAACTTCTCGTAGCCCTTGACAATCGTGTAGAACTGCTTGCTCGTGCTCCCCTCGGTGGCAGTAAGGATAACCTCTTGGTTGCCGCAAGGGCGCACCACTTGTGCGGAAGCCGTGTTCTGAATACGAATAACATCCTCGCTTGACGACGCCCATACCGTTGTGCTGCTGCCCAGCAGGGCGAACGACTTGCGCGGCAGATTGCCTTGCATGGGTGCTCCGACACCTTCGGCGCGCTCAATAGGCAGATTGTCGGCATCCAGAGCGATAGCCGCTGTGGAAAGGAGTGCCGCCTCATGGTCGGCAAAGCATTTGAGCCGCGGATAGCGGTAATGCCCGTTGGTGATGCAGAGCCACTCGCTGCGGTTGTGGTAAGGGGTAGCGGCAGAAAAGAAGGTGGCAGACTTCTCTATGGCATACAAGGTGTTGTCGAGCGCATCGGCTGTGCCGTAGCCGGTGGCATAGGTGCGCGTAACCTGCTGGTCGAAGCATAGGAGTGTGAAGTGGGCTGCCGGTGCTTCGTTGATGCCGAACAAGGCACCAATGTGGTCAGCGCCCTTGCAGTACCCGCTGTTGTAGCACTCGTTGAGCACGGCACTACTCTTATTCGCGCCCACCAGACCGCCGACGTGGCTGTTGGCATCGGTAATGATGCCGCAGTTGTAGGCATATTCTATTTTGCCGTAGTTCGTACCGACCAGTCCGCCTACGTTATCGCCGTTGTGTGCAATGAGCTGCGCCATGTTGAAGCAATGGTGCATGTGGCCGCGGTGGATGCCGACAAACGCACCGACGTTGCCGGTGGCGTCCGTCATAATCTGCCCCTGTGCGATACCGAGATTGTGAATCACGGCTTCTGCTCCGGTCTCAGCTATCAGTCCGGCTGCTGTGGGAAAGGAGTTGAGGATGTACAGGTTGTAGATGACATGATTATTGCCGTCCAGTTCGCCACGGAAAGGCTTGGCGGCAGAACCGATGGGTTCCCAACTTGGGGGTAGTGCTTGCATGCCGCCGAGGTCGAGGTCGGCGTCCAAGCGAATGACCTTGCCAAAGAAGTCGTCTGACTGACTCTGCGCAGCCACCCATGCAAGATGCTCAGGGGCGGTGATGATGTACGTTGTGCCGTCGTTGGCAGGGGCTTGTGCCGTGCCGTTCCACGGCGTAGTGGCGGCAGCAAAGGAATAAGAGCCCCCTAATGCAATGCTTATCAGCACTGCACTAAAGAATGCAAATGTATGATTCATAGGATGTTAGTTACAGAAACATAAATAGGACGAAAGTTCTATATACTATTGGTAGGACGCAAGTTCTATATACATATAAGTGCACTATCACCTGATGCGCATGCCGGAAAGGGTGTACGTGCCGGCAGGTGTGATCAGTAGCAGTTGTCCGCCGATGATCGTCATCCGGCATTCGTCATTCGTCATCCGACATCCTGCATCGGTCGTTTGGAATCCGGTAAAGATGTACTCGTCGGGGTCGCCGGGTATGATGGGCGGTGTGGGCAGTACCTCGTTGCCTTCGGGCTGCGTAAGTTGTCCTGTGTAACCTGTTGTGGCAAAGTCGCCGGCATAGACGTGCAGCGGTGTTCCTTGTTTGTCGAGCGCGGAGAGGACGAACGTATATCGCGTGGCTTCGTCCAAGCCGGTGACCTTGAACGAGAGGACGTAAGGCAACTGCGCCGCTTGCGCGTTATGTGGCTGGTCAGCGTTGCTGTCTATGTCTTGCGTTGTTGATGTGCTGCGCTGCGGTGCAGAGAAAGCGATGCCGAGCAGTTGGCCGCGGTTGCCAAGGGTGAGGCGGCAGAAGACGGCACCGTTCTTATAGATGTCAATCTGATATGAGTTGGCTGCGGAGTCGGTCGGCCACGTGAAATCGGCAGTGGTCTCTGCGGCGTCAACGGTGACGGTGCGTTGTATCAGCGCAGAGTCGGGTAGTGCCGTAACCTTGAGCCGTGACCAGTATTGCGCTTTCTTGTACGCGGCGACACTTGCAGATGGTACATGCAGCTTGCATGAATCCGGCACGCCATCGAAGGTGGCATCGTAGATCAATGGCGGTTGAGCCGCGTAGCAGGTGATGTCCGTCAGGGCTGAGTCGCCCTGAAAACAGTTCTGCCCGAGGATAGCGACGTTCTTGCCGATGGTGAGGCGTTGCAGCGTCTGCCAGTTAGCAAACGTTGACATGCCGGTAGCAATCAGTTTGTCGTTGAGCACCAGCTCTGTCGGGCTGACATAATCGGTAGGGTTCATAAATACTTTGTCGCCCAAGACGGTAAGGGCAGTGGGCAAGACGAGTGTATCCAGCGCACAATTGCTGAACGCCTGATTGCCGATGTTGGTTACGCCGTTGGGGAGATGTATATGCTTGAGTGACTTACATCCGTTGAAGGCATTGGCAGGGATAACAGTGATGCCTTCCGGCAGTTTGATACTATCCAAGGCTACGCAGTTCTGGCACAGGGCTTCGGGCAGTACTTTCAGGCCTGCAGGAATACTGAGCCGCTTGAGGCTCTTGCAGCCATCGAAAGCATTGCTGCCGATGCTCGTGACGCCCTCGGGGATGGTGATGCTCTCCACGTAGTTGCAGGAGGCAAAGGCATTGGCACCGATGGTCTTGAGTGTAGCCGGCAAGATGAAACTTCTGTTGTACAGCCCGCGGCACAGACCGGCAGGGATCGTCTCTACCGAGTCGCCGAAGATAATGATATTGAACGCATTGTATGACAACGGTTGTGAGATGGAGGTTATACGCCGTGCGTTCCATACCGCCACGCGGGAAGTAGAGATGACCGAGGTGTAGAAAGCATAACTGCCTATAGATGTGAGCGATGCAGGGAAGAAAATCGTGTCGCCGAGGTTCTGACAATCCTCGAACGCCATATTACCAATCGACTCGAGGCAGTCAGACCAACGTATCTTCTGAAGATTGGTACAGAAGATGAATGCCTGTTCGCCGATGGTTTTGACACCTTTGCCCAGATCGCAGGTTGTCATAGCCGAGCACTCCTGAAAAGCAGATCTGCCGATCGACTCGACGCTGTCGTTGAGCGTGACAGACTGCAAGCGATAGCAGCCGTGGAATGCATCGTTGCAGACGGATGTCATACCCGGCGGGCAGGAGACGGTACGCACCAAGTCCCGTGTGTTGTACCCCGTCCAGCCGCAACTGGTCATTGGCCCGCGGCCGGTGATGGTGAGCTCGCCTGTACCGGTGTCCAGCGACCAGAACAGTTCGGGACCGCATGAATTGGCCTGCGTAGCAGCCGATACATTGAGCGCAAGCGCGAATGCCCAAACGGCGCAAAGCGATGTTAGAATGTGATTTTTCATATTTGAGGGCTTAAAGTATATATACTACGTATATATAGTATTTGTTATATTTATCTTTTTTGAGCGTGTTATCGTACGGTTATCCTACGGATATTATACGGATGTCCTACGGTAATGGAACGATGAGACCATGAATATTGTACGTATTTGCCCCGATTCGGATATATAGTTGTCCGTTGCGGATGATTATCTTGGGCGCATCGGGCGTAGAGGCGGAGTGGTCTTGGGTGCCATTGGCATCGTAGGTGTAGGGTATATCGTTGCGCGTTTCGGCCTCGGGGTTCTCGGGGATGATGGGCGGTGTGGGCAGTACCTCTTCGCCACTGTTGTCGTTGAGTTCGCCCTCGTAGCCGAATGTAGCAAAGTCGCCGGTGTAGACGTGCAGCGGTGTGCCGTTGTCATCCAGAGCGGAGAGCACATAGTTGTATCGCGAAGCAGGGTCGAGACCTGTGACGAGAAACGAGAGGGCGTATGGCTGTGTGTTGCTGTCGGAAGACTGCTGCGCTTGCGATGCGTCGTTGCTGTCAGATGCGTGGTGGCGAGTAGGTGCGAAGGCGATGCCGAGCAGGCGTCCGATGGCGTCGAGGGTGAGGGTGCAGAACTTGCTGCCGTCCTTGTAGATGTCAATCTGATAGGTGGTTGCTGCTGTGTCGGTGGGCCAGGTGAACATAGCCGTTGTTTGCTCGGCTTCGACTGTGACCTTGGTGGGTACGTAGAGGGTGTCCGGTAAGTTAATCAGGCGGAAGCGACTCCAGTTGGCATCGTTTAGGTACAATGGTTCTGTACCGGGTATGACTGACAGGCAGGCGCTGTCGGGTACGTCTTCGAATGTGGCTGCCGAGATGATAGGCGGTGTGGCGCTGAGCACTTGAATCGTTTGTATGGCTTTGTCGCCTGCAAATGCCTTGTCGCCCAAGAGCATCAGTTGCTTGCCGAGCGTGAGTTGTCGGAGGTTGGTCCAGTTGGCAAATGCACTACCGGCTATGGTTATCACTTTGTCGGGGATGGTGAGCGAAGAAGGTTTGCCCAAGCCCGCGAAAGCAGATTCGGCAATCAGTCGCAAGTCGGAAGGCAGAATAATGGAATCGAGTGCAGCGCAACCGACAAAGGCACTTTGCCCGATGGATGTAACGGTTTCGGGGAGAGTCAGACTTTGCAGGTTCTTGCAGCCATAGAAGGTGTTGGCAGCAATCTGTTGCAGTCCCTTAGGCAAGTCGAGCGATGAAAGCGATGAGCAGTTGTAGAACGCAGCCTCGCCGATAGTGGTGACTGCAGACGGCAGATTGAGGTATTGCAACTTCTTGCATCCGTTGAACGCGTTTGCCCCGATTGCTGTGACTGTGGGGGGAAGAATGAGGGTGTCTATTTTAGTTTGGTTACGGAATAGGGCTTTGGGGATGTATTCTACCTCCGGACCTACGATGATCTTCTCGAACGACCTGTCGTAATTAAACAGAGGTCCTCCTCCGTCCCCTTCGGGATGGCGTGCATTCCACACAACGACCTTGACATTGGTATAGCAGTCAAAAATGACGTCTGTGGAGCGAAACGTAGCAGGGAAGACCAAGGTGTCCTGCAAGGGGATATTGCCTGTATTTCCTGTTGATGCAAACGCAATAAAGCAATATTTGCCAATCGTTTCCAGGCAATCAGACCACTTGAGGGATGTAAGTGCCGTGCAATCGAAGAAGCATTGGCTGCCTATATGCTTGATGCCTTTACCGAGGTCGCATGATTGCAGTTGCTTGCATTCGGAGAACACTTGATCGCCTACGTCGGTTACGGAGTTGGGCAGGATGATAGAGGTAAGTGAGCAGTCGTAGAAGGCACTTTCGTCGATATGTGTTACGCCTTGCGGTATGTGGATTTGGGTGAGGTTCTTGCAGGATGCAAAAGCCCATGCTCCGATGGACGTCAGTTGGTCGGGCAAGGTGACTGAGCGTATTTGCGAATACAGGTGCTTGCCATTCCATGTGGTTGTATCTGTTTCGTAGGTGCGCTGGCTGTTCATCTCGCCATAGCCCTCAATCACCAGTGCGCCGGTTGATGAATCGAACGTCCAAGTAAGGTGCTCACCACACACGCCCTCGTACACGGTCGCGTACGTTCCTTGTAATAGCCAAAACAAGGCTGTCAGCAGAAAAAACAGATTTTTCTTGTTCATAATAGTGCTATTTGAGGTTAGAATTTGCATAAGTGAATAATTTTTGTTATCTTTGTAGGAGAATTGCAAAATTTGCAGTCTGCCGGTGTGATTGAAAAACAATGCAAAGGTA
>JAFSPC010000094.1 GCA_017443075.1 Paludibacteraceae bacterium
GTCAAGCGTTCTTTCGTCTATAAATATAATTGAGGTGGTTATAGCGCTGAGGTCCCACCCCTTCCCATTCCGAACAGGGTCGTTAAGCTCAGCAACGCCGATGGTACTGCATGTTGTGGGAGAGTAGGTAGCCGCCACTTTCAGAAGCCTTCATCATTACGATGAGGGCTTCTTTGTTTTGTGTGAGCCTTTTTTAACGCCACTTTCAGAAGCCTTTCTTCATTACGATGAAGGAGTCTTTTTGTTGTGATGTGATATATTGATTGGGTTTATGTTATGCTTATGTTATACTTATGTTATGCTGAAAGCAATATTTTGACCATGATTGAAATAATTATCGATGATTGAAATAATTATCGATGATTAAGTTGTTTACTATGATTGAAATAATATCAAGCATTCTTTATTATTAGGGGCAATTCTTAAAGTTCCTCTTTTTATGTTAGCCCACTAAATTAATTTTTTTTTGAGATTAGGGGATAATTGAAGTTGGACTGTCTTATTAATAGAAACGGAAATGGGAATATTCAGTAATCATATAATCTCAACGCGTAAGCACGAGTTTGAGCAGATATACGACACGTACAGCCGTCGTATATATGGGTTTGCACTGCGTTTGTCAGGTGGTGATACCTATATGTCAGAAGAGATTGTTCAGGAGTCTTTTGTCCGTCTTTGGGAGCATTGGGATAGCCTAAATGACCGGCAAGCAGCGTTGGGGTATTTGTTTTCGACGGCAAAACATCTATTTTTGAACTACTGTGAACATGAGACGGTGAAATATGTTTATGAAGAATATGTGATTAATCATGATTCAGAGACAAGTAGCGAATATGAAAATCATCATGAAGCTCATTCGCTTGAAGCATATCTAAGACAGATTGTAGAAAAAATGCCTCCAGTGAGGCAGAAAGTATTTGTGATGAGCCGGTATGAGCACAAGTCGAACAAGCAGATAGCAGCCGAACTTGGAATAAGTGAGAAAACCGTGGAAGTGCATATTACTTTGGCACTACGCGAACTTCGTGCGCGTTTGAATGATTGATATAAATCAAGAGTTAATGGATGATAGTAAAGAGTTGAGAGGTAATAGATAAATGACAAAATATAATAGAGAATATGAATAAAGAATTATTTGAGAAATATTTGTCCGGTGAGTCGAATGCCGAAGAACGTGAGCAATTGTTGCGATATATACGTAATGATGAGCAGATTGGCGGTTGGCTGCGTGCCGAACTTGAGTATAGTGACGGTGCGATGTCGTCCCCCATACGCGAGCGCATGTTAAGCAATATATACGAGCATGCGTCTACCCCGTCACCTGCGTTAGTTGTCAAGAACCGCCGGTGGAGTGTGGCTGCTGTTGTGACGGTGCTTGTGGCATTGTCTGTGGCTGTCACATGGATGGTCGGCGTTCGTAAGCATCAGTCGCCTGAGCAGCCGATAGCGTCCGGAGATATTGTTGTCAGCACCGGCATGGGCGAGCATAGCCGTGTCACTCTTCCCGACGGCACTGCGCTTACGTTGAACGCGCTGACTACGGTTCGCTACAACACGCAAGGGGGCAAACGCCATGCGCAGGTTGACGGTGAGGCGTACTTTGAGGTAGCGCGCGACGAGAAGCATCCGTTTATCGTGCAGGCGTCGGAAACTGATATCACCTGCTTGGGTACAGCGTTCAACGTGCGTAACTATGCAGACGAGGGCAATGTGTCAGTGGTCCTGAATAATGGTAAGGTTCGCGTGAGCGCGCGCGAGGCTGATGTCACGATGGAGCCTGATAGCCGTGTCGTGATGGATCGTAAGACATTGGCGTTATCGAAGCACACAGTCAAGGCCTCTGACTACACCGCGTGGCTCAACGGTGAGGTGAAGTACAACAATCAGACTCTCGAAGATATAGCCGCTGAGCTGTCGCGTAACTATAACATTTCAATGGTTATCACCAGCGACGAACTCAAGCATGAGCGGTTCAATGGCTACCTCGGGCGCTCGTCCCTGAGGAACATTCTCGATGTACTCTGTCTTGCATCGAATATGAGTTACTACGTGGACAATGACACTATGGTGTATGTCTATCCGCGAAAGAAAAACTAAAATATCAATAACACCTAATCTATACAATCATGAAACATTCTCTATTTCTTTTGGCAGTAGGGCTACTTTGTTGGACAGGTGCTCAGGCAGCAACCATCAATCATGCCTATGACGGCAGCAAGTCAGCAGCCGAGAACGGCACCGCTCTGCAAGATGCTATCGATGCCGCCAGTTCAGGTGACGAACTCAAAGTGCAAGCCGGTACGTACATCGGCAACTTCACGATGAAAGAAGGCGTGAATGTCAGCGGCGGCTGGAATGCTGGTTTCACCGCGCAGACGGACTATGCTACTATCCTTGATGCCAACGAAAGCGGACGAGTAGTCAATCAAGAGGCTGCATTCAGCACACTTACCATTTGGAGTAATCTGACTATTCAAAATGGAAATGTGACTGGTACAGGAGGAGGTGTTATCCTTTTCAAGAATGGCAAGTTGAGCCATTGCAAAGTTCAGAATAACACATGCACCACTCAAGGCGGTGGCATCTATTGTGATGATAGTAGTGCCGGTGTGATTATTGATAATTGTATCATTTCTGGTAATACAGCAAATCAAGGCGGTGGCATGCGCATACGAGGAACTATACAAAACTCAACGGTAGAGAACAATACTATTACCGATGCAGGTGGAGGAATACATTTGCAGGGAGCTACAGCCATCAATTGTGTTGTTCGCAATAATACCGCCAAAGCGGGAGCCGGTATCCGCGCTTATGGTGGCACCGTTAAGAATTGCACGATTGAGGGCAATTCAACCACAACCAGTAATACAGGCGGTGTCTATTTGCAAGTAGGTGCTCAGATGTTCAATTGCATCATTCGGAATAATGTTAGCGGAGAGAATACCGGAGGCGTTCGTTTAACCTATGACAGTAGCAAGCCATGTACATTAGCCAATTGCTTGATAGTCGGAAATAGTGCTGCACAAACAATTGGTGGCGTGTCTCTGGAAGGGGGAATACATTATGTGTACAACAATACTATTGTCCGAAACGAACAAACTTCTTCGAGTAATACAAGCCGATGTGGAGTCCGCCTAAACGTAAATTCAAATTTGGTATTCGCAAACAACATCGTTTGGGGTAATAAAGCTAACAACTCTGTTCAGGCAGATCAGATGGAGATTCACGCCACTTATGCATCTGACCGCGCAGCTACATATTTTCTTAACAACGCTGTGGTACACGCTTCTGTTGGCACAAATACCACCGTATTAACGGCTACAGACCCAGGCTTCACGGATGCCGCCAATGGTGATTACACATTGCTAGAAACTTCTGATCTTGTAGATGCCGGTAACAACACTTATGCACAAGGCTTGTACGATTTGGCAGATAATGCACGTATTTCCGGTGATAATGTGGACATGGGTTGCTATGAATACCAATATCCTATATTAGTAGATAACTATGTTCACTCAGACGAAGATTTGCAGGAAGCCATTGATGCTACTCCGGCAGGTACGACTGTCTATGTACAAGCCGGCACCTACTACGGCAACTTCACGATGAAAGATGGTGTGAACGTCAGCGGCGGTTGGAACGAAGATTTTACGTCGCAAACAGACTATTCAACTATCCTTGATGCAAATAATAGCGGACGTGTTGTTACGCAGTCGGCTGCATTCTCCAACTTGACTGTTTGGAGCAATCTTACCATTCAAAACGGTAATGTGACAGGAACAGGTGGCGGCGTTACTCTTTGTAAGAATGGCAAACTGAGCCATTGTAAAGTGAAAAATAATACCTGTACGACTCAGGGCGGTGGCATCTATTGCGATGACAGCAGTGCCGGTGTGATTATTGATGATTGCATCATTTCAGGCAACACGGCTAATCAAGGTGGTGGCTTGCGAATCAGGGGAACAATACAAAACTCAACGATAGAAAACAACACGATTACGGATGCCGGTGGTGGAATACACTTACAAGGAGCTACAGCCATCAATTGCATCGTCCGGAATAATACAGCCAAAGCAGGAGGAGGCATTCGCGCATATGGTGGCACCGTGAAGAATTGCACGATTGAAGGTAATTCAACCACGACCAGTAATACTGGCGGTGTCTATCTGCAAGTGGGAGCAACGATGCAGAACTGCAAAATTCTCAACAACACAAGTGGTGAAAATACTGGAGGTGTCCGAATGACCTATGACAGCGAGAAATCGTGTACGTTAGCCAACTGCTTGATTGCAGGTAATAGTGCAGCAGGAACGATAGGCGGTATCTCTCTTGAGGGCGGTACACACAATGTATATAATAACACTATTGTAAACAACAACCAATCATCAGCAAGCAATGCCTCACGCTGTGGCGTTCGTTTGAATGTCGGTGCCCCATTGGTATTTGCTAACAATATCATTTGGGAAAACAAGGCAAATAATGCAGTGCAAGCATCCCAAATTGAAATAGCAAGTAGTTATCTTGATAGTAAATCAGCTTATTTCATAAACAATGCCATCGTGTATTCGTCAGATTTCGGCACCAACACTATTCTGCTGCCCGAAAGTCCATTTGCTGATGCTGACTATCATCTGCTGCCATTCTCGGAGTTAATAAACTCCGGCAACAATGAAAAGTGTTCGGGGACGACCGATCTTGACGGCAACCCGCGCAAGCAAGGAACGATTGACCGCGGTTGCTACGAGCGGACGATGTACAGCCGTGAGGTGACTGAGGGCAAATGGGGAACAATATGCCTGCCGTTCGATGTGGCAGCCTGTGACTATGCAGGCGCAAAAGTGTATAAGGTTGCATCGTTCGCAACAGACGAGAAAGTGGGTCTATTGCTTGACCAAGTAGAAGGCATGGAGGCAGGAAAGCCGTATTTCTTCCAGGCAGAGTCCGATGCTGTGAAGTTCGGCTATGTGCGTGCCGGTGACGCAGCTGTGGCAGGCAATGAGAACGGTCTGTACGGCACTATAGAAGGTGAGACGGTGAGCGGCGAGGGCTACTACGTGCTGCAAAACAACCTGCTATGCCCGACATACAATGCAGCGACAGGTGAGGATGTAGAAGTTACTCTGGCAAAAAACAGGGCCTACCTGAAGTTCGCTGAGGTGCCGGATTATGTAGCAGTTGCTCCTGCTCCCAGCCGCCGTGTGATAGCTATTCAACAGGCAGAGAACACGGCAACGGGTATCAGCGATCAGAAATCAGCAGTCAGCAATCAGAAAGTGCTGCGTGACGGTCAACTGATGATTGTCCGTGACGGGAAGACCTACAATGTGTTGGGAATGTAAAATCTATAAGTCCCATAGACAGAATAAAATCAAAGACTCATAAATGTTGCGAATCATGAAGAAAACATATACCCCCCCCCGTTCGGCGTTCGAAGCGCTGCGAAATATTTACCAGCTGTTAGGTCCCAGCGGTGACGTAGGCGTGTCGGAGACTCCGGCAATACCCACTTACCCCGGTGGTGGCGACTGATAGTAATGAACGAACAAAATATACAAACCAAATTTTTTACACATGAAAAAGATTTCCCTTTTTGCGCTGAGCCTATTAGCAAGTGCAGGGCTGTTTGCCCAAGTGCAGGTAACTGCAGACAAGTCCGGTACGGAACTGCAGGCTGCCATTGATGCAGCGGAAGCAGGTACAACCGTGTATGTGCAAGCCGGTACGTACTTCGGCAACTTCACAATGAAAGAGGGCGTAAACGTCAGTGGAGGTTGGAACGAAAGTTTCACTGCACAAACCGACTACGCCACTATCCTTGATGCACAAGCTAATGGCCGCGTGCTGGAGCAGCCGGCTGCGTTTACGACTCTGACCGTTTGGTCGAATCTCACTATCCAGAACGGCAAACTTACCGCTACGGCAACAGTTAAGGCTGGTGCAGGCGTTGTGCTGTGCGACAAAGGGCAAGTAAAACACTGCCTTATTCAGAACAACCTGTTCGATGCCTCCTCGGGCGAAGCAAGCGGTGGTGGCGTTTACGAAAACGGATTTACTGAATCGGTTCTCGTTGACGATTGTATCATCCGTGGCAATTCAGCCTCTCATGGTGGAGGTGTGCGAATATGCGGTGTGATGCAGAACTCTATCATCGAGAACAATACCACCAGTATCAATGCATGCGGCGGTGTGCAACTGCATTATGGCGGTGCAATGTACAATTGCATCGTTCGCAACAACACCGGCAAGGACACCGGTGGAGTGCGTCTGACTGGAACGAAGCCCTGCACAGTTGCTAACTGCCTGATTGCCGGTAATATAGCCAAGGGAACTATTGGTGGCATCTCATTGGAGCAAGGAGTACATTATGTCTATAACAATACGATTGTGGGCAACAACCAGTCATCAAGCAATCCTACTCGCTGCGGCGTACGTTTGAATGTAAATTCTGATCTTGTGTTTGCCAACAACATCGTTTGGGGCAATAAAGCCAATGGCGAAGTGCAGGCTGACCAGATGGAGATTCATGCAACCTACGCTTCTGACCGCGCTGCCACATATTTCCTCAACAACGCAGTGGTTCATGCAAGCGTAGGAACGAATACTATTGTTTTGACGACAGCCGACCCCGGATTCACGGATGCTGCCAATGGCGATTACACCCTTCTGGAGACTTCTTCTCTTGTGGATGCAGGTAACAATGCTTATGCGCAGGGTTTGGAAGATTTGGCTGGCAATGCGCGTGTGGCAGGTGCCACGGTTGATCTTGGCTGCTATGAGTTCCAACCTGCTATTCCTGTTGACAGATATGTCGAGGCAGGAGAAGACTTGCAGGAAGCTATCAATGCTGCCACCGCAGGTGACACTGTCTTTGTTGTGGCTGGCACATTCACAGGAAACTTTACTATGAAGGAAGGCGTGAACGTCAGCGGCGGTTGGAATGCTGATTTCACTGCACAAACTGACTACGCAACCATTCTTGACGCAAACAATACCGGCCGTGTAATCACACAGACAGCAGCCTTTGCCACACTGACAATTTGGGAGAACCTTACAATCCAAAACGGTAATGATGCCAATGCTTCCACCGGTGGAGGTGGTGCATGGCTTGACCGACTCGGACAACTCAAGCATTGCCTTATCTGCAATAATACTACAACAGGTTACGGAGGTGGTGTGGGTCACAATGTGACGGCAGCCGCTACGCATGGCGAAGTAGTGGTAACAGATTGTATCGTACGTTACAACAAATCCGGAAAACAAGGCGGCGGTGTGCGTGTCGGTGCTACAATCGAGAATTCGCTTGTTGAGCGTAACGTATCCGGTGCCGATGGAGCTGGTGTATATCTCCAGCATGGTTGTGTCAGGAACTGCGTTATACGTCTGAACCATTCTACCGGCAACGCAGGTGGTATACGAGCTTATGGGCATACGGAAATTTATAATAATCTCATTTATGCCAATGTCGCTAACGGCCAGATAGGCGGTATTAGCCAAGGTGGAGCAAACCGTAACTCCAATGTGGTAAACAACACAATTGTGTGCAACAAGCAAATAAGCAGTACCAATCCTCACCGATGTGGCGCATTGTTGGGGGATAATGCTACAAATGCTACGTTCATCAACAACATCGTATGGGCAAACTATGCTGGCGATGCCATCAACGAAACACAAACAGATATAGTTGCATCCCGCATGGGTTCAGGAAGTATCAGCAACAACGCTATTTATAATGCAGAACTGGGTGACAACGCAATCAAACTGACAGATGCTAATCCCGGATTTGTCGAGTTGGCTGATGCGGATACGACTAAGTGGGATTTGCACTTGGAATTTCCGAGCGTGTTGCTTGATAAAGGTATGAACTCCGCTGTACCGGAAGGTGCAACAGACCTTGACGGCCTGACTCGTATCCAAGGATCTGCCGTTGACCTCGGAGTGTATGAGTTGCCGTATTTCACAATGACCGTAGCTGCCTTTGAGCATGCAACACTGACCATTGAGGGTATAGGTGTCCTGCCTGCCGGTGCATATCCTGTACCTTACGGCTACACGACGACTGCTACCATCGCTGTCGAGGAAGGCTACAAACTCACAAGCGTCAAACTTGGCGAGGAAGAACTTATCCCTGTTGAGGGTGTCTATACTATTCCGGCGCTGACGGAAGATGCCGTTGTTACAATCATCGTAGAAGAGGACGAGGGAACAGGTCTTGACCAAGTTTCTGCCAACGTCTGCAGGAAAGTTGTACGCGACGGTCAGGTAATAATTATCCGCAACGGAAAAGATTATAACGTTTTAGGTTTCTGATAGTATGAAACGTCAATTGTATATACTCATCTTATCGGCATTGCTCATCGGCTGTGCCGGTAAGACGAGTGTGACGCTGCCGACCTTTAGTAGCATTGCGGTCACGCCCGAGAAATCAACCTATGCCGTCGGCGACCAGGTGGAGTGCTCGGTAACGATGCTGACTCCGGGTGATGCGTCACTCAAGCAAGCAACATATTGGTTCTACACCTCATGGTGGGGGAGTGATGCTGACATGACGGCGGATTTCTGTCAGCCCGATACCGTTGATGGTGTGATATCCTTTACGTCAAGCCCGATAACGCTTACGGAGAAGGGGGAAGTGAGGATATACTTCTGGGGACGGCTGGAATATCCAAACTGGGATTTTCAACCGATACAGATCCCTGTAACTCTGAAAGTGGAATAATAAATCATCGCCCATGAAACGCATATTTACAATAGCATTATTCACGATGCTTCTGTCGATGTTGTCGGCGCAGGCACAAACGCTGACGCTCAAGGTGAGCGACCGGCCCTTGCGTGAGGTGTTGCCGTTGGTGGAGCAGCAGTGTGATTACCATTTCTTCTACAACAGCAATCTGCCCGGCTTGGACAGCCGTGTAACGGTTAACCTGACAAACACTCCGTTGGAGCAGGCATTGCGACAACTGTTTAACGGTACGGGTATATCTTATAAGATGGCGGAGAACAACGTCATTGTTCTGTCGGTAGAAGAGAAAAAAAGCACAACAAGGACGGTGAGAGGTATTGTGTTGGACAAATCCAACAACGATCCGATAATCGGTGCCTCGGTAGTAGTTAAAGGTACGACGCAGGGTACAATCACCGACTATGACGGAAATTTTTCGATTGATGCGACATCGGGACAATACTTACAGGTATCGTATCTCGGTTATCAGACCTACGAGTTGCGCGTAACGCCGAACTCTGATACTTACCGTGTCGCTTTGACTGAATCGACTTCTGAACTTGATGAAGTAGTCGTGGTGGGTTATGGATCGCAGAAAAAGGTTAACCTTACCGGTGCTGTGAGTGTAGTGGACCAAAAGGATATAGTTGGGCGTCCAACGCCTAACATGGCGACTGCATTGCAAGGCGCAGACCCTGCCCTGAACCTTACAATGTCAGGTGGTGGTCCAGGGGCATCGTACAACTTTAACATCCGCGGCTTGGCTTCTATCAACAACTCCTCAACCACCAAGCCACTGGTGTTGGTTGACGGTGTGGAGATGGAATTGTCACGCGTCAACAGCAACGATATAGAGTCGGTGAGTATATTGAAGGACGCTTCTGCCTCAGCAATCTACGGATCGAAAGCCGCTGCAGGTGTGATATTGGTGACTACAAAGTCGGGCAAGGAAGGTCTGGCACCACAAGTGACGGTTGATGCCAAGGCGGGTTGGAAAGCGCCGACTGCCGACCATGACTTTATTACACAAGGATTCTGGTCGGCATATATCAGCGATATCTTCATGCTTCAACATACCAAGACTGCGATGACCACTTATACAGATGCTGATTATGCAGAGTTATGGATGCGTCTGAACGATGTGACTGAAGACCCTGAGCGCCCATGGGTGGTGACACAGAACGATGGTTCGTACAAGTATTACGCTAACTTTAACTGGTACGACCATTACTACAAATCTGTCCGTCCGATGCAAGACTATAACATCAGTCTGAAGGGAGGAAATGAGAAAGTTAATTATTTCGTCAGCGGTCGATATTACACAGAGGACGGAATGATTCGTATCGACAACGACAAGTGGCACCAATTATCCACTCGTGCGAAAGTGAATGTGAATATCAAGCCGTGGATGCACTACGGTGTGAATTTCTCGTTTTTCAGTTCGCGCTACACCTACCCGGGTACGACTTCTTCGCGCGAGATATTCCGTGTAGGTTCGTTACACGCCATGGCATATATCCCTGCCACGAACCCAGACGGCTCGTACGTGTATCTCAATCCCTGGATATACTCAGGGCAAGGCACTGTGGGCGACGGCATGAACGCCCTGCTGCTGAACGGCAAGCACAAGAACGTCAATCTTAACCGAGAGATGGTGATGCAGCATTCTCTGACGTTTGACTTGTACAATAACCTCACCCTAAATGCTGACTACTCGCTTACATGGCGAATGAAAGAGATCAGTAACCGTTCGGTGAAAGTGCCGTATTCAGCCAAGGAGGGAACGACCGATCTGATAGAAAACTTCCGCTCGGTGGACTCCTACCATCAGCAGTTAGCGAGGTACCAGACGCACAACTACAACGTCTATCTGCGTTGGTCACCCACATGGAACAAGCACCACCTGACTCTAACTGCGGGTTATAATGGTGAGATGTATCGCTATCACTCTTTGGAGGCAGAGCGAATGGATTTGATGACGGAGAATCTTTCGTCATTCAATTTTGCAAAAGGTGAGGTAACCAATCTTAGTGAGAGCATCAAGACCGCTGCCACCAATGGCTTCTTTGCCCGTGTAAACTATGATTGGGCAGGCCGTTACCTGTTTGAGGTCAGTGTGCGTGCCGATGCTTCGTCACGCTTCGCTCCTGGTTATCGTTGGGCAGTCACACCGGGTGGCAGTTTGGGCTGGCGAATGTCAGAAGAGCCGTTTTGGGAACCGATACAAGATTGGTGGTCGAATGCCAAGATCCGCCTGTCTGCCGGACAGCTTGCCAACCAGATGACCGGATACTACGATTATATCCAGTCGATTAATGCCGACGGCATGTTCACGCAGCAGATCACACTTGACGGTGCAACCGTCCTATCATACGCTACGGAAGCAGACCCGAACTCAGAAACTCTGACCTGGGAAAAGATGACCACATACGATGCCGGTATAGATCTCGGGTTTGTAGGCAACCGACTGTCATTCAGCGGTGACTTGTACATCCGTAACACCGAGGGAATGTTGAACACCGGCACGGCACTGCCGTCGGTATATGGCGCGACCGACCCCAAGCAGAACTCCGCGAACATGTCAACGCGCGGCTGGGAGTTCAGCCTCACATGGCGCGACAAGCACCGTCTGGCAGGCAAGGACTTCAGCTACGAGATCAGCGGCGGTGTGGGTAACTACAAGACCGTAATCACCAAGTACAACAACCCCGAGAAACTCCTCACTACGTATTACGAGGGTCAAGTGCTCGGTGAACTGTGGGGATATGAGATTGACGGGCTTTTCGCTAACCAACAGGAGGTGGACGACTACCTGACCAAGGTTGACCCCGTATCGTCGATGGTTTATACCGACATCGTCGGCGTGCTGGACTCCAAGGCTCCCGGGCTGCATCCGGGTGACGTACGCTACGTTGATCTGAACGGCGACGGCGTTATCACCTCGGGCAACAACACCGTCGATAACCCGGGTGACCGCAAGATCATCGGCAACACGCTGCCGAAGTACAACTACAACTTCCATATCAGCGCCGAGTGGTACGGTGTGGACCTGAGTATCTACTTCCAAGGCGTAGGCCGCCGCGACTGGTATCCGATGAACGAGGCTACCACATTCTGGGGACCGTACAGCCGTCCGTATCAGGGATTCATGGCCAAGGACTTCATGTCGAACGTATGGAGCGAGGACAATCCCAACGCCTACTTCCCGCGCTACCGCGCCTACGAGGCACTGGGTATGGCTAACTCCCTCGGTCCGACCAACAGCCGCTATACGCTCAACGCAGGCTACCTGCGAATGAAAAACGTGACCATAGGCTACACGCTGCCGGTATGGAAGAATGTATTTAGTGACTTCCGCATTTACTTCTCCGCCGAGAACCCGTGGTACTGGAGCCCGTTCGCAAAATACTGCCGCAGCATCGACCCCGAACAGGCCGTCGTCAGCTCGCAGGCTATCACCTACGGCTTTGCCAAATCGTTCACGTTCGGTCTGACTGCAACCTTCTAATGCATTATGAGTATGAAAAAGATATATAGTCAACTCTTTCAGGCGCTGTGCGCCGGTCTGGTGACGTTCAGCGTCACCTCCTGCAACATGGACCTGTACCCCGAGGACCAGCTGTCCACCGCCACGTACTTCACTTCGGGCACGGCGTTGCAGGAGTACAGCAACTACTTCTATCGCTTATTGCCCGATCCGGAAACAATGTACGCCGAGGAGGGCGAGCACTTTGTGGCACCCGTACCCAACGACGAGATGCGCGGCATACGCGACATCCACAGCGGGGAAGCGTATTGGAAGAAAGATGCATGGAAGAACCTGAGGAAGATCAACTACCTGCTCGCGAACGCCGGACAATGCAATGACGCCGATGCACGTACGCACTATACGGGCGTGGCGCATTTCTTCCGCGCGTACTTCTACTTCGACATGCTGCGGCATTTCGGTGCCGTGCCATGGTATGACCATGTAATCAATGCAGATGATACCGAGGCACTCAATCATCCGCGTGACTCGCGCGACGTGGTGGTGAAGCATATCGTAGCCGACCTCGACTCCGCCATCGCTGAACTGCCCGAGACGCGCACGCCGTACGAGGTCAACCGCTGGACGGCACTGGCGCTGAAGTCGCGCGTATGCCTGTTCGAGGGCACGTTCCGCAAGTACCATGCCGGTACGACATTCAACGGCGGCAGCGATATGTACAACGAGCAGTTGCCTTGGGATGACCTGCTTCAGCAGGCCGCCGATGCCTCGCTCACGCTGATGCAGGACGGCGGTTACTCGCTCTACACCACAGGCGCAGAGCCATACCGCATGCTGTTCGCCACCCTCACGCCGCAGGCGGAGGAGGTCATCTGGGCACGGGCGTACAGCAAGGATCTGGACATCAAACACAACGCACAAGCTTGGTCGGTGGCGCGCGCCACAGGATTCACCAAGCGATTCGCCGACCTCTATCTGATGCAGGACGGCACGCCGTTCACCGCCAAGTCACGATTCGACACCATCAGTTACATCGATGTGTTCGCCGGTCGTGACCTACGCATGGCACAGACGATTCACGCACCCGGGTACATCCAGATGGGTGCCGAGAAGTCGTACGCCGTCAACCTGCAGATGAGCCTGACCGGCTACAAGTACATCAAGTACATCATGGAGTCCACCTACAATACCTGGGGCGGTAGCGTCTGCACGATGCCGGTGATGCGTCTGGCGGAGATCTATCTGAACTACGCCGAGGCAAAAGCCGAACTGGGTACACTCACGCAGGATGACCTCGACAAGTCCGTCAACCTGCTGCGCGACCGTGCCGGTGTGGCACACCTCAGCCTGAGCGATGCGAATGCGCACCCCGATGCAAGCATGACGGCAGAATCAGGCTACGGCTTCTCATCACCCGTGCTGCTCGCATCAGCCAACAAGGGCGTGCTGCTGGAGATTCGCCGCGAACGGCTCGTAGAGACACCCCTTGAGGGACTGCACTACTGGGACATTATGCGCTGGCGCGAAGGACACCTATTCACCCTGCCGCGTTTAGGGTTATACTTCCCGCGTGAGGGAAAATATGACCTGACAGGGGATGGTAAGGCAAATATCCTAATCTCTGCCACCAAGAAGAGTGGCGGTATAGGCGTAACATGTCTTATCCTTGACCAAGATATATTCCTCACAAACGGAACTTCCGGCAACATGGTTGCATATAAAGATATGATTATGCAGTGGAACGAGGATAAGGATTATCTCTATCCCATACCAATCACCGAACGCACGATGACCATGGGCGCACTCACCCAAAACCCCGGATGGATTGATGGCGTACAATATTAACCAATAAAAGTCAAACATTATGAAAAAATCTATCTTACTTGTGCTCAGTTTAGCACTCAGCACTTGCCTCTTCGCACAGGACGAAGTGGTACGTTATTTCTTCTCGCCGAACGGTAACGGCGATCAGGACGGTTCGTCATGGGAGAACGCCGCTGCCGGCGAGTATCTCGGCTCAACACTCGCTTCAGCAGAGCCCGGTATGGAGTTCTACCTGATGGAGGGTAGTTATGCGCCCGACATCAATACGAACAAGTGGAGCATTCCGCAGGGGGTAGTGCTCAAAGGCGGCTATCCTGCTACGATGAAAGGTACCAAAGTATCCTACAACTACGCCCTCGGCGGACAGTCTGTATTCTCCGCCGACCTCGACGGTGACGGCAAGGGTGACAATACCGATTATGCGTTCGTCTATATAGGCGAGGGCGACCCGTCGGAGAAGAGCGAGGCATACTACAAAGACTGGAAACTCACCGAGATCTGGGGCATCACGTTCCGCGACGGTATGCGCCTGAACTCTAAATATTGGGGCAACATGGTGTTCGTGCAGGCTGCACAGGTGGATTTCCACTTTTGCCGCTTCATCAACAATGACTCGCAGACCAACGATGACACCAACGGTTCGAACGGAGCAATCGAGATATGGGGTAGCGCAGTACGCTGCTTCGACTGTATCTTCCGTGACAACATAACCGCGAAAGGCTCGGGAGCTGCTTTTCAGGTTCGTCCGCGTAAGTCTGACTCAAGTTCAAAAGACCCGCTTGATGCATCTATCGCATACTTTGAGCGTTGCGAGTTCCGAAACAACATCGCCTATAGCACCCTAACCAGCACACAGGATAACCAGAAATGGGGCACTTATGGTGGCAACTCCAGCGTGTCGGATAACGGTGGTACGGTGTACTATGTCAATTGTCTCGTAGCCGATTGCCGAGCCTGGTATCGCGGCGTTGGTATACGTGTGGGTACGAACTCCAAGGCATATTTCATCTGCAACACGTTCTACAACAACCCGTGCCGCAGCCGTGGCAGCCGTGGCTCGAACAACGGATCGGCTGTGTCGGCAGGCGACAACTCAAAGACGT
Source organism: Paludibacteraceae bacterium (assembly GCA_017443075.1). Lineage (GTDB taxonomy): Bacteria > Bacteroidota > Bacteroidia > Bacteroidales > Paludibacteraceae > Colicola. Next base: position 15,134 of record JAFSPC010000094.1, read on the forward strand.
ATTATGCAGGCAATATCATGGTTGAGTATGCTGCTAACGATGACTTCACTTCGACCGATGCTGTGGTGTTCATCCAGAACGCTTCTGCTTCCGCTCTGTCCGCCGGATACAATATCTTTGGTACAGTGATGAATAACAGTGCTCAAGAGGGCGGTTTCATTTCCTCTGATGTCATTCCGACTTCTCTGGAGACGGTGAACACGATAGAGAAAATCTATGGTTCGAACGCTATCGCCAACAAGGGTGGCGTGAGTGACGTTATTGCTCCGCTGGAGGGCGTTGGTGCCATGGATATCGCTGCTGTAAAGGACGTTGTTGCTACATGGCCGGTTGATGAAATGGCCAAGGTGATGGATCTGGATAAAGACCAACGTCGCTATACACGTGCTGCAAGCACTATTGCCGGTTCGTATGACCCCAATGGTATAGCACCTGACGATGAGGATGAGGAGCAGAAAGAAGATGCCTTGGAGACGGTAATAGCCAATGTCTCTTCAACAGGTGTGTATTCGCTGCTCGGACAGTATTTGGGTGAAGATGTGAATGTTCTGCCGGCCGGCATTTATGTTGTGAACGGCAAGAAAGTGGTAAAGTAACCCCAGAAACAATGTTTTTCGTATTTGACCTCGGTGGCGTGCTTTCGGACATCGACGTGCAGGGTTTTCTCAACCGCCTGCAACGTTTGATGCCCGAAGGCGGGCACGCAGACCTTGATCCCGGCGTACTGCTTGCCGGTGGCGGTGACTCGTTTCTGCATGAGTATGAGTTAGGCAACCTATCTTCAGAGCATGTGTTGCAGCGCTTTAGCGAGTTCTGCCGTCCAGAGGTAACATTCGAACAGATACGACAGGTGTGGCTCTCGGAACTTGCACCTATTCAGGAAGATAGGAAGGCTCTGCTACGACACTTGCGCCAATCAGGGCATACCGTACTACTGCTCTCCAATACCAAC
>JAFSPC010000001.1 GCA_017443075.1 Paludibacteraceae bacterium
CTCGTTGTTCTGTACAACGCAATTGCGTATGTGGGCAAAACCGGTCACTACGGCGCCGGCACCTATACGGTCCTGATCGTCAGGCGAGTTGGCATAGCCGTCCTCGATGAACACTCCGTCGAGCACGGCACGGTGTGCCTCGGCGTCGGGGAGTGTGTCGAACGGTGCCAGCTGACCGCCTTCGTCGATGACCTTCTCGTCCGTTACACTGAACAGGTCGTTGGTGAACGTAACAACATGGTAGCACCTACCCTCGGCACCAGTTGCCGAGGTCACCTTGCCCGAGATGACTGTGCGGAAGGTGAGCGGATCACGCTCATCCACTATATGCCTGCCGTCAGCATACGTATCATATTTGTTGCCTTCGGCGTCCTCGTAGTGGTAGAAATTCAGGCTATATCCGCCCAGCACCTGCACGCCGTGAGGAATGATGAGCGAGTAGTCGAGTGTGTTGTCGATATAGTTGTTCACTCGGCCGTACTTCGTCGAGCGCACAGGTGTGTAGTGGTCGGTTGTCTCGGCGGACAGGGTGGAGCCTGTAGAGTCACCCTGCATGCGCACCTCCACAGTCCAAGACTTGTCAGGCTCACCTGCTACGGGTGTAGGATTGACGGAGCTGTATCGTGCAGCGGTCATCAGGGCGTACTTGTATCGTCCGGCGGCGTCGAAGATCTGCTGGAACTTCTGTGCGCAGGCACCGTCATGAGGCGTGCATGCGGAAGCATCACCACCCGGTGACACGAATGTGACGTAGTATATCGCATGTCCGGGATGAGTGGTTGTATCCGGACGGATAGACGATGCCGCGTTGTACTCGTACGCACCTATATCCACTTGACAATCCTGCACACGTTTGGCGTAAACGACGTCGTTGTCAGGCAGGGTAACGCCATCTTTGACTACTTGGTAGTATTCGTTATTTTTGATATTGTTAATTTCCGTTTGATTTAGAGTCTCCTTATCCGGATATGTCTTTATCCAAAGTGCCTCAAACATTGCAGCCTCAAAATCTTCTGTACCTTTGTTGACGCAATTGACTCCATCTGTCTGCCTGATAGCAAAATTGTTGAGCATTTTTGCATTACCCGTGTAAGTGCCGTTTTCTACATCAGCAGCGAAAGGTGTGTTTGCAGCTGAAGGAGCAGTATTGTTCAAGAATATAGATCCTGAACCATAATTTTTGTCACTGCTACCCGGTACGTGCTCCAGAAGGGCATTAAGGAAGTTGGTTTTGATAACCTCGGCTTCTGATTGAATATAGCAGTTAATGAACGGAGCGATAGCACTACTTCCTGATGTTATATCTACAGCCAATCCGCTATTACCATATATGATGGTGTTTGCCATAAGCAACTCGTTGCCTGCGTTGATAGCCATACGCACGCCGCCTACGGTCTTGCTACCTTCAACATTATTATTCGTTGCCGTGTTGTATGCTACCGTATTATTATAGAATCTGCCTACACAAAGTCCCACGCTACCATAACCATAGCAATAGTTATTAGCTACAAGCGAGTTGAAACATGTTCCTTCGTACAGGAATAATCCTCCGGCAAACAACTGACCACGTTGAGAGCTATTATCCCATATTGTGGTAGTGTTGTTGAGTATGAAGCAGTTTTCAATTGTTGCTGTTTGTCCCTCACAAAATACGCCACCGCCTTTTTGGCGTACGCCAGCTGTTATGTTGTCAGTTATAATACAGTTTTTCAGGTGTGCACCTTCAAACAGGCATGCACCGGCGCCACCGCCGTGTGCAGAGGCACAATCTTTCAGAAAACCATGGCGAATGGTAAAACCATCCCAATGAACATCGCCATACCGCTTATAATACTTATCATTGTAATTAGCATGGCCGCCTCGTGACTTAAGGTCGTCGCCGTATGATGCAACGCGAACGGTATGCGCCACCTCGTCGTCACCACCTACAACGGGGTTTCCCCAACCTCCGTAGTAGGTTGGAGTACAAATATCAGGCATAGTCAGCACTCGTTTGCGCAGAGTTTGACGTGTTTTTAACAAAGTGACTTCACCGCTCGGTGTTAATGAGGTAGATACCGTGGACTCAGCACCCCGAGTTGTAACATCAGTAACAGTTTCTACGTAACCGCCATCTTCCTTCTTGCGTAGTTTCAGGTTCGACATCCATACTTCTCGGCGGTTGGGGTTACTTCCGGAGGCAGGCAAGTTATCTATATCCTCCGGTGTCGAACGCAAGCCGGGGCCTATTTCTATTTGAATCTTAACTTCACCTCCGCTGTGGTCGAAACGGAATGTGTCTCTTTTGGCTCGTTCACGACCTGTTGTAAATATCTGATATGGCGTAATATAATCATTTTCATCTTCATCATAAATATGGAAATACATGTTTGTGTTTTGATTCCGCCACATTCCGCTGGTGTCACTCTCATTTCTATATCCGCCACCTAAATCTACGATTAATTCGTAGGTCCCTTCAGGTAGGTCTGTGATTGTCTGCCAGAATTTTACTCCCGTCAGTGAGCCGTCACGAAGCCAGAGCCATTTACCGGATTGAGTTTGGCTTGCTACTTTGGTTGTCTCAGGTGTCTCAGCAGGGATTATCGGAACATATATATTGTAATTTTTGTTTTGAGACTTATCATTTCCAATATTGTTTTTCTTATCCGGATAGGATAAATGCCAGCAATCCAGTGAACCCGAAACTGTTCCAAATGTCATGGTCGTTACACCGTCAACCGTTGATTTAGTTGTGCCGTCTTTAGTAATAACATTATCGCTGCCATTTTTCATGTCGGCGTATTGGATGTAGGTACTGGTCACATCCTCATAAAATTCGACATCCTCCCAAACCATACTATGTGTTACGACTCTTGTGTCAGTTCGCGTAGCTACGGTGTTTCTTGTCGCGCGGAGACCGTATTCCTCATCGTAGAAGCGTATGGCTTCGGTGTTCAGTGTATTGGTGTTTGTAATAGGGTTGATATCGGAAATCTGTAGAATAGTCTCATAGTCAGAAGCATCCAAGTCGGCGTTGTTAGCTGACTTAGGGATAGCGACAGTGCTTTCCTGTGCCATCAACGCTTGGCGCTCGCTCATGCCGGGTGATGAATATTTGTTTATAGGGAAACCACCTAATACCGTCACGCTATCGCGCATGATGTAACCTTTGTAATCTGTGTATGTACCTGCACCGACCCAAACTTGCACTAATGTGTCAAACGACTCGCCTCCGCGTCTTGTTGCGGCGTGGTTACGGCGGGAAGCTTCCTCTACCGCCCATTGCAAGCCACTGATATAGTTCTCATACCGATCATTCTGAATACGGACAGAATCGTTATCCACACACCATTTGAGTTTTCGGTTGCTTGATGCTATGGCCGGATCCCACACACCGTCATCGTTGAATGGGGTTGTATTTTCAGTAGCTCGCCAGAAGGAGCGGGATTGACCTGATATTTCGCCATAAGGATGTTCGCTATCGGGGATAGTGTAAGGTTTCAGATATTCCGATGTGGTGGAGTTTGAAGGGGTCGTTGTTGATGATGAGGAAGAAGATTCAGTTTCTTCACCATCCCTTGCACCTCCGGAATACGTATATCGTTCTGTTGTATTAGTCGTTACGTTTAACGTCTTTTGCGTAGTAATGGATGTTGATGAAACCAATCTATTACCAAATCCACCTTGATATCTATTGTCTGTGGTGAGCACAGGGGCACCCGTGCTGATGTTGATCAGTCGGGTGGTGTTGTTCAGTGTGTCAAGCTTGTCGCCTTGGGCGTTGGCATGTGACATCAGACCGCTATTCATCGCGTACACCGTATTTCCGGCGATGGCGTTCGCCCAGCTGGAGCCGTCGCGTTTGCCGGCACCATCGGGTGTGACGTAGATGACCGCGCCTGCGGCAGGCAGGTCGGTGTTCTCAATGGCACCTATATCCGGTGCGCCGCCATAGTCACGTGTCAGTACGTCACTACGGTCGAAGTTATCCAACTCCGAGTAATAATCCGTATAGGCGGCGTTCACGCAAGGGTTGGTCGTCATAGGCGTATAGGATACACTACCGCCATACAACGGCTTGTCACCACCCGGGGCGTTTCCTACGTTACGAGCTGGGTTGAGGAACATCGGGTAGGTACTCGCGGTGTTGTCCGTGCGGGTAAAGATGCATTGGTTGAACCGAGACGCCGAGTCGGCGGGTATATCGCGTATATCCTCGGTGAAATGGGATACAACTCCTTCGGGCATAAAGTCATCCGTCATCGGTACCATGTACCCGTTCTGAAAGAATCCGTGCGGCTGATCGCTGCTAATCTTGTGCAGCCTTAGGTCGGCATCGAACATGTTGTGCAGTCCGAACACGTACTCCTGACCATTGTTGTCAGCATTCACTGACATCACCTGAGCCACATTGCCTAATTCGCCACGGTCGTCCAGCACACGGTCGCCATTACAGAAGATGAGTGAGTTGTCCACGCGAATGTAGCCGTGGAATGGCGATACATGATCATGCTCGGGGTGCTTGCAGTAGATGGGATCGTCACCATCCGTCGTCTTGCTGTCTGCCTTGAACGGATAGCCCACGTTGTTCACTATATCGCAGTGCTCCAGATGCACGTACGCACGGCCGTTCGCCGTGATCACACCATGGCTCTCCTTTACTGTGCTGCCCTCTATCACATAATCCGCCCTGTTGTTACGGATAACGCAGTTCACCAGCATCAACTCGGCATAGCAGATGTCGCCGTCCTCTTTCTGGTATTCACCGTTCACATACACCGCCGCACCCTTGGGCGCTGTACAGTTGTTGATCACGCAGTTCCGCACCTGGTTACCCACCATATTAATACGCTTAGCGGGAGGCGTATTCACATTATTTACCAGCACACCCGCACCCGCACGGGCGGACGAACTCTTATATACGTTGTGCGTATTGGCATCGCTCAGTGTGAAGCCGTCCACTATGGCGTGCTCGACATTGGCCATGATGATCACGTGCGCCGCATTGTTCTCGTACGCACTCTCATCGGTGTTGCCCGTCAGGTTGGCGGTGATGGCGGATTTGTACGTACGCGGGTTCCGACCCTCAGTATTCGTTCCTGTCAGCGAGGAGGGATAGCCGCCGTATAGACGCATGTGGCTTTCTATACGTACCGAGGCGGTACGGATATTGTTGTCCAAGTAGTTTCCAGGACCTACGGTGGATATCGTGCCCTGCTTCATCAATATCTGTATGTACTCGTGCCGCGTTGGCGTTCCTGCCGGCTTGCCGTTCACCAGCGCCGGGATCATAAAGTGGTGCGTACCGCCTGGGTCGTCCACCAGATATTGGCGGAAGAACTTCACCGCCTCTCCGATATCGCGTATAGGCGTGTCCCACGAGCCGCCCTCCGTCTCGTTGGGGGCAAAATTACCCTCATCGTCAAATGTACCGCGGCGGTTGGGGTCGATAAATATGGTTGGGATAAGCGTATCTTTGTTATCGCCCTTTCTGCCCTCCAAGCCTTGTGGCTTGACTAACGCGTATGTCAGCGGGTCGGGCTTGCGCACCAGTGCTCCTAAGGTGGATACGGGCTCGTAGGGGTTCGATACAACACCATAATCCGTGTGAGCATGCTTGAGCCATATCGGCGGGTTCTGTACGGCATCGTTCACCTGCACACCTTTCTGATCCAACGCCGAGTACGACGTCAGGTGCCACAAGCGAGGACCGGGGAACTGATACGGGTAGCGGCGCTTGAATACGCCTGCGCCATACAGACTGTCGTTGGGATTGATGTGACCCCAGTCCAGAGGGTCAACCGTCGGGGCAAAGAAGCATGGATAGTTGCCTGTCGTGCCTTCAATGGGCATGTTTCGCTTCTCAAGAGTGAAAACGTTGTCCTTGCGTACGTTCGTCCAGTCGGTTATATCGTGGTTCATGAACGCGCAGTGAAATACGAATACCTCATAACCGCTCTTTATTACCTGACGAACCGTCGCAAACTGTATATCATTGTTTGTCGTACACTTGTTCCCCCAGAATACGGAGTTGAACACCATGCCGCAGTCGCGCACATAGATGCCGCCCGTACGACCATGACGACGACCGTAGTAGGTCACATCCGGACTCACACATTCGTTGGCTGTCACCGTGGCGTGGTTGATCGTGCCACCCTCGGCCAGATAGATGCCGCCACCCTCAGCCGACGCCGTGTTGTTGTTTATCACGCACGCACTTGAGAAGGGCGAGTAGTTGCTCGTCTCGGTCAGCGGATATTCGCCACTGATATGGCAGATAGCCAATCCGCCGCCACACCGGCCCACGTTACTCATAATGTGGCTGTGACTAACCTCACCGTCGTAGTCGATACATGCGCCACCACCATAGCCTTGCACCACGCCAACACCCGTTACCTGACATTGCATGATCTTGCAGAACTCCACCTCGCCGCCGCCGTCCAGATACACGCCGCCACCGCGCAGCGTAGCATTGCAGCGCTCTACGATACAGTTCCGCAGAATGGCATTGCCTACCATATATGCGCCGCCACCGTATGCCGTGTGCTCATGTCCCGTCGTAGCACGCGTCGACGCGTTACCGCTACTGATAACGCAACCGTCCACCAGTGCAGTGTTTGGCAGCGGGCGGTAGTGGCCGTCCACATTCTCATCGCCCGTGGCAGGATAGGTGCCGTTCGTCGCAAACCATACTACGTGATACGAACTGGCGGGGAAGGCGGTGTTGAACCTGCCGCGGATACTGTCATACGTGAACGTAACAGTACTCGTCGAGTGGTTACCCGTCAGGATGGTTACGTTCTTCAGGTCCCACTGCGATGCAATCTCATCGCCGGAGGTCGTACCTACGCCGGAGGGGTCTGACCAGTTGTCCTCGCAGTTCTTGTTGTTCACCATCTTTCGTAATCCGGGGCGGGACTCAGGATTATCCACATCAAAGCCGCCATACACATGTATGCCGCTGTATATCTTGAATGACGTGTTCAACATACTACCGCCGGTGGGCTCTGTGCTCTCCGTTGGTACGTATGTGCCTGCTGCAACATATACCGAACCGCCACTCAGGTGGTTAACCTCCAGATAGTCGCGCAGATCATTGATTGCGTCCTGCAAACGGTTCTTCGGATGCTCCCAACTCAAGCCGTCGTTGTTGTACGACCCTCGCGGACTCACATAGCGAATCGTATCTGTCTGACCGTACGCACGTTCACACGTACATACGCCCAAGCATACGAGCAATAATAGTAATATGTATTGTCTTCTATTCAATTTTTTGTCCTCAGTCTGTCACCTTCTCTGCGCTGGTGTTACCCAACGCCTTGCTCAGGTTGAAGTTCCCCCTCATCCATGGCACAAATACGTTTGCGGTATCTATTGCCTGCTTCAGCGTCAACTCATAGCCTGTGCCGCTTGTGATACCGTTCGTGCGCAACACCATCTGTACGGGGAAGTACTCGGGTGCGCCTTCTACAGTATATGGTATGGTGTAGAAGTACGTACGCCCCTCCCACCATAGTCCTTCGTCGCTTTCCGTCACGATGTCCGGCAGGTCATATCCGCCGCTTGACGGTAGCGAGGGCAGGGTGTTGCGCATCGGCTTGAAGCAGTATGCATCGCCATTGTACAGCCTGCGCACGCCCATGTAGGTCAATCGTACGCCGTTAGCCGGCGTCTCGTTGTCTATACGCTTGTCTGCCGCCACGTTCCATTTGATATCCACTTTCGATGCCACGTGGTAGAGCATCAAGTCCACGTAGGTGGATGTCCCGTCACTGCAGTCGAACGAGCAGTAATACTGACCGTTAACCGTATAGTTGTAGGGCGTGGCATAAATGTTTTGCAGGTCTTCCTGAATGGAGTCGGGGGTTGTGCTGAACTTCAGATTCAGCAAGTCATCTAAATCGGTAATGTCATTAAGACTCTTGCTGAACGTCAGCCTTTTATTACTGCAGATGGCATATACGCGTCCGACAGGGGTTTCATCTTGTAGCAGGAAGTGAAAATTAAGATCATATCTGAATATGCTGTCACCGTAGTTGATTCGGAAACCGGTGTTATGAGTCATCTCCCAATGCTCATCCTGCAATATGCGCTCCTCTCTATTCCATACCGTCCAGCCCGAGTTAGTCTCACGCATAACAAATATATACGCATATTTGGGTAACGCGAACTGTTCTGTTGAGCCCGGGTCACCCATGATACGCCTGCGTTGTGTTGTATATTCCTGAGCCGGCAAATACAGCGACAACGTCATAGGGCTCTGCCTTGCCATATCATGATGGCATGACGAGAGCGATACAAGTAGCGTTATGATGTATAGTATTTGTTTATATTTCAATTTCTTGATCATTCCCCTTCTTCCAATCCAATTCTATGCTTGCACCCACTTCTGAGGTGCTCACCGGCACTAAGCCTCCATCCTCATTCATCTGTAATTTCAGGATGCGAAGCGTGCCTGCTGTCAGTGATTCTTTTATTGTGAGAGTTGTCGTCGTATGCCTGTTGTCAGTTAGCGTGGTGGTCATCGATATCTTCCATTCTTCGTCATCAGGCGTGGCAAAGCATGCCGTTGCCTGGCAAATGTATGGACTGCCCGTACTCACCGTTGCCTTGCGAGCCGGTGAAGATGTTGCTGCTTCTATAGGCACTTGCTCAAACCGAATGGATGGTGAACTGTCGTACATGAATATACTGTCACGTACGCCGAAGCCACCTGCTGAGCCATCCATATATCCGCTTATTCCCAGCATCTGAGGGCAGGATATTGTATCTATAACTACAGCTACGGATGACGTTATCAGATTCAGTATCACTTCAATGTCTCTTATACTATCTGTCACGTCTATCGGTAACCGGGCTGTGAATATGCCTGAGTTTAGTCCGTCCATGATGGGCGTGTCAGGTAATTTCAGATACATGTTTGCCGAGTGGTCATCATCCTGCATGTAAACTTGTCGGGCATTGGCAACATTTGCTACTGCCAAGTGCATAAAACTGTCTCTCGGTAGTGTGAGTGTAATACTTGTGCGATTGTTTTGCAGAATCTCTTGTCTGCTAAATGTAAGTTCATCGTTCTGCTTGTCATAGAATCGCAGGTCAACGTCAATGTTCTTGTCTGGGAAGATTGGTACCAACCATCTCTCCAATGCTTCGCGGGCAGGAACCTCGTTTTCTGCTGACAACTCCGCCTGCAACTGCGCACTGATATTAGTGTGCAGTTGCAGTACGTAGTTGATCGGTTGATCTACACCGCATACACTCAGATCATCATCAATCAGACTGCATGCAGCTAACATCAACGGTAATACTATGAGCAGTAATCGCTTCAATTCCAAAAACGCAAATAACAATTACAACTCAAGGTCGTAGGTGTGACCGGTCTGCCATGTCAGGTCAATAGCCAAACCAATCTCCAATTGCGGAGCCTTCAGATCAGGAATAGTGTTGTATGCACTCTTCAAATCCTTGATGGCTATGCGGGCGGTTGTCGTGTAATCCTGCTTGAATACTTTGTTGCCTGTCTCTGTAGCTGATGCTGCGGCTAACTTTCCTACTAAGTAGAAACGTCCGCCTACAGGCACAATACCGTCATATCCGTAGAAATCCTTATCTGAGGTGTTCACCAACTCGATGGCAATATACTCATCCTCGTCTTCAGCGCTCTCAAGTACAAGTGTTGAGTTGGCTGCACTGTATGAAGTTGAAACAGCGGCGATATCAGAAGTCATAACGGTGTCATATACGGTATATGCAGTACCAACGCCCGGCGTGAAATCAAATCCTACGTTCTTCTGACCACCTACAAGCACAGCTTTCAGCGGATAACCTGCCACAGGATTTGTTACAACATTAGCTGTAGTGTTAGGATCGTTATCCACCAATGTTGTGCCTTCCTTAAACTTGAGTTGTACATCCAAACGGGCAACAGCATATTGGATGGTATCCTTGATGGCTATCGAGCGGGTAGATGCTACGACTGAAGCGTTGTCCTTCTCGTATGTTGCCAGAACAGATGCCCAACTTGCAGGTGTGGTGTAACTGCTTTCCTTCGACGACGATGAAGCCTTAATCTGACTGTTGGCATAGTACCAAAGCGATGGAGGATAAACAAAGTTGTTGATGGCTGCAGGATCCAAACCGCCAAATGCACTAACAGCATTACCTCCGAATACCTTTTCCGAAGTACTGTAGGCTACGGCGATACAACCTACAGGCAAACCAAAACTCTGAGGGAAGTTTTGTAGCGAGGCTACCAAGGTTACATTGCCATCACCGTCAACGGTTGCAAATTCAGCGGTTGCAATGGAGTCACGGATAGCTGCTGCAATAGCGTCGGAGTTAGTCTTGATGGATTGATAAAGATCTGTCATCATACGCTGAATGCCGAACGAACTGAGAACCTTTGCTGTCTTGAACGTATCAGCCATGGCTACGAAACCTTCATTGTCACCGGCAACTGTAGTGTAATCTTTCCATGCTTTTGCACTTTCATTCTCCTGGGCGTTAGCTACGTGGTTCAGATACTTGATCAAACCCGTATATGCAGCACTGGCATCTACGGTAGAGGCATTCGGTTGAATGGCTTCCAATGAAAATGTGTAGCTGGCAGGACTGGCAGCATCAAACGAACCGGTCAGCGAACCTATCTCAAATTTGTTGCTTGAGGTCTTGTTTGACTCACCATAGAATAGGAATGCCGATGCACCGAGGGGCACATTCTTACCGGTAAATACTTTTGTGCGGCCATTGGCGTCTGCACTCAGGCTGATGGTGGCACCCAGAGTACCCAAATCAATGTTGGAGTCACCCAGACGTGTTGAAGAAACGGATACTTTTTCTTTCTTTGCGAACGGGATAAGAGTGATACTCTTCATGCCGTTTGCGTCAAAATCAGTTGCACCGTTAGTCTGTACGGTTGCACCCGGCATACGACGCATTGCTCCGCCTACTTGGGTCGGCAACGACAGAGTGATGTCGGTGTTTACTTGCGGGACCTGCTGACGTGGCTCATCCTTCTTGCAGGACGTGAATCCTACGGTGCTTACCAGCGCAATAGCGCATGCATAAGCAAAAATTTTAGTCGTTTTCATTGTTTTAACTCTTTAAGGGGTTAATTTTAATTTGGTTGGTTATTTTGTCTTTAGTTTTATTTTTTCTCCTCGTAATATACTGTTATTGTACCTAAGTTACGCAAGTACCGCTGGAAGTGTCTGCGCATGTACTCATACGTTATGCCGCCGTCCAGATTCTTTATAATCAACTCGCGAATCTCCACATCCGGCTCGCGGTCTATCGTCATCATCACCTCATGTTTGTTCGGGAACGACTCTTGCTCCAAGTACCACCTCAACTCCTGCCAGCACTCACCGCCGTTGTATATCCTGTACATACTCTCATCAAAGTGGAATCGTTCTTGCAGGTAGTCGTGCAATGCCTCTGCACGGCTCTTACCCAAGCGTATGTTGCCCTCCAGCGGACCGTCAAACGATGCCATACCCACAATCTTTATCAGCTTGATCTCTATCGTCGGGTCCTCTTTAGCCTCGCGTATTACGGCTACGATGCTGTCCATCAGCTCGTCGTTGTGGATATACGCGCGGTCAACATTCGTCTTGTCTACATCAAAGTGCATGTAGATGCAGTTGGGCTCTGTCTCCACACGTTTATTCGGATCGTATGGCGCAAACTCCGGCAGCGGACGGAGGATAGCATCGCGCAAACGACTCATCTGATTCTTATGCGCTATTGCCTCTTGCTTTGCTACGATCTTGTCAATCTCCTGCCACAGCGAATCACTCGGCTGAACTGCCATCTGCTCTTCAATGGCATATATCTGCTCGCGCAACTGCTGCAAGGTCGGTTCGGCAACCTCACGAGGCTCATCGGCATCTGCCGTCACCGCCTCTCCTGCCGTATCTGTTTCTTCTACCGTTTCTGCTTCCTCCGTCGTCTCCCCACTCGCTACGCTGTCTTCCTGTTGTGGCACAACAGCCAATACCGTTTCTTCTGCCGTCTCCTCACTCACCGCAGTTTCTTCCTGCGCAGGTGCTACATGCAGTTTCTGGCAGTCGCAGCGGTCTTCAAAGTCCTCTTTCGTGTCATCCAGCATCACCACGAGGTTCACACCCAAACGCGGTACGGCAAACCATTTCTTCTGTTTCTCTGCCAACTGCTTGCCGCAATGTACGCATGTGAACTGGTCGTACCATGTCACACCGCCGTCCACTCCGCCCTCCAGCTCGATACTGAAGTGCTTCGTCAATGGGAACATCCAGCCATAACTGCCACCGAACAACAACGCATCACCCTGAAAGCGGTTCGTCTGCACATCTTTGTACATCCAACCTATCGGATACGTGCCACCGGCTACGTTGTAATGACTGTAACCTACGTTCAGCGATACAAAATCTCGAGTAAACGCCCCACAGAACCAGTACCGCGGCGCCAGTTCTACCAACACATGGCGCCATTTCGGGAACTTCTTGTCGTCCCGCGGGAAAGGATTGAACCCTACACCGGCCATCAATGTCCAGTGCTCTGCCAGCCGGAACTCCAATTGCAGATTCGGTGTCGCCGCCGCATCATATAGCAGATTATTCTTCAGGGCAACATACGTCGGCCGCGGTGTAATCCCCACTGTCTCTACCTTGCCCGTATCACCTTCTGCCACATTTACCCGCACCGAATCCATAACAGACGCATTTACCCATGCTGTATCCCTGGCAGCCATATTTGGCTGATTCGTGTCACCGCTTAATGTCGGCTGCTGCGTGTCGGAGTCTATAGTTTGTGTAGATGGTATATTGGATAGTTTAGGTTCAGCAGTTGGGCTGTTATCCGCAATTATGCTATCATCTGTTGCAGCACTATCACCAATCGCGTACGCGTACGCATACGTGTGTAAGGTAGGTGTGGCATTACATATCGGGCACGTGTGCACCAATATGTATAGCAAAACAGAGACCAATATGTTTGGCTTCGCTGTCATTTGAATCATGTGTTACTAATCTTTAGCTGCAAGTAAGTGCTTTATAATCAATCACTTACCCCCCCCTATAAATATCCTTTACCTGCGTGGCGATTTTCCCAAACCACCTTTTAATTCACTATCTGCAGGGGAGGGCGTACATATATAATTACCTATATATTATACGTTTGCGAGGGCTATTTTGCATACTAACACCGCAAAGTGGTGCAAAATTACAATTTTTTCTGCATATATGCTAATCTTATGCTAAAAATCGTACTTCATTTTCTTAAAAATTGGGCAAATTGTAATATCTTGTGTGCAAACAACGGGTCAAATACGTATATTTGACAATCTTTAATGCCGAATTTTCAGCCGTATGTATGCTTTTGGGAAATTAGGGTACAACAACACATGTCAAGGTCTTTCGTGGTTTATTTAAGGTTTTTATCTCACCTCTTGTAGTCCCACCGAGAATCGAACTCGGATCTAAGGTTTAGGAAACCCGTATTCTATCCATTGAACTATGGGACCATTGCCTCGGCTTTCCGAAAAACAACCTTCGGTTCTTTTTCGGGTTTGGCAGTCTTGTCTGACTGCTTGGGTTTGGCAGTCTTTGTGGACTGCGAAGGATTGTTTGTGTTGCTTTTTCTGATTGATTAGCGGCGCTCGCGATCAGGAAACTCGCCGTACTCCTCAAACGTGTAGTTCAGAAAGTCGTTCATCGGCTTGGCGGCACGGGATACATCCAGCAGTTTGTCCATAAACTTGGGCTTGCACACATCTGCATCGCTGAATGGCGTGGAGATTACGAACCACTTCTGCTTGAGCCAGTCTGGATGCGGAAAGTCCGCATCGTAGCCCGCAGGCACGCGCTTGAGCATGTATGTCTGGTCAAAATCTCCGAAGTATTTCTGAAACGGCTCGGCTGCCATTATTTCTTCTACCTCTTCATAATTCGCTTGCAGTTCCCGCCGTACTGCATTCAGCAGATCAGGCACAGGGCACCACATTCCTGCTGCAAACATACAATGCCCGGGCTGAATGTGCAGGTAGTAACCTGCGCGGTCGGAGTGCTTGCCTGCTGTCTGAGGTTTGCCCGGTTGACCTGCCGCAGGGAAAACACCGAAATGATCCTTATACGGCGTCTTGTCTTTGCTGAATCGGGTATCGCGGTAGATGCGCCACATACAGTCTTTCAGGTTCACTCCCGTCAGATTCTCGTCAATCTGCTGCAGGCGCACGAGGTATTCTTCCGCAAATTGCGTAAACAACCCGAGTGCCTCGGTATAGCGCTCTTTGTTGGCGGCAAACCACTCGCGGTTATTGTTCTTCGCCAGATCCTCTAAAAATGCCAGTACTCGTTTCAATTCTTTCTGCCCTTTTAGTATAATCAAGCCAAGCTTGGCTTGTCTCCTCCCCCCACCCGACAAAGAACGTGAAACGTTGTTTGTCGGAGGCGCGATAAGCAGCCGCGCGCTTTATGTCGCTATGCGACATCTGTAGCGCGGCTTGCTTTCGCGCCCGTGACCCCGCTGGGGCTCAAACCCAGAACCTTCAGAACCGGAATCTGACACTCTATTCAATTGAGCTACGGGGCCGAACGTCTCCGAATAACAACCTGCGGGCCTTTTCGGGGAACAGTTCGTATGAAAGGCTAAATTTCAATGTGCGGTTATCTGCGGCTGCCGCCCAGATAGATGGCTACGTAGTACAGCAGTGTAGCCAATGATGATAATGCTGCTACAACGTATGTGTACGCTGCAGCGCGCAACGCTGCCGAGGCCTTGGGTAAATCCTCACGCGAGATGAGCATGGACTCCTCCAGCCAGTTGATTGCGCGCGCTGAGGCGTTGATCTCTACCGGTAGGGTGATGAACGAGAACAGTGTTGTCATTGCAAATAATCCTATCCCGAACAACATCAGTTGCGGAAACTGTTGTAGCACCAGCATCCCTGCCAATATCACCCATGTCACCCAGCGAGCCGAGAAGTTTACTACCGGCACCAGTGCCGAACGCATGCGCAAGGGCACATATCCCACCGCGTGCTGTACGGCATGACCGCACTCGTGGGCCGCTACCGCCATCGTTGCCAGTGTAGCACCGTTATACACGTCTGCCGACAGGTTAACCGTCTTGTTCATGGGGTTGTAGTGATCGGTCAGTATGCCTCCCGTGCTCACCACCTGCACGTCAGTAATGCCGTTCTCACGCAACATGCGCTCGGCTACCTCCTTGCCGGTCATCGATGTGCGAATAGCGCTGTACTGCTTCATGCGCCTTTCGAATAGCGCACTCACCAGCCAACTCGCTAACATCGTTAGTAGAAATATGCCCCAATACAAATTCATTGCGTATAGTATTATAGTTTCTCAACTCTCAACTTCTTTCAACCATCAACCCTCCACTCTCAATTCTCAACTTTCAACTTCTCTCGCCCCCTCTCATTGTTATTCCGCTGAATCAGCAGCCGGCGGCAGGTCTTGCAGGTGCCATATACATATAGTGAGAAGTGTGCCGGTACAAAGTTCGCGTATTTGCGTTCCTGTATGATGCGAAGCAACGCCTTGTCGGTAAACACTGCCTCTCTACCGCAGCGCGTACATATAACGCGCATGCTGTTCTTCGCATCCAGTGCCCACTTGTACTGCTCTTGAGTTACGCCGTGCGTACGCTCAAGTTTGTACAAAATCCGTGCCGAAACGAACAAGTTTAGCGAATTATATAGCGTCGGAACGGAAATATGTGCATCTTTTCGCTTGGCATCGATGTCATGAACGGTAAAAACGGGTGCATTCACCTCCGCTATTATCTTCAGCAGACGCTCGCGCTCAAGCGTGTGACGCAAGTTATGATCGCGGATGTATGTGTCCAATACACCCAATGCCTTCTCATATCGTTCGACTGAAGTCAACCCTTTAGTGATTTAGGATGCTAAATTATATCTTCTTTTGGTAGGCACGGCGGCGCTTGTGCTGCTTGTGGGGGAACATCTCCCAGTTGGCGATATTACGCGTGTTCGTCTCCATGATAGAGGTCGTCTCTACGCGCTGAATGCCGTATTTCTTGTAGTACGGGTGTTGCTCGGCTATTATCACAGCGTTCACACCCTTGCCCTGGTAATCTGGCCGAACGCCTATCAGCAGCAGGTCAAACGCCTCCATCTGCTTGGCTCTTAGGGCACGAAGCACACCTATCCAACCCAAGGGGAATAGCCGTCCTTGGCATTTGCGAAGAGCGTGCGATATATCCGGCATGCCCAGACCCACACCTACTATCTCGTTCTTCTCGTTCACAACGATAGTAACGAAATCGAAGTTCAGCAGCGGAAAATAATTGTTTTTATAGTGCTCTTTTTGTCGTGGCGTCATGGGCTGGAAGTTGTATAACTCCTGATATGCTTTATCTAACATATCCATGTACTCCATACCATACTTGTTCTCCAACTCTTTAGCCGAATGCACCTTGTCCACACGCAGGTGATAGCGTTCGCGTACCAGCTTGTCCAAGCGTAACACGCGTTCGGGGGTCTCGCAGTTGGGGTCTAATTGCATCTCTATCCAGTCGTTCTCCTTCTGTAGCCCGTATGCCTCCAGATGACGCTCGTAGTACGGATAGTTGTATAGCGATGCCATCGGGGCAAGGTACTCGAAGCCCTCTATCAGCAAGCCTTCATAATCCCAATCGGTAAAACCTACCGGACCGTTCAGTGTATCCATCCCTTTGCTTTTACCCCACGCTGATACTGCATCCAGCAGGGTACGGCTGACCTCAATATCGTCTACAAAATCTATCCAACCGAACCGAACCTTCTTCACTCCCCACTGCTCGTTTGCAGTATGGTTGATAATGCCGGCTATACGCCCTACAATCTTACCATCGCGGTATGCCAAATACTGTATAGCCTCACATACATCGTATGAGGGGTTCTTTTTAGGATTGAAAGTGTTCATCTCATCCAGCAACAGATGGGGGCAGAACTCTTTGCAGTCCTTGTACAGATCGTTGCCGAACTTGGCAAAGCGGTACTGCTGTACCTTGGTCTTGACTTCTTCTAATACGATTGCCATACGTGTCGTCAGTTTGGTTATGCGGAGGGTCGATGCACCATGTAGATTTTTTTACCCTCTTTCTTTGTCTGGTGTGCTGTTCATCCCTCGCCCGCTTTATTCGCAAAAACGTGCAAAGGTACGAAAAATAATTGATATTTCCAAATAAAAAATCAAAAAAGTATCGTTTTCTTTATTGTTTTTCGCATATATGTTTTAATATGAGCGAGGCGAGCATGTTGCCAAAGATGGCAGTAATATGCGCAACCGTGCCGTTCGGTTGCGGCGCCCCCGCCTCCGACTGCTCATAGCTGAGCGCTGATTGCTGATTGCTTAACAGCTCATCGCTATACACGCATTGGAACTTGCGGGCGGGGAATACCTTCCCGCGCTTGAAGCGCTGACGCAGTGAACGCGCCAGCGGATCGCCTGTCACGCGCCAGAACTCGGCAATGCGTATGCGGGTAGGGTCGAACTTACGAGCTGCACCCATGCTGGAGTACAGTTGTGTATGCGGCAGACGCGTGACCGTATTGATCAGCAGCATCTTGTCTGGCAGCGAATCGATAGCGTCTATCACATAATCATAATCCTGCAGGTGAAAGCTCTCAGCCGTCTCGGTATTGAAACGCCCGCATACTGTGCGGACATCGGCTTCCGGATTGATTTGCATCAGCCTTTCGCGCAGCACAGCTACCTTGGGTTGCCCGAGCGTAGCGGTGGTTGCCATTAGCTGGCGGTTGATATTCGATGCTACCACTACATCGCCATCCACCATTGTCAGGTGACCGATGCCCGAACGTATAAGACTCTCGGCACACCATGAGCCTACACCGCCCACACCAAAGATAATCACGCGGGCTACGGATATACGATGCATGACGGGCTGACCAAGCAGTAACTCTGCGCGGGAGAATATATGCTTGGTATCATAGCTCGTGATTGGGCTTTCCTCTTTGTGTTCCATAGGTGCGGTCTTTTTCTTTGGGCAGCCGCTTGGCTGCGGTCTATACAAGTTTGTTCAGGCGTTCAGCATCAAGGCGGAGTAGTACCGCGAGTAGCAAGGTGAAACTGATCATCGACGAACCGCCATAACTGAACAAAGGAAGCGGAATACCGATTACAGGCAGCAGACCCAATACCATGCCCACATTGATTGTCAGGTGGAAGAAGAAGATGCCCACCACGCAATACGCATATATGCGCGAGTAGTTGTCACGCTGACGTTCGGCTATGACTATCAGCCGAAGAATGAAAATCAGATATACAATCAGCAGACCGGCAGAACCGATGAAACCCCATTCCTCACCTACGGTGCAGAAGATGAAGTCGGTGTCCTGCTCGGGTACAAAACGCAACTTGGTTTGCGTACCCTTCAGGAAGCCTTTACCCGTGAACTGACCCGAACCGATGGCAATGAGCGACTGGTTGACATTGTAGCCTGCGCCTGTCGGGTCGTCCTTCAGGCCTAACAGCACCTCTATACGAGTGCGCTGGTGAGGTTGCAGTACCTTGTCGAACACCATCGTACATGCCTCGCAGAAGAGCAGAGCAACGGCCACATAAGCCGTCACCAACAATAGCGAGAAATGCCGCCTGTAGATGCTCAATATGCTGAAATACAATAGTGATGCCAACAATGCAATGAGTGAGACAAGGTTGAAGTTGACGGTGTGCCATATATTCACAATCAGTCCCGCACCGTATGCCAGAATGACTATGCCGCACAGGATGAGTGCATGCACACCGTCACGCTCCTGCAGCCACATGAATCCTACAATCACTGCCATCAGTATCAGATAGCAGATCAGCACGCCAACATTTCCTGCACCCCAGGGCAAGGCTACCCCACCAAAGCGGATAGAGCAAATGAATAGCAGTGCAAACGACAACCCGCCTGTCAGCACATAGCCCGACATTCCGAAGCGGTAGAACATAATCAGAAATGACACAAACACCAATGCCGAACCCGTCTCACGCTGCCAGACCATGATGATAAATGCTGGCAAAGCAAACAACAGTACCGGCACCAGCAGGTCGCGCCATGAGCGGACACGATAATCATAACGCCCCATATACTTGGCTAATGCCAACGCGGTAATCATCTTTGCTAACTCTGCAGGTTGGAACTTTAGGGGCCCTATATCTATCCAGGACATCGAACCTTTGGTGTTATGTGCGAGGAAAGGGGTGGCAAGCAGCACCAGTATCCAGAAGGCGTAGATAAGGTACGCTGTGACCTCGTAGGTGCGACCTTCGATAAATAGCACGGCTATCCCTAAGATGCAGGCTATGCCTATCCACAAGAACTGCTTGCCGGCGCGGTTGCTCAAATCGAAGAGGGAAGTCTGGTCGAATGTGTAACTGGCACCGTAGATATTCAGCCAGCCGAACAGGGCTATCACCAAGTATAGGATGATAGTCCACCAATCTATTCCCGATATGATACTATTGCGATTTACCATGTCTTTATTTGCCCTTTGCTCTTTGCCGTTTAGTCATTGGCTATGTGGCAGAGGGCTAATTGGTGTTGTCTGATGAGGGGTGGGTGAGTACGGTGTTCACCATCTTGTTGTATATATGCTTGCGCGTGACGGTGCCTGTCAGGTACTGCTCGATCATCAGCGATGCCATAGGTGCTGCCCATGTGGCACCGAAACCTGCGTTCTCAACAACTACTGCCACTGCTATCTTCGGATTATCCTTGGGAGCAAAACCAATAAAGATGGCATGGTCCTTGCCGTGAGGGTTCTGAGCTGTGCCCGTCTTGCCGCACATCTGTAGCGAATCGATGTTGTACCATCGGCCTGTGCCCTTCGTCATCACGCGGTGCATACCTTCAGCCGTCAAGTCAAACCACTGGCGGGCTATGCCCGTCTCATGACGCAGGGCGGGATTGTTCGTCAGTTCGGTATTCAGGTGAGGGGTGATGTAATACCCTCGGTTAGCCAGCGTGGCAGCCTGATTGGCGAGTTGAAGGGGCGTTGCCAGCACCTCACCCTGACCTATACTTAGCGAACGGATGGTGATCGCTTTCCACCCCTTCTCGCCATAGGTGCGGTTGAACAGGCGTTGGGTAGGTATGGCGCCCGAGGCCTGTTCGCCAATGTCCGTGTCCTGAAAACGTTGACCCAACCCGAACTTCAGCACATCCTCACGCCATAGGTCGTAGCGCTTGCGGAACGTAGCATTGTTATCGCCATAACCGTCACGTTGCAGCATGTCACGAAATGCGCACCAGAAGTAGGGGTTACAACTCTGCTCGATGGCCTCTAACAGATCAACTGGTGAGCCGTGGTGGTGAGTACATTTGATAGGCGATGAGCCCGGACCTGAGCAGGGGTACTTGCTCTGCGGAGTTATGCCGCCCTCCTCAAGGCAGATAACCGTTTGCAAGGTCTTGAAGGTGGAACCGGGTGGGTACATGGCTTGTGTGGCGCGGTTGATCAGAGGCTTGCCGGGGTCGTTGAGCAGGCGGTGGTATTGCGCCGAACGCTGCTTGCCGACCAGTATATCAGGATTCCATGTCGGAGCAGATGCCAATGCGAGGATCTCGCCCGTTGCTGGTTCAATTGCCACTGCACTGCCTACCTTGCCTGCCAGCATCTGTTCGGCCAGGGCCTGTAGATGTATATCCAGCGACAGGTGCAGATCTGTGCCGGTCACCGCCTCTACATCCTCGGCTCCGTCGTGGTAAGAGCCCTGAATCCTGCCACGTGAGTCGCGCATGATCACTTCTACCCCTTTGGTGCCGCGCAGGCGTTGTTCGTAGGTGCGCTCCAAACCGTCACGTCCGGCATAGTCTCCCGACTGGTAGTACGCGTCACGATCAATGTCCGTTTGGGATACCTCGCCCACCGAACCGAGTATATGGGCTGCGTATGGATAGGAATAGCCGCGCAGGGTGCGCTTGCGTATGCCGGCTCCGGGGAACTTGTAAGATGTCTCGCGTAGCGAAGCCACCTCTTGTTTGGTGAGCTGGGCCATGAACACCTGGGGCGTGTAGGTCGAGAAACCACGGTTGCGGCGTTTGTCACGCATAGCGTCAATGCGCTTGGCAAAATCCAGACTATCAATGCCTAAGCATTGGCAGAATGCCACGGTGTCAAAGCCATGACGCATCTCTTGCATAATCAGTGTGACTTCGTAGATAGGCTGGTTGAATACCAGCAATTCGCCATGGCGGTCGTAGATAAGGCCGCGTGAGGGATAAATGACCTGACGTAGCAATGCGTTGTTGTCCGCCTTTTGCTTCTGCGACTGGTCAATCACTTGCAACCAGAATAGGCGGACAATGAATATCATCACCACGAGCACTACGGAGCCGGCGATCAGGTAAGGACGTTTGCTGTAAGGATCATTTGTCATGTACCATTTCTATTTGGTATGTTACCACTTACGATTTACCATTTGGGGTGAATCAGGTGTTCTTGCGGACGTATTCAAGCATCAGTATGAGTACGTAACTGAATACTCCGCTGACGATGATTTGCAGCAGGGTGAATCCGAAGTGTGAGAACGAGAATGCCTCCAGCATAAAGACTATCACATGGTGTACTGTAACCAGAATTGCCGTTATACGCAACCAGTTAGCCATGCCTATGCTATCGGATGTGATAGCCCCCTTCATGCGGTCGATGTCCTGCATTGCACCTGCTACCAATAGCGGACGCAGATAGGCTATCATCACGCATCCTGCCATGTGTATGCCCGGGGCGTGAGTGAACATATCCATCACCATGCCTATGGCACCGCCAAGCAACATCTGTACCCAGCGGGGTA
>JAFSPC010000095.1 GCA_017443075.1 Paludibacteraceae bacterium
ACGAAGTGTAACCTGCCGGCACAGATTGATCTGGAGGCTACGGAAGGAATGGAGTACAGATTCCTGTGCGTAACGAAGGGTGGCGGTAGTGCGAACAAGTCGTATCTGTATCAGGAGACTAAGGCGCGTATTCAGAACGAGGGGACGTTGGTTCCGTTCCTTGTTGAGAAGATGAAGAGCCTGGGTACGGCTGCATGCCCACCGTATCACATCGCCATCGTGATAGGCGGCACATCGGCAGAGAAGAACCTGCTGACCGTGAAGTTGGCATCCACTCATTACTATGATAGTCTGCCCACCACGGGTGATGAGACAGGCCGTGCTTTCCGCGATATAGAGTTGGAGAAACGCCTGCTGCAAGAGGCGTACAAGATTGGTCTGGGGGCACAGTTCGGCGGCAAATATATGGCTCACGACGTGCGCGTAGTACGTCTGCCTCGCCACGGTGCCAGCTGTCCGATAGGCTTGGGCGTATCGTGCTCAGCCGATAGGAATATCAAATGCAAGATCAACAAAGATGGCATTTGGATTGAGAAGATGGATAACAACCCTGCTTCGCTCATTCCTGCCGAGTTGCGTAATGCCGGTGAGGGGGACGCCGTGCGCATTGACCTCAATCAGCCGATGGCGGATGTGTGCAAGATCCTGACGAAATATCCGATTGGCACCCGTCTGAGTCTAAACGGCACGATTATCGTAGGTCGAGATATCGCTCACGCCAAGATCAAAGCCCGTCTGGATGCCGGCGAACCGATGCCCGAGTACCTGAAGAATCATCCGATCTACTATGCCGGCCCAGCTAAGACACCTGCAGGTATGGCGTGCGGCTCAATGGGACCGACTACAGCCGGACGAATGGATCCGTATGTTGACGAGTTTCAGGACCATGGTGGCAGCCTGATTATGCTTGCCAAGGGTAACCGCTCGATTGATGTGACGAACGCCTGCCAAAAGCACGGAGGATTCTATCTCGGCTCAATAGGCGGCCCTGCTGCTATCCTGGCGCAGGAGAATATCAAGTCGATTGAGTGCGTTGAGTATCCCGAACTGGGCATGGAAGCTATATGGAAGATTGAGGTGGAAAATTTCCCTGCATTCATCCTCGTGGATGACAAAGGCAACGATTTCTTCAAGCAACTCAAGCCTTGCGAGGGATGCACTATTCTGGACTAATCATTTCGGCTGATGTACAACGAAGAAAGTTGGTTTAGACGCATACGTCACAAGCGTCGCCTGACGCTGATAGACGATGACACGCTACGCGAGTTCTGGCATATACATGTGTCAGGACTCGGCGTGTTCACCGTAGCGTTTCTGATGTTTGTGCTGACTTTGGTTATTCTGTCGTTGCTGATTGTCTATACGCCTTTTCGTAACATCTTGCCGGGATACTCTGCCAGCCTAAGGCAGGAGATTATAGAGGAATCAATGCGTATCGACTCACTGCAGCACACCATGGATCTGCAAACGCAGTATATCAGTGTGGTGCGCGATGTCGTAGCCGGTGAGGTAAAAAGCGATACGGTGGTCAGTCTGGACTCAATGCAGATTGTTATGCAAGAACAATTGTTAGAGGCCAAGAGCGAAGCTACAGCAGCTTTTATTGCTGAATACGAAGCACGCGAGCGGGATAACCTGCTATTGTTTGATGCGCCGAGTAACGAACCTATCTTCTCACTCTACTTGCCGGCACATGGGGCTATCATTGAATCGTATGCGCCGCGTGAGAACAGGCACGGCGTGACAATCAGCACACCTGATAAAGAGAATATATGCTCTACGTTGGATGGTACGATCGTGCATATCGACTCCGAAGGAAACGATACATATACCGTCATGGTACTGCATCAGAACTACCTGTCAATCTACCGATATGTCGGTCAGGTGACATGTCGTGTTGGCGAAACAGTGCAAACAGGTCAGACCATAGCTATTGCCAAGGCGGGAACGCCACTGGTGTTCGAACTATGGAAACAAGGACAAGAAATCAATCCTGAAGAAATAATAGCATTTTAGACTCCTGAGTGCTCCATAGCACAAGTTGGAGGCGGAAATCTTGATTTTCGACTATAGACTACATGAAACAATTAGCAATACTGGGCAGTACCGGCAGCATTGGAACGCAGACACT
Source organism: Paludibacteraceae bacterium (assembly GCA_017443075.1). Classification (GTDB taxonomy): domain Bacteria; phylum Bacteroidota; class Bacteroidia; order Bacteroidales; family Paludibacteraceae; genus Colicola. Next base: position 2,132 of record JAFSPC010000095.1, read on the forward strand.
GGATATCGTTCGTTCCAACCCTGAGCAGTTCAGCGTGTATGCCATCTGTGCGAATCGCTCGGTTGATGTGCTCATCCGTCAGGCAAAAGAGTTCCACCCCGAGATAGTATGCATAGCAGACGAATCCTTGTATCCTACCTTGCAGGAGGCATTGAAGGACGAGGCGTGCAAGGTTTGGGCAGGAACTGATGCCATTGCGCAGATGGTAACATTTGCACCTATAGATATCGTGGTTGCCGCTATGGTAGGCTATGCAGGCTTGCGTCCGACAATAGAGGCAATCAAGGCCGGCAAGACGATTGCGTTGGCTAACAAAGAGACTCTGGTTGTGGCCGGTGAGCTGATATGCGAACTGGCACAGCAGTATCATGCGCCCATTCTGCCCGTGGATAGCGAGCACTCAGCTATCTTTCAATCGCTGATGGGGGAAAGGGCGGAGATAGAGAAGATCTTGCTAACAGCCTCAGGTGGTCCATTTCGGAATCTGACATACGAACAGATGGCGTCCGTCACTCCTGAACAAGCCCTCAAGCATCCTAACTGGAGCATGGGTGCAAAGATCACTATCGATTCGGCATCGATGATGAACAAGGGGTTTGAGGTTATTGAGGCCAAGTGGCTGTTTGGGGTGCCGGTTGAGAAGATAGAGGTGCTGATTCATCCGCAGTCGATTGTACACTCAGCGGTACAGTTTGTTGATGGTGCGATCAAGGCTCAACTTGGTGCACCGGATATGCGCGTGCCGATACAGTTGGCATTGACTTATCCCGAACGCATGGCATCCGATTTTCCGCGTGCCGACCTGGCTGCGTTGGGCACTCTAACGTTCGAAAAGCCCGACTTGCAACGTTTCCCTAACTTAGCTTTGGCATACGAAGCCACGCACCGTGGTGGTACCGTACCTTGCGTGCTCAACGCTGCCAACGAGGTAGTGAACCTTGCTTTCCGCGAGCATAAGTGTGCCTTCCTTCGAATGTCTGAACTCATCAGCAAGGCGATGCTGGTGATGCCGTACATAGCCAAACCAACCTATGATGATTATGTCTGCACCGATGCAGAGACGCGACGGCTAATCAGCAGTTGGCTTTAGCCAATCGTTTGAGGCTTAGCCGAAATTAGAATTATTAATTATCAATTATCAATTGTCATGGCAGCAATACAGTGGATACAATTACTGATAGCATTAAGTTTTCTGGTCGTTATACACGAACTCGGGCACTTTACTTTTGCGCGCATATTCAAGGTGCGGGTTGAGAAATTCTATATGTTTATCAATCCCCGTTTCTCGTTATTCAGAATGAAGAAGGTGGACGGCAAGTGGCGTTTTGCCTTTTTTGCCCCGAATGTTGAACCGGCAGCAACCGAGCTGATCGACCCGCTGACCAATCAACCGAAGAAGGACGACAAGGGTAACCTCCTCTATCGTCCGATGACGATGGACGAGATCAATGCCTTACCCGAAGGCGATTGGCGTCGCGATCCGGATAACACGGAGTGGGGTATAGGTTGGGTGCCTTTTGGCGGTTATTGCTCAATAGCAGGTATGGTTGACGAGACCAAGGCAGCTACCGATTTGCCCAGCGAACCCCAACCATGGGAGTATCGCAGTAAGAAGGCATGGCAGCGACTGCTGATCATACTTGGGGGTATATTAGTTAACTTTGTTGCCGCCCTGCTGATGTTCGGCGCTATGTTGCACCATTGGGGTGATGACTCGCTGCCACTAAGCAAGATTGATAGTGGCTTGTACTACTCTCAGGTATTGCTGGACGAGGGCTTTCGTCAGCAAGATAAGATTATCAGTATCGATGGCGAAGAACCCGAATTTCTTGCTGACGTGGTCGAATCGCTGATTATTGAGGGTAAGCGCAATGTGATTGTGCAGCGCCAAGGCGAAACGGTTAATTTGACAATGTCAGAGGACCTTGGCACACGATTCCTTGCTATCTCCAATGATTATGATCGTATCGAGCGTGCGAAAGCGCGTCAGGACAAGACGTATAAAAAACGTCGCTATGTGCTGCTGAGTTATTATATACCCTTTGTCGTAGATTCGGTGCTGCCTAATCATGCAGCCTATTATGGCGGTTTGCAGCGTGGTGATAGTATTGTAAGCATCAATGGTGAGCCTACGCCCTGCACCGTGATGGTTCAGAATGCGCTGGCAGCCCATCCATGTGATAGTATTGTGGTGGGATATTATCGTGACACAGTGTATCAGCAGGCTCGTCTGTTCATTGGCGATCATGGTACGATGGGGGTTGGTATGCGTCCTATAACGGCTTTCTATGAGCCGGATCATAAAGAGTATGGTTTCTGGGAATCGATACCTGCGGGTATTCAGTATGGGTGGAATCTTTTGGCATCTTATGTTCATCAGTTCCGCCTCGTGTTTACCAAAGAGGGGGCTGAATCGCTTGGCGGATTTGGGGCTATAGGTAATATGTTCCCCTCTGTTTGGGACTGGTACTCGTTCTGGCACATGACGGCTTTCTTGTCGCTGATTCTTGCATTCATGAATTTCCTTCCGATCCCAGCATTGGACGGCGGTTATGTATTGCTCTTGCTGTTAGAGATGATCACGGGCAGGCAATTGCCAGACAAGTGGCTGGAGAAAATCAACAATATTGGCTTCTGGCTACTGATAGCCTTGCTTATCTACGCCAACGGTAACGATATCTTCAAGGCATTCTTCTAAACGCTCGAAGATATTCATGGTCATCTTCTATACGCCGAAGAGATTCATGGTTTGTTCTATATTCTGCTGATTTTGCCCGCTTGGAACAAGCAGACATAAGTACAAAATGAAAAGCACCTGAACAGAGGTGCTTTTCATTTGTCTGATAGATACGGAATGTTATTTGGCACAGATCGTAGTCGACTGCAATCCTTCAGCTGCGAAGGTAACCTTTGCGCCGCGACGGATGATGAACGTACATTGTCCGGCAAAAGCGTGCATCTGCGGTGCAATGAACGACTCAAGGCAGGTGGCATCACCATTGGCGGTGGCAACAAAGCCATCGCCCTCGCAACGGATAAGGTTGGTCGCATTAGGGCACAAGTTGCCGTCCTTATCTTCTACACGCAGCGTTATGTAGCACAACTCTTCAGGATTCTCGCATTGGTTAGCCCAAACGGCAGCCAAGCGTGCCGGTTCACCTGCAGTGCGAATAACCTGCTCGGCAGCCTTGTTGCCTTCGGCATCGTACGCTACAACCTTTAGTTCACCGGCCTCGTATGGTACGTCAAACCACATTAGGCGATAGCGTGGCAATAGTTCAGGACGTGGCTGTGATCCCCACTCAGGCACAACAAAGTCACCTACCTTAGGCATGTGGCTCACACCGGCAATCTCCTCACCGGCTTTCAGGCGCTCACACTCGGCAGGCGTAGCGTGGCGTAGCACACCATAGCTCTTACCATTGACGAACAACTCGGCAGATGGGTACGATGTGTAGCAAAAGACCGGCACCAGATCGCCATTGCTCCAGTTCCAGTGAGGCAGCAGGTGCAGGGTAGGCGATTGCTTGTTCCATTGCGAGCGATAGAGGTAATAGCGGTCCTTAGGTAGCGAGGCTAGGTCGATTATGCCAAAGTAGGATGAATGACTCGGCCACGAATCGGTGTCGTAGGGTGATGGCTCGCCCAAGTAGTCAAAACCCGTCCAAACAAATTGCCCCAGCGTCCATGCATAGTCGTCTTGCAATTGGAAGTCTTGCTCAGGCAGCCCCGACCATTGGCAGTACTCCAAGTCGTAACCGCTGGATTGATTGTCGTCGTATAGTGCAAAGTCACGCAGGATAGCCGGAGTCTTATAGATACCACGGCTGCTAACGGTGGACGAGGTCTCTGAACCGAGAATCATCTTCTGTGGCAGATATTCGTATGCTTCGAGGTAGCGACCGGTGCGGTAGTTCAGTCCGGGCAACTCAACGGCTGCACCAAAACCGTTGTGGATGATATACATCGCTTGATCCATACCATTGGTTACAGGGCGCGTAGGATCCAGTTGGTGGAACAAGTCTTGCAACATCGTCACGATAGCTATACCATCCGGCTTAACCTGATTCCACACCTCGTTGCCACTCGACCAGAGCATAACACTGGCATTGTTGCGGTAGTGCTTAACCATGTTGGTGATGTCGTTCTTCCACCAGTTGTTGAACTCCACACTATAGTCGTTCTCCGTTTTGCCATGATTCCATACATCAAACGGTTCAATAAAAATCAACAAACCCATTTCGTCGCATAGCTCCACGAGTTCGGGAGCTGGCATGTTATGGCTTGTGCGGATGGCATCGCAGCCCATATCTTGCAGCATAGCAATCTGGTGACGCAAAGCATCCTTGTGAATAGCTACTCCTAAAGGACCTAAATCGTGATGGTTGCATACGCCCTTGAACTTACGCGTCTCTCCATTGAGTTGGAAACCATGCTCCGGTGTATAACGGATGCTGCGGATACCAAAGCGGGTGCAGACTTCGTCCAACACTTTCCCTTCGCGCACGATACGCGTACGCGCAATGTATAGATGAGGTGTCTCGGGCGACCATAACTGCGGAGTCTGCACTTCGGTTTCACCTGTCGCCCCTTGGATAGTAGCAACAATGTTGTTGCCAAACAATATGTCTGTCAGCACCTCGACGCCGGCATCGGTCGCATTGGTCGGATCAATGCCGTTCTGAATATCCACGGCGATGCTGACAGTTGCCTTCTGCCTGCTGACCTGAGGTGTGCGAACCAGCACACCGAATGTTGGTATGTGTATCTTGTCCGTGCTGATTAGATGTACGTTGCGGTACAATCCTGCGCCCGGATACCAACGACTCTGTTGCGGTTTGTTCTCCAGATAGACATCGATATCTACCGAGTCGCCAGTGAGCAGCTGGGGGAGGATATAGCAATCAAACGTGTTGTAGCCGTACGGCCAGTAGCATACTTCTTCGCCATTGATATACACATCGGCATGCGACATGGCACCGTCAAATACCAATGTGTTCCAGCGCGTTGTATCCACTGCAATGCGCGTATGATAATGCCCTTTTCCCATCCACGGCAAGCCGCCGCTGCGACCAGTTTTCCATGTGGCTTCTTTTTCTCCGTTTTGTACAACGATTACTTTCTGCAAGTCGTTTTCGCGATCAAACGGTCCGCTTATTGCCCAGTCGTGCGGAATGGTTACATTGCGCCAACCATCGCCAATGGGGGTACCATCATCGTCTGTCAGAGTGAACTGCCAATCAGTCAACAATTGCTCTTGGCGTACAGACTGATCGCCTTTGGGCGTGCAGCAAGTGAATACGAGGCATAATGCCGTGAATAGGAAAGGGTATTTCTTCATGAATATAGTGTTTGTTAAATTATATTACTTTTCAGCCTTCGTCTCAGCTTCAACAGCTGCAACTTGTGCTTGTGCATTGGCGTTGCTTAAATCGCTGACAATTTCGCCTGTGCTTAGTTGTTTGTAGATTGATGCTTGCACGCCGAGGATCGCGGGTTCTGCAAAAACCTCAATAATCAGCACGATAATGGCACCGATAGTCTTCAGCCAACTGATATCGCCGATGCCGAACAATGCTTGAATGATGCCGTTCAGAAAGCCGATGCAAAGTGCAACAAGCATCAGTGCGCCAAAGATGCGCCATTTGTTGCCGTACGTCATATCGTTGGATGCACGCAGTGCCTCAATGGCACTCATATTCTTGTCAACGAACAACACAACAGCAAACGTCCATGCAACACCCAGTACAATCCCGGGAATTATACCAAATAGGAATCCGATCAGGATAGCGCCTACCTGCAGAGCAACGAGGATGAAGAACTCGCCCATGTTCTTGCGGTACTTGCTGTCGAAGATGAATGTCGGTTTGACAACCGTGCCTTTCGCCATCTCTGCGGGCAGCGAAGCCAATGCAATGGTTGTACCTACATTTAGATACGGAATCCAAATCGTTAGGACATACAGCACTACGGTCAGCACAAGGCTCAAGTAGTTAACCAGAGCAAGACCAATACCATCCTTGATGGTTGGAATGATGTTCAGTTTTTTCATAAGTCAAATTGTGTTTAGTTATTAATATTTTGGGTAACGTTTGTATCTGGGTGTTGCCAATTGTCCACAGCCTGACAACATGCAGGCTGCGGACAACGGGTGATCTCTTACTCTTGCATCAGCAGTTGCATTACTACCTTAGCAGAGTAGGCAACCGGTGTACCAGGACCAAAGATGGCAGCCACGCCGGCTTTGTACAGGAAGTCATAGTCCTGCGCAGGGATAACGCCACCGCAGGTAACCATTATATCCTCACGGCCGAGTTTCTTCAGTTCGGCTATGACTTGCGGGATCAAGGTCTTATGTCCTGCAGCCAGCGAACTTACGCCGAGTACGTGCACATCATTCTCAACAGCCTGCTTGGCTGCCTCCTCCGGTGTTTGGAACAGAGGACCCATATCTACGTCAAAACCGCAGTCGGCATAACCGGTGGCTACCACCTTGGCACCACGGTCGTGACCGTCCTGCCCCATCTTGGCTATCATGATACGAGGTTGACGACCTTCTTTCTTGGCAAACTCTGCTGTTAGACGGCTGGCTTCCTTGAAGTCGTCGTCGTTCTTTGTTCCTGCTGCGTACACGCCTGAAATTGTTCTAATGGTTGCTTTATATCGTCCTACTACTTTCTCGCAGGCATCGCTGATCTCGCCAAGCGAAGCGCGCAGACCGGCAGCCTTGACTGCCAGAGCCAGCAGGTTCTCGCCCTTACCGCCGTCAGCCCATGCTTGTACGGACCGGGTGATCTCTGCCAACGCGGCTTGTACGGCTGCCTCATCTCGATGAGCGCGCAATTCTTTCAGGCGCTCAACTTGCTCGGTACGTACTGCCGTATTGTCGATCTCAAGGATGTCGATTGGGTCCTCATGATCAAGGCGATACTCATTCACGCCGATGATCTTCTGGTTGCCTGAGTCGATGCGTGCTTGCGTGCGTGCCGCAGCTTCTTCGATACGCATCTTAGGTATGCCGGTCTCGATGGCTGCTGCCATACCGCCCAGTTTCTCAATCTCCTGAATATGAGCCCATGCTTTGTCCATCAACTCTTTGGTCAGTGCCTCTACGTAATACGAACCGCCCCACGGGTCGATCTCCTTGCAGACCTTGGTCTCCTCTTGGATGTAAATCTGGGTGTTACGTGCTATACGTGCCGAGAAATCCGTAGGCAGGGCTATCGCCTCATCAAGTGCGTTGGTGTGGAGAGACTGCGTGTGACCAAGTGCGGCACCCATCGCCTCGATACATGTGCGGCCTACGTTGTTGAACGGGTCTTGCTCGGTCAGCGACCAGCCCGATGTCTGGCAGTGCGTACGTAGTGCCATCGACTTCGGGTTCTTTGCGCCAAACGACTTGACGATCTTTGCCCACAGCATACGTCCGGCACGCATCTTGGCAATCTCCATAAAGTGGTTCATACCGATAGCCCAGAAGAACGACAAACGTGGAGCAAATGTATCTACATCCATGCCGGCATTGACGCCTGCACGCAGATACTCCATACCGTCAG
>JAFSPC010000096.1 GCA_017443075.1 Paludibacteraceae bacterium
AAAATTAAAATAATACTCCGATTTTGTATGGTAATTTATCACAACACAATGAAGCGAATACTATTATTTATTACCATCATCTGTCTGCCGATGATGGTGGCCGGGCAGATTGTAGAGGCAGTCAAGTGGAATGGAGAAGAGATACCAGCCTCCAATGCTGCTGCAGTGGATAGCGTGCGGTTGACAGCAACCATACGTGAAGGCTGGCATATAACCCTTATCTCAGTAGGTGACGAAGAGATTGGCGAGGAGATATACGAAAGCCCGTTTACTCTCACGTTTGCGGCAAACGAGGTTGTGCCCATCCGGTACAACAGTTGCAACGATGTGATGTGTACCGCACCGGAAGTATATGATTATTCAGTCGAAACTCAAAAGTCGAAAGCGGAAAGAGCGGACGCACCGGACGGCTCAATCCGACACCAACAGTTTGCCAACAACAATCAGCGGTCATTATGGGTTATATTCCTATTGGGGCTGCTGGGTGGCTTGCTTGCTATCTTCACGCCGTGCGTGTGGCCGATTATTCCCATGACGGTTTCGTTCTTCCTCAAGCGCACGGACAAAGGTCTGCAAAACGCTATTCTGTACGGAGTGAGTATCATCATTCTGTATGTCGGTTTGGGGCTGCTGGTGACGGTTCTGTTTGGGGCATCAGCATTGAATGACCTGAGTACCAATGCGGTGGTGAACATCGTTTTCTTCCTGATACTGGTAGTGTTTGCGTTGTCGTTCTTCGGGCTGTTTGAGATAACCCTGCCTGATAGTTGGTCCACAGCCCTGGATAGCAAGGCGCGCAGCACAGGAGGCTTCCTAAGTATATTGCTGATGGCATTTACGTTGGTAATTGTCTCGTTCAGTTGCACCGGTCCAATCATTGGTACGCTGTTGGTGGAAGCCGCCGGACATAGTCTGTTAGCTCCGGCTGTCGGTATGTTGGGTTTTGCTATAGCATTGGCATTGCCGTTCTCTCTGTTTGCATTGTTCCCACAATGGCTCAAGCAGGCCCCCAAATCCGGCGATTGGATGACATCGTTCAAGGTAGTGCTGGCGTTTCTTGAATTGGCATTGTCGCTTAAGTTCCTTAGCGTAGCCGATATGGCATACGGGTGGGGTATATTGCCTCGTTGGCTGTTTATAGCCATCTGGATAGTGTGCTTCTTAGGCATAGGTGTTTATCTGTTGTGGCACATACGTGACGTATCCACTACGCGCAAGATTATCCGTGTGGCTGTGATTATTCCGTCAGTTGCTTTCGCTTGCTATTTAGTGCCGGGTTTGTGGGGCGCACCGGTGAAAGCTATCAGCGCTTTTGCTCCCCCGATGGAGATTGAGGGACGTGAGGTGTTCAACGATTACGAAGAAGGTATGGCGTATGCAAGACAGACTGGCAAACCCGTGGTGATCGACTTTACGGGCTACGGTTGCGTCAATTGCCGAAAGATGGAGGCGTACGTGCTGGATAATGACAGCGTGAAAGCGCGGTTGAAGAACTATGTGTTCATCGAACTGTTTGTTGACGACAAGCGGCCGTATATAGCAGATGGTCAAAAGTTGAAAGTCGAAAGCTCCGGTCATGTCTCAATCGGCGATGTCAACAGCCGTATTCAGCGTGAGCGGTTTGGCTCGAATGCACAACCATACTTCGTGCAACTGGATGCGAAGGGCAATGAAATAACTGAGCCGATAGTATTCACTACCGATCCGATGGAGTTTATCCATTGGCTGAAATATTAAACAGACTAAAAAATGCAACTATGATACAGAAACGAAACTACGACACCAAGCGTCCGCCAGAGAAAGAGATGATATTTGGCATACGCGCTGTGATAGAGGCAATAGATGCCGGCAAGACGATAGACAAGATTCTGATTCGCCGCGACATGACATCATCAATCGGTCGCGAGCTGTTGGAAAAGTTGCGGGACATACCCACACCCGTGCAACGTGTTCCGATAGAGAAACTGAATCAATTTACCGACAAGAACCATCAGGGCGTAATAGCCTTTCTATCGCCGATAGAGTTCACTCCGTTCGAATCGCTTGTGCCCATGCTGTATGAGCAAGGCAAGACGCCTTTTCTCATGGTGCTGGACGGCATAACCGATGTGCGCAACTTTGGTGCCATAGCCCGCACATGTGAGTGTGCCGGTGTGGACGGCATAGTGATAGCCGCCCGCAGCGGAGTGGCTGTGAATGGTGATGCCATCAAGACATCTGCCGGAGCACTGCATACGTTGCCGGTATGCAAGGTAGCCGATATGCATGCCGCCCTGCAATACTTGCGTGATAGCGGTATACGCATCGTAGCGGCAACCGAGCATGCCACACAGAACTATACCGATGCCGATATGTGCCAACCTTTGGCGATCATTATGGGTAGCGAGGAGCATGGTATCTATGCGCCCAACCTGAATCTGGCGACCGACCAGGTGTGTATTCCTATGCTGGGTAAGCTGGAAAGCTTGAATGTGTCGGTTGCTGCCGGAGTGATGATCTACGAAGTTGTTCGTCAACGACAAAACAATCATTGATACCTCTCTCTTATGAATAAGCAAGAACAGCAGTATGTAGAAGCCTTTATGGCTGAACTCATAAAGAAGAATCCCGGAGAAAACGAGTTCCACCAAGCCGTAAGAGAAGTAGTAGAATCGGTAGCTCCGATGATCATGGCGTATCCGTATTTGCGTGAGCAGAAAGTGATGGAGCGTATCGTGGAGCCCGAACGCGTGATTATGTTCCGTGTGCCGTGGATGGACGACCAGGGCGAAGTGCAGATTAACCGCGGTTTCCGCGTACAGATGAACAGCGCTATTGGTCCGTACAAAGGCGGCATTCGCTTGCATGCCTCGGTGAACCTGAGTATCATGAAGTTCCTCGCGTTTGAGCAGACTTTCAAAAACGCATTGACCACCTTGCCGATGGGTGGTGCCAAGGGCGGTTCGGACTTCTCGCCGAGAGGTAAGAGCGATGCGGAAGTGATGCGTTTCTGCCAATCGTTTATGACCGAGCTACAACGGCATATCGGTGCAGATACCGATGTGCCGGCAGGCGACATAGGAGTGGGCGGACGCGAGATCGGATATATGTTCGGCCAGTACAAGCGTTTACGCGATGAGTTCACCGGCACCCTGACGGGCAAAGGGCAGCTGTGGGGCGGTAGCCTGATGCGTCCCGAGGCAACGGGCTATGGTGCGTGCTATTTTGCGGAGGCGATGCTGCGCACGCGTGACGAGTCGTTTGAAGGCAAGCGTGTGTGTATATCCGGCGCAGGCAACGTAGCGCAGTTTGCTGCACAGAAAGCCATGCAGCTGGGGGCAAAAGTGCTCACGCTATCCGATTCCGACGGGTTTATCTATGATGTCGAAGGCTTGAATGAGGAGAAGATGAACTATGTGTTTGAATTAAAGAACATTCGTCGCGGGCGAATCAAAGAGTATGTAACCCGATATCCTCAGGCAACGTATTTTGCAGGTGAGCGTCCGTGGCGCATACCATGCGACATCGCTATGCCATGTGCCACCCAGAACGAGATAGAGCGAACCGATGCCGAGAATCTGATTAAGAACGGGTGCACCTGTGTGACGGAAGGCGCTAATATGCCATCCACGCCGGATGCCATCGCCATATTCCAAAATGCACGCATCTTGTATAGTCCCGGCAAGGCAAGTAATGCCGGCGGCGTGGCAACGAGTGGTCTGGAGATGACCCAGAACTCCATGCGGCTCAAGTGGACTGCCGAGGAGGTGGACCAACGCCTGCGCACCATCATGGCGGATATACATGCAGCGTGTCTGAAATATGGCACCGAGGATGACGGCTATATCAACTATGTCAAGGGGGCGAACATAGCAGGATTTATGAAGGTGGCAAACGCTATGGTCGAGCAAGGATTAGTATAAGCAAAGTGCAAAGATAGCGCAAGGTCGGTATAATAGGCCGGCTCTTTGCGCGTATGTTGCGCGTCTCTTGCGTGTATGTTCCACCGACCGATGACCGAGAGAAGAGCAAGAAAGAAAAAACTAAAAATAACATATAATTATGGTACCAAAATTTGATAGTTTCTTTACTCCGTATTTGATGTGCCTTTCTGATGGTAACATCCATAAAAATAAGGAACTTGTAGAGTATGCAATCAAGTACTTTAATTTGACGGAGGAAGAGGCGCAAGAACGCATTGCGAACCAAAGCCAAACTCAAGTTTATAATCGTGTGTTGTGGGCAGGAACCTACTTGCGTAAGGCTGGATTGGCAGAAAAAGCCATGAACGGTCAGTATAGGATTTTAGAAGAAGGTCTAAAGAGGCTGAAAGCAGGCGAAGTGACGCTCCGTACATTGGCTGAGTATCCTTCTTTTGTGGAATTTTATGGACGCAAGCCTAAAGCAAGCCCAAAACACCAGAAGGAGGAAATCGCTTCAGAAGTAGTGGAAAAAACACCTATTGAAGTTTTAGAAGAAGCCTATTCTCAATTAAATAACCAATTGGCAAGCGAAGTATTGGCATCCTTAATGGATGTATCTCCTCAAAAATTCGAACAGATAGTAGTAGATGTACTAGTAGCTATGGGGTATGGCGGTTCATTAGAAGATGCAGGAACTGTGACCGCTTATGTCAAGGACGATGGTATTGATGGGGTAATAAAAGAGGACAAATTGGGATTAGATAAAATATACGTGCAAGCAAAACGTTGGTCTAATTGTGTTGGACAACCTGAAATACAAAAGTTTGTCGGAGCGTTAGTTGGACAAGGAGCGAAAAAAGGTGTGTTTATCACAACATCTTATTTTTCAAAAGAAGCTCGTCAATTTCAACCCAAAGGAGATATTAAAGTGGTATTGATAGATGGTCAAGAATTGGCTAACTATATGATAGAATATAGTGTGGGAGTATCTCTAAAACAATCTTATCAAATCAAACGTCTTGATACTGATTATTTTGAGGAATAAGATTTCATAGTGTATTCTTCTCTATCGTCTCGTATGTGTCTCGTATGTCTCTCGTATGTGGGAAGTGGCTTGAGAGTGGCTGATTAACAGCAGAGATATTGCACCTTACAAGGAGATTAAAAATGACCTCATTTGACATCAAACGCATAGAGAGAATGGAAGCGTTGTATGACGCTTTGCTGCACGCCGTGGCGGAGATAGAGTCGGGGTGCGCGGCAGAGGCAGCGGCGCGTAAGGCGGCTTTGCATCCGGAGATAGACCGCCTCGCGGCGTACTACAGCTCCGAGGCATGGAAGGCGGACTTCGCCGCCGACGAGGCAGGGCTCCTGCCCGCCAACCTCAAACGCGGCGTGCTCTCCGAGGACGGGGTGTATGGGATACTGGAGAGGTTCGGGGAGATAGAGGGATAGCGCGGGGTACTACCCCCGCGAGCAGAACCAGAGAGGGCAATCAACACAAGAAGCGGCGGGTGCTTGCATGACGGCATAAAACGCGGGGTACTACCCCCGCGAGCAGAACCAGAGAGGAGTAGATTATTGGGAGTAGATAATAGAGATACACAAAATATAAAAGAAAATAACATTGCCCATAATATACCATAATTAAAATGGCAGAGAGATACAAAACACCAGACGGATGGCGGTACCAGCAAGAACGGTGGCACCAGCAGAGAGCCAGATGGTGGGATTATTGTAATCCCTGCATTTATATGTTGACTATAGTCACAATAGATAGAAAACCTCTATTAGGACGTTTAGTCGGAGAGCACATTGAACGCACGGCAATTGGAGATATTGTTGCCGCAGAAATAGAGAGAATGCCAACCTACAAAGATTTTGCCTGTGCAGAGGTGTATAGTTATGTCATCATGCCTGATCATGTACATATCTTGCTGCAAGTGCATGAACGGCTTTCTATGGCATTGGGGCAATATGTCAGTTGGTTCAAGAGACAATGCAATATAGCAGCACAGGAAGCGGCGGGTACTACCCCGCCGAGCAGAACCACAGGGTGGAACGCAATATCAAGCACGACCATCGACAGGAGGGTAGAAAAGGGTGTGGATAATGGTCCTGCTCTCGCAGGTAGTACTGCGAGCATTTTCGCTCCTGAATACCACGACCGCATACTCACTCACAAAGGGCAGCTTGGAAATATGAAGCGGTATATATTGGACAATCCGCGGCGGTTGGCACTCAAACGGGCAAATCCCGACCTGTTCAAGATACGGCAACAAATGAATATATGCGGAGTGGCATGTACGGCGATGGGGAATATGTTCCTCGCGGAATACCCGCAACGGCAAGTGCTGCAATGCTCGCGCAGACTGAGACAGGCTGAGATAGATGCCAAGCGCGAGGAGTGTCTTCTGGAAGCAGAGAAAGGGACTATCTTTATCAGCGCGGCTATCTCAGAGGGCGAGAAACAGATATGCCGGGCATTGCGTGAGGCGGGTTTTCCGCTGATAGTACTGCTGAGCGGAGGTTTCCCGACTCCTGATGAGCCGCACTACCAATACTACAAACCAAACGGCATCTATTTCGAGGTATGTGCGGCAGGACGGCTGTTACTTATCGAGCCGGACAAGAGCCTGTCGGAACAGCCGGAAATAGCAGAACAAGTGGTTGCCAAGGCGGGAGAGATACCGCATGACTGTCTGCGGTACAAGTTCCTTGCGCTCAATGCCATAGCCGAGATGATAAGCAAATACCAACCCTAATGAATACCAACACTTATACATCCCTGATGGAGCGGCGCGTGAGGCGCATACTGCTCGTGTGCAACAACTACGACAGCTTTGCGCTGGAGGAAGACGGACGTATAGATGTACAGATAGCACAGGAATACGCCGAACTCAACCTATCTAATCCCCCTTCTATTGTGCGGGCGGAAACAACACAAGAAGCACTTGAAAAAGTGCGAAATCATGCTGCCTTCGACCTTATTATCACGGTCTTTAGCGCAGGAGGGTTGGATGTGTTTGATTTTGCGGCGGAGAGCAAGCGGCTGTTGCCGGAATGTCCTATCGTGTTGTTGTCGTCATTCAGCAAAGAGGTGTTCAGGCGTATCGAACAACATGACAAGACGAATATTGACTATCTGTTCAATTGGAACAACTCCACCGACCTCATCATCGCTATCATCAAGCTGATAGAAGACAAGCTGAATGCCGAGCATGATATCCTTCATGCAGGTGTACGCGCTATCCTGCTGGTGGAGGACAGCGTTCGGTATTACTCCACCTACCTGCCACTGCTATACAAACTGGTGCTGCAGCAGAATGCTATCGCCATACGCGATGCACTGAACGAGAAACAGCAATTGTTTCGCAAACGCTCACGCCCCAAGGTGCTGATGGCAACATGCTATGACGAGGCGGTGGACATCTATCAGCAATACGGCAGCAACATCATCGGCGTGATATCGGATGTGGGATTTGTAGTGCATAAGGGAGAGCCGGCATCTGCCGAGAAATTGGATGCAGGCGTTGATTTGTGCCGGCTGATTCGTAAAGATAACCCCACGATGCCGTTCCTGATGCAATCATCGCAAGAGTCGATGCGCTCGATAGCCAAGCAACTGAAGGTAGGATTTGTAGTCAAGCAATCCAAGACCCTGACGCAGGAGGTGAGCGAATATATAGAGAGCGAGTTCGGTTTTGGCGACTTTATAGCCCGCGATCCCAGAACAGGCAGGGAGATTGCTCGGGCGTCTGATCTGGAAGGTTTTGAGCGGATTATATCCTCCATTTCCCCGGCGGCTTTCCGCCGATTGAGTGACAACAATTACTTGAGTAAATGGTTGTTTGCGCGCGGATTATTTGCTATTGGCCGACCTGTAAGTGCGCTGAGAATCGAGGATGAGACAGATATTGAGAATATCCGCCAAACCAATCTCCGTTTGATCCACGACTACCGCATCAATCAGGCATTAGGTGTGGTTGCCAAGTACTCGCCTGACACCTATAACGACACTATCTGGTTTGCGCGCTTGGGTGACGGTGCAATGGGTGGCAAAGGTCGCGGATTGGCGTTTCTGAACCATATATTGCAGCAGAATGACCTGTATGACCGCTGGGAGAACGTGCGCGTGCTTGTGCCCAGAACAATGGTTATCACGACGGAGTATTTCGACCGGTTCATTCAGGAGAACGGTTTGCAATACGTGATCAATGCCGATTTGACAGACGAAGAGCTGCTTTCCGAGTTTGTAGCTGCAATGCTGCCGATGGAGCTTCGGGAGGCATTACGCCATTTCATCCGTGTCACCCACAGGCCTTTAGCTATACGTTCGTCCAGCAAGCTGGAAGACTCGTATTATCAGCCTTTTGCCGGAGTATATAGCACGTATATGATCCCTCACACCGAGAATGAAGACCAGGAACTGCGCATGCTGAGCAAGGCCATCAAGTCGGTATATGCGTCCGTATATTTCGGCGCGTCACGTGGTTATATCATCTCAACCGGCAATGTGTTGAGCGAGGAGCAGATGGCCATCGTAGTACAGGAGGTGAGCGGTGAGCAGGAGGGCAACTACTATTTCCCAGTCATCTCCGGTGTGGCGCGAAGCATCAATTATTATCCTATCGGTAAAGAAAAACCCGAGGATGGTATAGTGAAGATAGCCTATGGCTTGGGTAAGACGGTTGTTGACGGCGAGCAGGTGCTTCGTTTCTCGCCGAAGTATCCCAAGCATGTCATGCAGACCTCAACCGTTGATCTGGCGATGCGGGAGACGCAACAGTCGATGCTGGCATTGTCGCTTAGTCCCGAGCGATTTAAGACCTCCGTGGACGATGCTGTCAATCTTGAGCGGATCGCTATTCATGACTGCGAACAATTTGAGTCGCTCAAGATGATTGCCTCTACCTACGATCATGAGAATATGCGCCTTGTCGATTCCTGTTATCCTCAGGGGCCCCGTGTCGTAACTTTTGCTCCGCAACTCAAGTTCAATACTTTTCCGCTGGCGGATATAATTCAGCAACTGCTCGATATTTCACGCAAGGAAATCAAAACGCCGGTAGAGATTGAGTTTGCCGTTAATCTGGAGCATGAGCCGCAGATCTTCCACGTGTTGCAGATTCGGCCGATCTCCTCCGATTCGCTAACCGCCAAGGTGGATTGGACGAATGTGGATACGTCCGATGCCATGATTACATGTGGCAGTGCTTTGGGGGTCGGTAAGGTGGATGATGTGTCGGATATTATCTACCTGCGCCGGAATACCTTTGATACCCTTCGCACGCGCGAGATGGCGGATACCTTACGCCTTTGGAACAATCGTATGCGTCAAGAGGGGCGACAGTACCTGCTGATCGGTTATGGGCGGTGGGGGTCGCAGATTCCTACATTAGGTGTACCTGTGCAGTGGAGCGACATTAGCGAGGCAAAGGATATTGTTGAGTGCAGTCTTGCTGATTTCCGCATTGAACCAAGCCAGGGCAGCCATTTCTTCCAGAACATGACCTCTTTCAATGTGGGGTATATGAATGTCGATCCGTGGGCTCGCCCGGATACAGATACCTACGACGCGGCTATGTTGGACGCTCTGCCGGCTATCGAAGAAACAGATCTTGTGCGGCATATCAGATTAGCGCACCCCTTGGAGATGTATATTGATGGCTTTTCCAACCGTGCTCTCATCAAATTAGCCACTCCTAAATAGTAAATCATAAATCGTAAACTGTAATGACTGTTCTTTACGAAGATAATCATATTATAGCCGTGAACAAAGCGCCTGGTGAGATCGTTCAAGGCGACAAGACCGGCGATATACCTCTTTCAGAAACAGTAAAGGCTTATATCAAGGAGAAGTACGACAAGCCCGGTGAAGTCTTTCTGGGTGTTCCGCATCGCCTTGACCGCCCCACCAGCGGAGTAGTGCTGTTTGCCAGAACAAGCAAGGCGCTGTCAAGGCTGTCGGAGATGTTCAAGGAGAAATCGTTGGACAGCACTCAATCGTCTATCAAAAAGACATATTGGGCGATTGTGCAAGGTGCTCCCAAGCAGTCGGAGGGACATTTGGAACATTGGCTGGTGCGTAACGAAGCGCAAAACAAATCGTATGTGGCAAATAGTTCGGGCGCCAAGTTGGCGATTCTCAATTACCGCACCTTGGCGCAGGGCGAGCACTATACTTTGCTGGAGATAGAATTGCTTACCGGCAGACATCATCAGATTCGTTGCCAACTGGCGGCAATAGGTTGTCCGGTCAAAGGCGACCTGAAGTATGGCGCCAAGTGAAGCAATCCCGATGGCAGTATCAGCCTGCATGCACGAGAGATAACATTGGTTCATCCCGTGCGCAAGGAAACGCTGACTATTACAGCACCTGTGCCTCAAGGGAGCCTGTTTGAGCAACTGTTAGCAGACAACAAGTGAAATAATCATAAAATCAAAAATCATGAAACACATCCTATTAGGTGACGAGGCTATCGCTCAGGGTGCTATTGATGCAGGTTTGAGCGGTGTGTATGCCTATCCCGGTACACCTTCAACGGAAATTACCGAGTACATTCAATTAGCACAGAGCAAAAAGCAGGACTCTGCGCCAATCTTCTGCCAATGGGCAACGAACGAGAAAACCGCTATGGAAGCCGCCCTTGGCATGACCTATGCAGGCAAACGTGCCTTGGTATGTATGAAGCATGTGGGAATGAATGTGTGCGCCGATGCGTTTGTCAACTCAGCTATCACCGGCGTCAATGGCGGGCTGGTGGTTGTGGCTGCCGACGACCCGTCGATGCACAGTTCGCAAAACGAGCAGGACTCACGTTTCTATGCCAAGTTTGCGTTGATTCCCTGCTTTGAGCCTTCCAATCAGCAGGAGGCGTATGACATGACTCGCCGGGCATTCGATCTGTCGGAGCAGCTGCATGTGCCGGTGTTGTTACGCGTTACTACGCGTATGGCACATAGCCGTGCAATGGTGATGACAGCAGATTCCCCACGGGCACAGAATGCGCGCACCTTGCCCGCCGACACCAAGCGCTTCATCCTCTTGCCCGCATTTGCCAAACGTAACTATGCCGACCTACTCGCCAAACAGCCGGAGTTCGTTCGCCTGAGTGAGACAGGTGGACTAAATACGTACAAGCGCGGGAGCAATACAAAACGTGCCATTGTCGCCTGTGGTATAGCCTACAACTATGTACAGGAATCCGGTATTGCACGGGATGTGTCGGTGTTGAAGATTACCCAATATCCCTTACCTGTCGCGCTCATCAACCAAATGGTAGCGGATGGTGCGGAGGAGGTTTTGGTTGCCGAAGAAGGGCAGCCTGTTGTCGAGGAGCTGATTCGCACCGTCATCCCCTCCGATATACGTATAGTCGGACGCCTGACGGGAGCGCTGCCGCGAAAGGGCGAACTATCTCCGGATTGCTTTGCTATAGACGGCTTTGCTCAAACCCCAAAGACCGCTACGCTCACAGAGAAGAGCCTGATGACGCTGCCCGGCAGACCGCCATCGATGTGCCAAGGCTGTGGTCACCGCGATATGTACACTGCGCTGAATGAAGTGGCGCGCGAATACAATGAAGCACGTATATTTGGCGACATAGGATGCTACACGTTAGGTGCACTACCACCTTTCCATGCCATCCATGCTTGTGTGGAGATGGGTGCCTCAATCACGATGGCAAAAGGTGCTGCCGATGCAGGGCAGTATCCGGCTATTGCCGTGATAGGCGATTCCACATTCACGCACTCCGGCATGACAGGATTATTGGATTGTGCCAACTGCAATGCGGATGTTGTCGTTCTAATTTCCGATAACCTGACTACAGGTATGACTGGCGGGCAGGATTCGGCTGGCACCGGCAAGTTGGAGCGTATATGTATGGCATTGGGTGTCCCCGAGGAACATGTACGTACTGTAGTGCCACTCGCCAAGAATATGGAGGAAATGAAAGCCGTCATTCGTGAGGAAATCAACTACCACGGCACATCGGTGGTTATCGCCCGCCGCGAATGTATCCAAACCCTCAAGCGCAAGGCGCGCAAATAATACATCAGCCAAGTTTGGCTGATTAACCCTAAAACACTGCAATCATGAAAAAAGATATTATATTAGCCGGCGTGGGTGGTCAAGGCATCCTATCCATAGCCACAGTTATAGGTCAATCCGCATTGGCGGAAGGGTGGTACCTCAAGCAGGCGGAAGTGCATGGCATGAGCCAGCGGGGCGGCGAAGTGCAGAGTCACCTGCGCATCTCTACCAATCCTATTTGGTCAGATCTCATACCGCAAGGGCAGGCAGACATCATCCTCTCGCTCGAACCATTGGAGGCGTTGCGTTACCTGCCATGGCTTGCGCCTGACGGATGCATTGTTACTTCATCCGTACCATTCCGTAACATTGATAGCTACCCTGATATCAACGAGGTTTATTCTGCCATCCAAACTTTCCCCAAGCATATTCTGATTGATACGGATGCTATAGTCAAAGAGGTCAATGCGCCCGTGCAAGCTGCCAACATGGTATTGCTCGGTGCTGCCATTCCGATGTTAGGAATCGAACCCGAGATCGTCGAATCCGGCTTGAAGAAGGTGTTTGCTCGCAAATCGGAAACTATCGTTCAAACCAATATCCGTGCTTTGCAGGCGGGCTATGACTATGCAAGCAAGAATCTTTAGTATGTGCAAGCCAAGCTTGGCTTGCTTCGCAGCCTTGGTGTGCATGCTGTTGTTGGCGGCATGCACGCCAAAGGTGCAACGTACACATCAGCCGCGTCCGGGTAACAAGTACGCCACGGGATTTCAAATCACCGACACACTTGACGGGAAATGTGTGCGCGTGTTTGCGCCATGGAAACAAGACAGCGTCATGGCTACATACTTTGTGTCCGAACCATTGGAGCGTGTTGGAGCCACTTCGGCTACGCATATCGGTATGTTAGCCGAACTCGGACTCTTGGACAAATTGGCAGGTATGTGCAACCCAGAGGTCAGCTATCATGCCTTACCCGCTACCTGTCACCATTTAGGCGATGCCATGCAGCCCGATGCCGAACGCATTATCCGATATGGTGTGCAGGCAATGCTCTATTCGACATACGCGCCCAGCGATCAGTCGGCAGAGCGGATGGAGAGCGTGGGTATTACTGTGCTGTATAACAACGAGTGGCGCGAATCAACGCCTCTGGCGCGCGCGGAGTGGATACGGTTTGTAGCAGTGTTCTTTGGCAAACTCGACCTCGCTGACAGCATTTTTAGCGAAGTGGAGCAAT
>JAFSPC010000097.1 GCA_017443075.1 Paludibacteraceae bacterium
AACAGGTATTGTTGATACTGACCTCATCAGGGTCGTAATACTTGCTACTCTCGCCATAGGGTGTGTTGCCTCGATCGGAATTGACGGCTGTGCTTGCCGGGCGTACGCTCTGCATGTCATGTCCCATGGCTATTCCTTTGTCCGCGCCCTTGGACTGCGGCCATGTGTGCTCGCGATTCCACGTTTTGCCACCATCCCATGTACCGTTCATCGAGCTACCATCGTAGTAGCCGATGATGTTTTGCGCGTTGTTGAGATCACGGTCCACGCGCACATAGGCACTACGCAGCGAGTTGTAGGAAAAACCGCCGTTCTCCAAACGGCAGGTGTTGCCCATGAGCGTGTTGAGCAAGGCAAACAGGGCATCGCCGGTTGTGGCGGAAATATTGTCGTAGGAATAATCGCCTGTATAATAGGCGTTTTGCTTAGCCAGAAAATCGCGGTAAGCGTCTTTGCCCTCGTCGGACATGACGTGCGCCTGCATGTCAATGTGCTGTGCAAACGCGCACAGCGGCAAAGTGACTACAATGAGAAATAAACAAGCCCGATTCATAATCGTAATTATTTACCTGATAGCTATTTGTATGTAACTATCTGTTGTCGTTATTTTTTGCCCCTAATAAGATTGATGTCGCCAGACAACTGGTAGATGCCGACCATCTTGTCGGACTTCAGTTGTGCTCGCCTATATGCGGCCTTGGTGGTGTATCCTTGTTTTGGGTCGGCATCGGTGCCACGTGCGCGTATGACATAGAAGTACGCCCCTTCAGCGGCAGGTCGCCCGTTGATAGTGCCATCCCAGCCTCGTGCAGGGTCTGTCCACTCAAAGATGAGTTTGCCCCAGCGGTTGTACACCCAGCAATGGAACTCGGCGAGTGAGCGGTATTGAACGCGAAACTCATCGTTCAATCCGTCGCCATTCGGAGTGAACACATTCGGTACACGCAGGTCGGAGACAGAAATGTTGACCGTGACTTCGGTAGAGTCCTGATTGCAGGTCTCACATGGACAGTCGGTGCCGGTAACGGTGTTGACGACCCTATATGCAGCCGGTTCGCTAAAGACCTCGAACAGATTCTCGTCGTTGCGCGAGTAGATGAGTGCCGTACCCTGATAAACTCGCCAACTGAAGAATGTAGCCGCTGGAGTGGGGTTGCTATAGAACTGTATGCGCAGTTCGGCAGATCCGGTGAGTACATCTTCGGATGTTGGTCGCTCCAATTCATTGCTGAGCTCGCCCTGCTTGCCGCGTGTCTCGGTACGGCTGGTGACATGCGACTTGACGGCAATGGGGGCAGAGAGGGTAGTGGTGATGGAATCAACGACTAATCCCAAAGCCCGCGCGATGTTATCCACCGCCAGGGAGATATCCGTTGCCTGATAGATGGCCGGCAGAGTAAATTGGGTGTCGGGGAAATCGAATGCAGCCACGGCAGCCGAGTCCTGCCAGCGCATCTCCGCGTCACTCCAAGCCAGATCGGTATAGGAGACATTGCATGTACGCGGCACTGTGCGCTTGCGTCCGTCGGCTATCGTATAGGTGATCGGTTGCGGCAAGGTGCCGGTGAGGGTAAGGATAGTGGATTCGCACTTAGGCTGAACGGTGAGTTGCCAATCATCGGTGTTGGGCTTGTAGTCGGCATAAGAGAAGACGTAGAAGTATTCAGGTTCGCCATTCTGCAAGGTGTAGTAGCCACCGTTGTCAGGGAAGATCTCATCGACATTGGACTGATAGAGGGATCCGTCCACCTTGTACCAGTCGGTTTTGCCGGCCGGGTGCCTCATATCGATAGCCGAGGCGAAGATGTAGATCGTGTCGCCATCGTTGTCGATGAAGGTGTAATCCTGATCCGGTATGCCGACAGGAATGACATGTAGCGCCCATATAGACAAGGTGCACCACAGGCATGCAATCAACAGAAATATCCGCCCTTTGTTCATTATTTGTTCACTTGAAATTTGGTTACACCATTTTGCAGATAATCGACAATCTGCCTTGCAGCCGCAATACCGGCATTGATGTTCGCCTCTGCCGTTTGTGCGCCCATCTTCTTTGGCGTAGCGAAGTAACGTCCGGCAAAGACTTGTCGGAACGTGGCATCCGCAGCAGGCATAATGTCGGTAATATATTTGAGGTCGTTGCGCTCCTGCATAAGAGCGATAAGTTCGTCCTCATTGACAACCTCCTTACGTGCCGTGTTGACGAGTATGCCGCCATTAGGCATGAGTGCGACGAGGTTGTGGTTGATACTACCTTTCGTTTCCGGCGTAGCAGGGATATGCAGGCTGACGATCTGGCATGTGCGGTATAGTTCTTCCGCCGAATGAACAGGTGTCACTCCGGCGGCCGTCATAACCTCGTCGGGGCAATATGCATCGTAGGCAAATACATCCATGCCGAAACCTTGTGCAATGCGCGCCACATTACGGCCTACGTTTCCAAAGGCGTGTATGCCAAGTTTCTTACCCATGAGTTCGGTGCCGCTGGTGCCGTTATAGAAGTTGCGCACGGCATAGACCATGAGTCCGAGAGCAAGTTCCGCCACTGCGTTGCTATTCTGCCCCGGTGTGTTCATGGCTACGACTTGGTGGGCTGTAGCTGCCACGAGATCGATATTGTCGTAGCCTGCACCGGCTCGGACAACGATCTTAAGTTGCTGCGCCGCGTCAAGCACTTCGGCATCGACGATGTCGGAGCGAATGATGAGTGCATCGGCGTCTGCTACGGCTTCGAGCAACTGCTGTTTGGATGTATATTTTTCGAGGAGTGCGAGTTCGTAGCCCGCCTTCTCCACCACTTCGCGTATGCCGTCCACGGCAACTTTTGCAAAGGGTTTCTCTGTTGCAACTAATACTTTCATCGGTTTGATTAGCGTTGTGAGTTCAATTGTCTTACCCTTAGTGTGGTTGACAGGATGCCCAACGGGAATAAGATAAGAGAAGCCCATGATTAATGTAATTTCTCGTAATCATTGATACAATCGACGAGCGCCTGCACACCCTCCAGATCCATGGCGTTGTAGCACGAGGCCCGGAAACCACCGACGAGTCGATGTCCCTTGATGCCGACCATGCCCCGTTCGGTAGCGAACTGGAAGAAGTCGTCCTGCAAATCCGCATACTCGGGTTTGAGCACGAAGCAGATGTTCATACGGCTACGGTCCTCGCGGTTGAGGATAGAAGGTGTGAACAGTTTGGATTGGTCGAGGCAGTTGTACAGGAGTTCGGCTTTGGCTTTGTTACGCTGTTCAATCCAGTTGACACCGCCATTGGCCTTGAGCCAGCGCAGTGTGAGCAGAGCCGTATAGATAGGCAGCACGGGTGGGGTATTGAACATTGAACCTCCATCGATATGCGTCTGATAATTAAGCATCGTGGGGATGTACCGGCTGACCTTGCCCAATGCACTCTGTTTGACAATGACGAAGGTGACGCCTGCGGGAGCGAGATTCTTCTGAGCACCACCGTAGATGAGGTCGAACCTGCTGACATCAATAGGTCGGCTGAGTATATCCGAGCTCATGTCGGCGATGAGGGGTACGTTACCTTTGTTGGCATAGATTGCAGCGAGTTTGTGATCGCTGATCTCGGTGCCGAAGATGGTGTTGTTGGTAGTGATGTGGAAATAATCGGCATCCTGCGGTATGTCGTAATCGTCAGGAATGGAGTTGTTGCTGGCAGCAACCTCGACAACCTCGCCGAAGCCTTTAGCCTCCTTGATAGCCTTCTTGCTCCAGACGCCTGTGTTCAGATAAGCGGCTTTCTTCTCAAGGAAATTGAACGGTACCATGCAGAACTGCAAAGATGCTCCGCCACCGAGGAAGAGTACGCGATAGCCCTCGGGAATGCCGAGTAGCTCCTTGAATAGGGCTTCGGCTTCGTCCACTACGGGTTGGAAATATTTGGCACGGTGACTGATCTCCAGTACGGAGAGTCCTTCGCCTTGAAAGTTGATGACGGCTTCAGCCGTTTGCTTGATAACCTCTTGCGGCAGGATGCTTGGGCCTGCGTTGAAATTATATTTTTTCATGATTATTTGGTTAAACTTAGTTAGCGTTGTTACATTGTTAGCTTGGGCTGCTTGTGCGCGTTGGAAAGCGATACCGGCGTTGGACACAATACACGTGAGCGCGGGAATGCGCCTACGCGTATGCGCGCACTAAATTATAGGCTATAGCGGAAACGTGTAAAAATCCCGTTTCCGCTATTCGTAGCTATGTAGCAGAGCCTTACTCGCCAAAGTCCGGCGTAGCTGTAGTAGCCTCTTGCTCGGCAGCAGCGTCTTGCACCTGTGTAGAGATAGCACTCTCTCCCTCCTGTTGTGCAGCACGTACGTCCCCCTTGTGAACGCCTACAGCCAGAATGCTGAGAACCGCGATGACGGCGATGAGTGTCCAAGTAGATTTCTCGAGGAAGTCAGCCGTCTTAGGCGCACCCATAACCTGGTTGCCGCCGGCAAAATCAGCAGCCAAACCTCCACCTTTGCTATTCTGAATCAACACGAGCAGAACGAGCAGAATAGAGGCGATGATAATCAGTGTGATAAATAATGTGTACATATTTTAGTAGTTTAAATTTACGTATTAAATGCGTTTACATGTTTTGATTATAAAGCACCTTTGCAGGCGTCTTTGCGCAAAAAGCATGCAAATATACAAAAATTAATTGACATTTGCAAATAATTACGCCAAAAAAGATGAATAAAGAATTAAAAATTCAAAATTACGCATTATGCATTACGAATTATTGCATTTGTGCCGTGTGGCAGTTGTCTGTATCCAAACGACTTTTTACCACTTAAGCAGCCGTCAGTGCATTTACCATTTTGCCACTGTGTCGTTGTATATACTTTCGGCAATCTCGGTAATCATTGTGGCACATAGTTCATCTTGCACATCGTTGAGTAGTCGGGATGAGTCGAATGTCTGGAAGGCGCTGTATGTTTTTTCGAAGCTCTCCTCCGGTGCCTTGTTGTTGGTGAAGCGCACCTTGACGACGACTGTTAGTTTTGTTTCCGCCGACATATTGTTAGCCGAGATAGCCATCGGCGTGAGGTTGTAATCGACAATCTCGCCCTCAAGTTCGAGGTCGCCTCCCCGCCTGAGCACTTGCAGTCGCGTTTGTCGCGAATAGATGTCTCGTATGCCTTCCGAGAGGTTGTTGGAGAGATTGGGGTTGACGAGTGCGGCGTTGTTAGGGAAGTCGGCAATAGCGATGGATTGGGTTTTACTATAGTCGATGCTGGCGCCGTTGAAGCGGTAGCTGATGAGGCACGATGGCAGGGTGGCGAGGGTAGCCACGAGCGTCAGAAGAATGAAAAGTCGTCGTTGCATAGAAAGTAAAAACCCATTTGTGGCTCTTCCCTAACAGGGGAGAGGGTAATTAGAACGATTTGCTAAATATTTTTGAGCTTGCGGTATAATGTTCGTTCGCTAATGCCGAGTTCAGCTGCAGCCTCCTTGCGGTTGCCGGCGTGTCGCTCGAGGGCTTGCTTGATCATCGCCTCTTCTGCCCCGACCATTGTTAGCGGGTGTTCGGGTGCGATGACTTCGGCGACTTGTTCCTCAGGTTCGTTGCGGGTGCGGTCATCGACATAGGGCATGATGTTACTTGCGTGCTGATTGCCGGCAGCTGGGTGCCAGATGTCGGGATTGAGGTTGTTGATGGCCGACGGCTGATTGCTGACATTACCGGTGGCGGCCGCCATCTGCTGTTTGAGATCGGCAATGTCCCTTTTCATGTCGAAGAGTACCTTGTACAGGAGTTCGCGTTCGTTCATGTACGGGTCGCCTCCCATGTTCTGCGAAGCGCCGAAGAGGGTGAGTTGCTGTTCTTGTTCGTTAGCGGGCAAGTAGCGTCGTAGCGTGTCAGCGCTGATCTCGCGGCTCTTTTCGAGAACGCATATCTGTTCGGCAACGTTCTTGAGTTGGCGGACATTGCCGTACCAGTAATACTCCTTGAGCAACTTGGTAGCCTCATCGGTGAGTTGGATTCGCGGCATTCCGTAACGGTTGGTGAAGTCGGAAGTGAACTTGCGGAATAGCAGGGGTATATCCTCTTTTCGTTCGCGCAGTGGTGGAACGTGAATCTCGACGGCGTTGAGTCGGTAATAGAGGTCTTCGCGGAAACGTCCTTCTGCAATGGCACG
The DNA here is from genome assembly GCA_017443075.1 of Paludibacteraceae bacterium. GTDB lineage: Bacteria > Bacteroidota > Bacteroidia > Bacteroidales > Paludibacteraceae > Colicola. The sequence continues at coordinate 6,149 of JAFSPC010000097.1, forward strand.
TTTCATATCGAGGTTGGTAGCCGCTACGACGCGCACGGATGTTTTCTGTACCTCGGATGAGCCCATGCGTATGAACTCGCCGGTCTCGAGCACGCGTAGCAGTCGCGCTTGTGTCGGCAGAGGCAGTTCGCCAACCTCGTCAAGGAAGAGTGTGCCTCCGTCAGCCTCTTCGAAGTAGCCCTTTCGTTCGCTGCGTGCGTCGGTGTAGGCGCCTTTGACATGCCCGAAAAGCTCGCTGTCGATAGTTCCCTCGGGTATAGCTCCGCAGTTGACGGCGAAGTATTTGGCGTGTTTGCGCGGTGAGCAGGCGTGTATGATCTGGGGAAAATGCTCCTTTCCGACGCCAGATTCGCCTGTGATGAGCACACTCAGATCGGTGACAGCCACTTGCGCTGCAATCTCAATGTTTCTGTCAAGCATCGGCGAAGCGCCAATGATGCCGAAGCGTTGCTTGATATTTTGTACCTCTTGTGTAGTCATTCTATCTTATGAGCCTGAGTTATCTCTCTTATCAAAAAAAAAGAACTCCGTGAGGCAACCCTGCAACGTCGTTCTTTGTTTATCTCTTGTGATCCATGCAGGATTCAAACCTGCAACCCCCACATCCGTAGTGTGGTACTCTATTCAGTTGAGCTAATGGACCATTGTGTATGCGCTTGTGGCGTTTAGAACACTGCTTTGCTTGAAAGCGGGTGCAAAGGTACGACAATTTTTTCAGATATGCAAATTTTCGCGGCAAATAAGGGATTTTTGTACGGATTTGTGCGAATTTTATCATGTCGGCATGACAAAAAGGTGATTATGGTTGTGATTTGAGCGAGTTGTAAATGATTGTGCGTATGAAAGCCGGGAGTTGTGCGTAGCGTTTGTGTTGCCCGGTAATGGGATCGATGGGCGCTTCGGCGTCGGGGTGCGTGCGTCGTGTAGCGGGAAGCTGGGCGAGGAAACGTTGGTAGAACTGATCGTAGAGTTCGCGCGCCTGCTCGGGTGAGTAATAAGTGGGGATATTATTGAACTGCCGATGGAAGAGCTGTTGGTCCGTCGGTCCGTTAGGCTGTGCGGCCTGGATGATCTGTGCCGTGCGATGGCACGCCTCCCGCCAGCGGTTCTGCTGGGAGAGTTCGTTGGGAGTAGGCGGCGTAGCCTTGAGGTCTCTGGGACGTCGAATGATGTATGCCTCGGGGTGACCTTGCTTGATGATTCTGCCGTTGGGGGCGCGGAATGTTTTTTGGCGGACAACGAAACCGTCGCGTGTGAAGGAACCGTGCGCCTCCTCGATGGGGGATTCGAAAGTTATTTTAGCCATAGTACGTAGAATAAACATGCAAAGATACTAAAAAAATCGGAAATATGCAAATTTTTGTGGGGATAAATATTCAAATTGTGCAGTTTTCCGCGTTGTTTTGAGAAAACAAGCCCTTAGAGGCTGATAACCGCGCAGCGGCAATGCCGGAGAAAAACCGTGCCGCCAATCGGGGGAAGACGAATAGTTGTTAGTACACTACAGGTACACTACAGGTACACTACAGCTCTTCTTGGGTTGAAAGTATGATAATAACATAGAAATATCCTATGAATAGCCTATGAATATCCTAAGAATAACCTAAGAATGACCTAAGAATATCCTATGAGACTATGCGAATTAACTCGATGCAATAGTGTGAACATATCGGATAAAAGAAAGCAGATATGTGGGAGGAAACGGAAGAAATTGACGAAAAAGCGGAAAATATTTGCAAATGTCAGAAATTTTTTGTAACTTTGCAGGCTGGAAGGCAAATGCAAAATGCATAATGCAAAATGAATGATGTTTCTGGAAAATCCGGAAAATCCAGACCGCTGCGCTTTTCCAGAAGGCAGATGATAAAAAGACCCACCCCCTGCCCCTGCCCTCAAGCTTACCCCTCTTCCATTGGTCGTGGGGATCCCGATAGGGAGGGGAGTGATTAGCCTGAGGTCGGAAGACAGAGGACAGATGTCAGAGGACAGAAGACAGAGGACAGAAGACAGAAGTCAGATGCCAGAAGTCAGAGGACAGATGACTGAGATTGGAAAACGATAATTGAGGATATGAGGATAGAAGAAGTACGGGAGATATTGCACGCCAAGTATGCCGGGATGGAGTTGGTGCCGATTCGGTATGCGGACTTGGTGTTTGAGCAGCGTGTGCGGCTCAAGTGCTTCTATTGCAAGAACTATGGCGAGAAATGGACGTGCCCGGGATTGGCTCCAAAGATGGATTATCAGGGGATCATCAGCGAGTATGCAAACATGGCAGTGGTGAAAAACGTATGGAAAGAGCCGTTGCGCGCGAAGACTGAGCAGGCAGGTGATGCGGCTGAATATCAACGCGAAGGGAAAGAGCAGGATGGAATTGCGGTGGCATATCGGCGTGTGGGGAAAGAGTTGCATGAGGCGTTGCTATATATGGAAAAGGAGTTGTTCGTGCGCGGTTACCCGTTAGCGGTGTCGTTCATAGGCGGTTACTGCGACTGGTGTGCGGAGGGTTGTGCGAAAGACAAATGCCGTCACCCAGAGAGCGCGCGCGTGCCATGGGATGCAACGGGATGCAATGTGGTGCAGTCGCTGGCGAACATTGGTATAAACGTGACGTTTAACGGCACGGATGTGTGCCGGCACGGGTTACTGCTGTGGTGAGGAGTGTGATGAGGGGAATGCTTAAGTTGGTAATTTAAGTTGGTAATTAAAGTGAGCTTAAGTTGGTAATTAAAACAAGTTTAAGTTGGCAATTAAAACTTTTGTCCGTTTTTACCGTACGTGATAGTCAACCCTATCTATAGTTTTCATATGCCGTTGTTTTTCATCTTCTCGGGCTATTGTTTCCGGCCTAAAGGGATGACACAATTGGTGAAGAGTGAAGCGAATCACTTGGTTAGGCCGTATATAATAACTTCGATAGTTTCGTTGATACTTTGCCTTACTGCGCAGCGATATGATTTGTTGACAGAAAAAGCGATAGGCATGCTATTAGGCAATGGCGGTGGGCGTCTGTTTGGCGAGATGCAGCCGGTGATAGGGCCGGTACGGGTTGTTGCTGTGGTGAGAACATTTGCAGTTCGTCTGAGCATTTAGAACAGTCAGACAATCGATTAGGAGCGAATTTAGAATAAAGCATTCTGCAAGTTGTTGTTTTATCTTAACATCAGGCAAAATAATTACTATGAGTAAAAAAAAGATAGTGTATCTCGG
>JAFSPC010000098.1 GCA_017443075.1 Paludibacteraceae bacterium
ACGAACAGTCTGGGAACGAGGAATCCAACCTGCCAACCGAATCAAACTTGTCGTAAGCCACCATCAGATTGTTGCCGGTGTCGGCGATGGCTTTGATATGCCGCGGCGCGATATATCCCGCAGCACCAATTAGAGCAAAATTTAGCATATCTATTCTATTCGTATATCTTGTATAACCACTCTTTTGGGTAATAGTACCCCTGCTTTTTGTGACAATATTCTTGTTTGTCCTATTGCGCCAACACAAAAAGCCCACAAAGTTACGAAAAAAATATTACAATTGCAAAGATTTTCGACTTTTTTTTATAAAAATATTTATTTTATCACGTACACATCACGTGCACATGTACCTTAGCCCAATTCCCAAGTTATTCTTCTCCGCGTTCCATCTTTTCCTATCTGCACTTCAACCACACCGTTAGTCGTATAAAAAACACTCCTAATCCAAACTCCCCGTTCGAGAAAAATTATTCGTGCAAAATATCTCCCTCTCCTGCCAGCCTAACACCCGATTTTGAGTAAAAAATGCAGAATTATGATGAAAAATATCAAAAATTGCGAGAATAATTTGCATATTTCAGATTTTTTTCGTATATTTGCAGCGTATTTCGTGCTTAACCGAACCAATGGCTCGCGCAAGGCGAACAATTGCTAAGGTGGGCTTCGGATACCACGCTACGCTAACATTATAAATATTAAATCTATATGCAACTGAAAAAATCACCCAAAGCCAGTTTGGAAGACAAGAAACTAACCTATGTGCTCATAGGTCTGGCTTTCACGCTGAGTATCTGCTATGTTGCACTTGAGTGGACTGAAAAAGAGGTCGCCAAGTACGAAGTTGCAGATATGGACATGAGCTTCGAGGAAGAAGTCGAGATTCAACAAACACAACAGGATGTAACCCCTCCGCCCCCACCGCCACAAGTGCAAGAGGTTGAGGTGCTGAACGTTGTTGAGGACGAAAAAGAGGTTGAAGACATCGAAATCAAGACCGAGGATGACAAGGAGGTAGAGGTTGTTATTGCCGCACCGGTTGAGACGCCTGTAGAGGAAGAGGAAGAAGAGGTTATCTTCATGGTGGTTGAGAAAATGCCCGAGTTTCCCGGTGGCCAACAAGCCTTGTTCAAGTACCTGAGCGAGAATGTGAAGTATCCTGTTATAGCGCAGGAGAACGGTATCCAAGGTCGTGTGATTTGCCAGTTCGTGGTAAACAAGGATGGTTCGATTGTTGATGTTGAGGTCGTTCGCTCCGGTGGCGATGCTTCACTTGACAAAGAGGCCGTGCGCGTAATCAAATCCATGCCTAAATGGAAAGCCGGCCAGCAGCGTGGTAAGCCTGTGCGCGTAAAGTATACTGTGCCGGTAAGCTTCCGCTTACAATAATTTGTTAGATCAAGATATCACATATTGCAAGAATGTCGGCTCGCGTAGAGCTGACATTCTGCGTAAAGAGCTGGGCGTAGATACAGCCGCCGAGCTGTTGGAGGTGTATCCCTACAAGTACATCGACCGCTCGCGGTTCTATTTCATCCACGAGATTGAAGACGAAGATACGTTCGTTCAGATCAAAGGTGAGATTCTTGAATTCCACACGATGGGCATAGGCAAGGCGCAGCGGATGTCGGCGATGTTCAGTGACGGACATGGTCAGATCGAGCTTGTCTGGTTTCGTGGTATCCAGTACCTGAAGCTGCAGACAGGCGTGCCCTATCTGCTGTTTGGCAAACCGTCAAGGTTCAACCATACATACAACTTCGTTCACCCCGAACTGACGCCCTTAAGCAAAGTCACGCCACAGATGATCAGTGGCTTGGAGCCGCATTACAATACCACCGAACGGATGAAGAATGGTGGCTTGAACTCCAAGGTGCTACGCACTATCATGGCAGGACTGATGCCGTATGTGGATAGGGGGCTGCCTGAGACCTTGCAGGCGGATATCATTCAACGCTACCATCTGATGAACCGCACCGAGGCCATCCATCAGATCCATTTCCCGAAAGATACGCCTACGATGCAGAAAGCCAAAGAAAGGCTGAAGTTTGAAGAACTGTTCTACAACCAGTTGTCTATCCTCAGCCGTGCTTCAGCGCGCAGGCAGAAATCGGATGGTTTTGTGATGTCCGTTGTCGGCAGGCGGTTCAACTATTTCTACAAGAATCTGTTGCCTTTCCCACTGACCAATGCGCAGAAGCGTGTCATCAAAGAGATTCATGCTGATATGAAGTCCGGCAAGCAGATGAATCGTCTGCTGCAGGGGGATGTGGGCTCCGGCAAGACGCTTGTGGCGTTGTTGTGTGCGCTGCTGGTGATCGACAACGGCTATCAGGCGTGTATCATGGCGCCTACGGAGATTCTGGCCAACCAACATCTGCAGACCTTGCAGGCTTTGCTCGTAGGGTCGGATGTGCGCGTTGAACTGCTGACAGGTTCCACCACTAAGAAGCAACGCGCTGAACTGCTGCCTGCCTTGGAGCGGGGTGAGGTTGATCTGCTAATAGGTACGCACGCGCTGATAGAGGATACGGTGCAGTTTGCCAATGTGGGATTGGTGATTGTGGATGAACAGCACCGTTTTGGCGTGGCACAGCGTGCCAAACTATGGGCGAAGAATATTCGTCCGCCGCACGTGTTGGTGATGACTGCTACGCCCATTCCCCGCACATTGGCAATGACCGTGTATGGCGATTTGCAGGTGTCTGTGATTGATGAACTGCCACCCGGCAGAAAACCTGTGCAGACCTATCACTACTCCAATATGCGCCGCAAATCAATCAACGAGTTCATTGCCAAGCAAGTCGAACAGGGTAGGCAGATCTATGTGGTGTACCCCTTGATTCAGGAGAATGAAGAGCTGGAACTCGCCGACCTTGAAAATGGCTATAATTCTCTGGTTGAGGCATTTCCTCAGTTCCGCATATCAATGGTTCACGGCAAGATGAAGTCAGCAGACAAAGACTTACAGATGCAGCGGTTTGTGAGTGGTGAGACGCAGATTCTTGTGGCGACTACGGTGATTGAGGTTGGAGTGAATGTGCCGAACGCGTCGGTGATGATTATTGAAGATGCCCAACGTTTTGGCCTAAGCCAGTTGCATCAGTTGCGAGGTAGAGTGGGGCGTGGTGCGGATCAGAGTTATTGTATCTTGCTCACACCGCCGCAGATGTCTGCCGATACACGCAAGAGGATGGATATCATGGTAGCGACGAATGATGGTTTCCGCATAGCTGAGGCTGACCTGCAACTGCGCGGTCCCGGCGAGTTGGACGGTACAATGCAATCCGGTCAGGCGTTTGACCTGAAGATAGCCAATCTGGCAACCGACGGGCAGATCCTCGAACTGGCAAGGGCTGCTGCTAATAGTGTGCTGGACGATGACCCGACACTCAGTACCGCCTATACGCAAGTTTATCGCGATAACCTCGCCAGATTCAAAAGTGCTGTGGTTGAATATAGAGAGATATCGTAGGGGGATTTGCCTGTCAGGAAAATAGTTTATCAGGAAACTCGGATACCAAGAAACTTCTTGGATATTAAGAAACCTTTTTCTAAGGTTATCAGATGCATGAGGAAATAAATAGAAAAACAATGAAATATAGTAGATTGATTATTGTTATGGCAGCTATGATTAGTATGCTAAGCGGTTGTGCTGTAAAAGAGCAAACCGATGACAAACAACCGATTACCAAACCGCAAATCACTCTGAAGGGTGATCGTATGACGCCCGAAGCCTTGTGGGCAATGGGGCGTATAGGTAGCGTCAAGTCGGATATCGAAACCGGTTTACTCGCTTATACGGTCAGTTACTACAGTGTGGAAGAGAACCGTTCTACAACGTGGATTCGTATCTGCAATCCGTTCGATGAAATGAAGGTTTGCGATGAGTTCGTCGGCTCTGAGCCTGCCTGGTTTGGCAACAGCGGATGTCTGGCGTACCTGAAAGGTGGTAAGTTGTATTTGCGCAGGGATGGTGAAGAGGTGCCGGTTGAAAGTAAGACGTTGAAAGATCATTCTGCGCAAAGCGTAGAGAATGAGGATGTTGAAGGATTCTTGCTCTCGCCGATGCGCGACAAGGTTATCCTGATTAAGCAGGTGAAGACTGTTCCGACGACAGCCGACAAATACCCCGACCTGCCGTTGGCAAGCGGTCGGGTAGTAGATGACCTGATGTACAAGCATTGGGACGAATGGACCGAGTCAGCCCCGCAACCGTTTGTCTGTGACCTGCAGATAGAATACTTCGGCGAAGGCGAACGGATCAAGTCTGCCAAACTGGGCAAAAGCGTCAATCTGTTGGAAGGTACAGCATACGAAAGCCCGATGAAGCCGTTTGGCGGTACGGAGCAGTTGGCGTGGGCGCCGGATAACAAGACAATCGCCTACACTTGCCGCAAAAAGACCGGTTTGGAGTATGCCGTAAGTACAAATTCGCATATTTACCTTTATGACATGGAGACGGGGGCAACCTGTTGTATTACAGAGGGAAACGACGGCTATGATACTAATCCGTTGTTCTCGCCTAACGGCGAATGGATAGCCTGGCAGTCGATGGAACGTGACGGCTATGAGAGTGATGAGAACCGGCTGATGGTGATGAATCTTCAGTCGGGCGAGAAACGTTTCCTTTCGCGGACGTTGGACTCGAATGTGGATCAGTTTGCTTGGGTGAATGACAGCCTGCTGGTGTTCAATGCCGTTTGGCACGCTACAGAGCAACTGTATCTCGTCAATTTGAACGGATATATTAGCAAAATGACGGAAGGTCAATGCGATCTCGGTTTGGGTGATGTGACGGATGGCAATGTATATGCGCTGGGGCATTCGATGATTCAGGCGAACGAGATTTATATGCTGGATACCAAGCTATTCCTGCAAAAAGAACCCGATAGTTATGGCGGGCAAGGGGATATCTATGCGCAACCGCATACCACGTATGGCGAGGCACTACCGCAACTGACGCAGGAGAATAAGAATATCTACGACCAGTTGTCGCCCGCGACCGTGGTGCCGCGTTGGCAGAAGACAACCGATGGCAAGCAGATGCTGACGTGGATCATCCTGCCGCCCCATTTCGACCCGAACAAGAAGTACCCGACCTTGCTCTATTGCGAGGGTGGTCCGCAGAGTCCTGTTAGTCAGTTCTGGTCGTTCCGTTGGAACTTTAGTATCATGGCAGCGCATGATTATGTGATTGTTGCGCCCAACCGGCGTGGCTTGCCGGGCTTTGGTAAGGCTTGGAACGAGCAGATCAGCGGCGATTATGGCGGACAATGTATGAAAGATTATTTTACCGCCATTGATGAGGCATGCGCTAACCTCCCGTATGTGGACAAGGACCGTTTGGGCTGTGTTGGTGCCTCGTTTGGCGGATATAGCGTGTATTGGATAGCCGGTCATCACGACAAACGCTTCAAGGCGTTCATTGCGCATGACGGCATCTTCAACCTCGAGATGCAATACCTTGAGACAGAGGAGAAATGGTTCGCGAACTGGGATATGGGTGGTGCGTATTGGGAGAAAGACAACAAGACCGCCCAGCGCACATTTGCCAATAGTCCGCATAAGTTTGTAGATAAGTGGGATACGCCCATACTCTGCATCCATGGCGAGAAAGATTACCGCATTCTTGCTAATCAGGCTATGGCGGCGTATGACGCGGCAAAGATGCGCGGTGTGCCGGCAGAGCTGCTGATCTTCCCGGACGAGAACCACTGGGTGCTGAAGCCGCAGAACGGTATCTTGTGGCAGCGTACGTTCTTCCACTGGCTGCACAGGTGGATAGGCGGGATAGACGAATGAGACAGTAGTCAGGTGAGTATAAAAGGGCGTTGCGTCGGTACAGGCGCAGCGCCCTTTTTGCGTGCAGTTATTGCGTAGATTGCCGAACAGATGTTCGCCGGGGTAACAACAGACGCTAAATAACCCGAAAACGGACCGAAAATGACGTGCTTATCCCAGACTAACCACCCGCTAACCACGTACTTATCACGTACTAATCACGCACTAAAATTTTGGTGGGTATTTGGTTGGTATTATATACATAGTATATAATACTGATGTGTTGGTTGAAAATGGTGTAAAAATGCGATAGACAGAGTGTGCGGTTTTTAAGATACAAATAGCAATTATTGCTATAAGAGGAAATTTTGTTGCAAAAATTTGCATAAGTCATTTTTTTTTTGTAGTTTTGTAGGTTAATTGTATGCGTGTGCATGCGCGTTGAGCGTGTTTGCGTGCGTAAAACAAACATTATCAAAAGGAAACCGTTATCAAAAGATATAAACACTACGAGATATGAATCGTTTGCAATCATTGAGAATGAAGGTGAAAGGAGTATTAACCGTATTGTCGACAGCGTTGCTGCTGATGGCGGGTGTGCTATGTGCGCTGCCTCAACCCGTTCAGGCTGCTACATCTTCCGTGCCGGAGATGATACCGTCGTTTGGTAAGGACTTTTGGCTGACGTATATGTATAACTTCGGCAGTGATGCTTCCGATGATGCTTTGCAATTGGAAGTTGTCGTCATCCCGTCAGCAGCCGGTACGGCGCGTATTACTTGTGCCGATGGGACTGAACTCGTTCCGAGTGCTACACTCGCAGCCGGTACGCCTTACGTATATGTTGTGCCTGAAGAGTCGCGTTCTAAGGTTTATAACACGACTTCGGCTACGGTTACTACTACCGGTTTGCATATTGAGACTTCCGTTGATGCAACGGTATATATGCGTAACTACTATTCAACAGGTGGTCTTTCTAACGATGTTACCCCTGTAATCGCATCCAGTGCTTTGGGTACTGAATACGTCGTGCAAACATTCTCTCGTGATATGGAGAATACAGAATTTGCAGTATTGGCAATAGAAGATGGTACGCAAGTGGTTGTTAAGTTCAGCAATGCGATGGCACTCAAGCCGAACAAAACTGCTACATTTTCAGCGGATGAGGAGGTGACATTCACGCTAAATAAAGGTCAGGTTTATCAAGTATTAGGAAAACGTAAGACAGCAAATTCTTACTTGTCGGGAACAACGGTTAAGGCAAACAAAAATTTCGCTTTGTTCAATGGTGGTGTAAAAGCATATATTCCGGCGGTAGGTGTGCCTAACGGCGATCATGTAGTAGAGCAGGCGATTCCGATTTCAGCATGGGGTAAACGATTCATTGCAACTCCTATGCATGGCATTCCCACCGGCGCGTGGTCGATGGTTCAGGAATTTGCTACTCATGTGATAGTAAGTGCTATATATGATGACACCAAGGTATATGTTGATGGTTCTTTGCTCACAACCCTTTCGGCGGGTCAGACTACTGCATATACGGGTACTAAACTTATCAGTTTGCGATATGGTGAATCTCCGAAAATAATTGAAACATCGCAACCCGTTACGGTTTTTTCATATTTGCCTACAGCTCTAACGGTGGCAGATGATACAGAATCAGAATACACCTATAGTGAGCCTTCAAGTGCATTGCTTGTGGATGTGAATAGAGGCGTTCAGCAAGCGCAGATTTATTGCTGGGAGGATCCTCTTGATTTGCATTACGCTGATGTAATCGTTCGTGATGATGCAGTAGCAGGGATGCGGTTGACAAATAGTGATGGTGTTGCCCAGAATATAAGCGGGCAGTTTGTTCCTATTACTCAGACTTTTGAGGGCTATACTCATCATTATTCCCATGCACGTCTTTCACTAAAGGGCGGATTGAATATCCTTGAGAATGCTACTGGAAAGTTTGTCGCAACTCGCTATAGTACAGCGGAAAGCGCAACATCTGAAGCCAATGCAACGGTATTCAACCTTGCGCCAATAGCACCTGTAGTGTGGGTGGACGATGTTGAGGTGGAGCACAATTCTATTCTCGAATACTGCAACCGTCACCCGGGCGTGGATTTCAAGGCGGAGGTCGATTATCCACATGATAGTGTGCGTTGGTACTTGGGCGAGGGCGCAACGAGTACGAATAAGATTGCCTCGCACATGTACGGAAAGACGGTAGGCGAGGCAGATACGACACATATCGTGCGGTTCTTTGTATATCATCATTCACCGATCAATGGTATCCGTGACACGGACTCGGTAAAAGTGTCGCTGCGTGTGCACCCTGTATATTACGATACATTGGAGACTTGGGTTACCGCCAAGACATTGCGTTATGAGTGGATCCATAGTTCGTTGCACGCATTCGGTTTGTCGAATCGTGGGGAGTATGACTTGCGTTACAAGCATGGTAACCCTGCTAATGGGGATGCTGGTACAGACCTGTTTGGCAGAAAAGCAGCTATCGTCTATGGCAAAGATGCCACTAATCCGTTGCATAAATGGACTAATGCGGATAATCCTGAAGTAACAGAGATCTTTGACTCACTTGCCTACAAGACCAGTACACATGGGTGTGACTCAATGTTCTACCTCAAGTTGCACATCACGCAGAACATCATTATGCCTACCGAGTATGACACCGTCTGTCAAGGTGAGCCTTTCAACGGCTGGAAAGACAAGGGGCATTTGCTTGCAACAGGGCACAAGATGAGCAGAATGAACCTGAAGACGGATGACATGATCTTCAGTGTGGATGGTGGCGGTTCGGCAGCCACGTTCTATAACACGGATGTAGCCGGAGATTTCGAACTTCGCGATACGCTGGCTTCGAAAGTGTATCCTTATCCTGACTCTATTCATGTGCTCCGTTTGCATGTTTGCTATAAGCCGTTGGTAAATGTCACCAACCGCAAAGACTCGCTATGTGAGGCAACAGATGCTACATGGACGGTCAACTATACGGCTTCGTATGCCGATTCGTTGTACTATTGGCTGAAACCTGACTCTGCCTACGATGCTACGCGCAAACAAGCCGGCTTGCGTCGCACGACACAAACATCATTTGATATCGCCGGCATGAATAGTCTGCCGGATGGTAAGTACAAACTGCTGCTGCAAGCATTTAATGATTCAACGTGCGAAAGCGTTGTGGACGAGGTGCCGGTGGTAATAAAGAATCAGCCTTCGCTGAACATCAGCGATATAGCAGCACAGTGCTATCCTGTTGTTGCGTTTGAGATTGCTTATACGCCAACGGATGCAGCCAAGATAATTTGGACGGTGGACGGCAAGGTTACAACTGACCAGACAGTGGTTGTGCCCGGGTCTTCACCCTACACGTTCAGCATCCCGACCACCGGTTGGACGGACGGAACATATACCTTACGTGCACACGCCGTGTCCGCTCTCGGCTGTGATGGCGTGGAGGTAACCAAAACATTCCAGATTTATAAGCAACCGACTGCTACGATAAGTTCTGTAGATAGCCAATGTGACAACGAGGCTGCTACAACGCTGAAGTTTACGACAGCAGATGCCGCCACCTACAATTATTACATTGCCGGTGCGACAAGTTTGTTGGCTACGCCGGTGGCTACAACCGACGGGGAACACACTATATCGCTGGATATAAGTATGCTGAATGTGGGTGATGATGAGAAGACCTATACCCTGAAACTCGTTGCCAACTCTGCCACTTGCGTGAGTGACACCGCTACTGCAACATTCAAGGTTTATCCGATGCCAACGGCTACCATCACCTCAACAACAAGCGAGCTGAGTGCCTGCGCACCATTTGATGAGTCGGACAATCTGCAGGTGGTGTACACCAACAAAAATGCTGCCCAGATCAAATGGCAACTCAAGCAGCCCAACGGTACTGTTATCCCGCACGACTATGCCGCAGTAGGTACAGCTCTGTCTATCCCCAAAGCCCAACTGACAGAGCCGGGTAACTACGAGGTGAAGATAACCGGAGTTAAATCTGCCGCCCCGATGAACTGCGAGGTGCTGAATCCCGCAGGCGGTGAGGTGTCATTCAAGATGTATAATCCGGCAACTGTCGCTCTCGGGCATATTGACAGTGTATGTGCGGGCGAGCATATTCGTGCACCTTACTCAACGGAGTATGCAGATACGTATCGCTACAAAGTGTTGCAGGGAAGCACGGAGAAGTTCAGTCTGGCTGTTGATAGCACGGCAAAGGCTACGGGAACGATTATTGTTCCATTGTTGGAAGCCGGTGAGTATAAGTTAGTTATCAACGCTACGAACGAATATGGCTGTGGAGATGGTGCTAAAGATACGATGACATTTACAGTCAATCCGCTGCCGACGATCACGAATCTTAATATCTCGAACGAGACTGTATGTGAGAATGAGTCGACTTCGTGTGAGTTGACATTCACGACCAGTGTAACGGGCAATGATACAATCATCTATTCCTTAACGAAAGGTACGACGCCTTGGGTTAGTGAGAAAAAGATTTTGGCTTCAGCTGCCGGCGGCAAGATTACACTCGATCAGTTGGATACACTTTCGACAGGCGTTTATACGGTAACAGTCACTCCGAAGACTGCTCATGGCTGCTTTGAGGCGTATGCAACAGTGGGCTTCACTGTTCATCCGCAGCCGGATATCAATCTGAAAAACAATGACGCATTCTGTTACGGTTCACGCACCAAACTGACTGTGCCTTACGAGCGTAAGTATAATGTGAAAGAGTTCACCTATCACCTCAAGCCAGCGGGCGGTGGTTCGGATATTACCAGCGGAAAGATAACATCGTTTGGCGAATCGTTTGATATTGAGGAGAAGATAGTTGATTTGCCGGTCGGCGATTATATCCTGTATGCAACAGCTCTTTCTGATAAGAACTGCACGAGCGAGAACGATACCGTGACAATTAAGGTGAACCCGATGCCTACGGCAGAGGTTACGGACATTGCAGACCAATGTGACGATGCGGCAAGTACGACAGTTAAGTACACGACAACTGTTGCCACGAAGTACAAGTACAAGATTGACGGCGTGACTGATTGGTCGGATGAGGCGACTGCCGCAGCGAGTGGAAGTTTCACGCTGGATATCAGTTCGCTGAATGTAGGTGACGAAGAGAAGACCTACACCCTTAAATTCAAGGCTTATACAGCAACCTGTGAAATTGAGGCAGAAAATGACTTCAAGATTTATCCGTTGCCGGTAATCAAAACTTTGGATGCTACCACTCCTTGCGAGGGCGAATCGGTTGTAAAAGTGCCTTATACCGCAACGAACGCCTCGACGTTCAGTTATCAGGTTTTGGATGGTGAGACAGTAGTGAAGACTGTAGCGACCGCCACAGTGGCTGACGGAAAGATAAATGTAGATATCGACGGCCTGACAACCGGCGGTGCGGCAACGAAAGTTTATACGCTGAGTGTAACCGCCACCTCCGACCATGATTGCGTAACGGCTGCAGCCAAGACAGCCACAATCACCTTGAAGGCCAAACCGGCAGTAACGTTGAGCAGTGTGACGAACACATGTGCCGGTACAGGTGCTGCCATCACGGTAGCCTATACCGGCTTGACCGCCAACAAGTTGGATTATATAGTCCGCAAGGGTGGAGTAGATACCTCCGTGAGCGGAACCAAGACAGGCCTTACGCCCGGTGTGGACGGTTCGTTCGACATTTCCGGTGCAGCGTTAGAAGCATTGGCCGCCGGTACGGATTATGAAGTAGAAATCATTGCTCAGGGCGATAACGGTTGCCCGAGTGTAGGTGTCGATCAGGTCAAGGCGTTCACTATCTATCCGTTGCCGACGGTAAGTGTCAAGTCGGGTTATGAGAGTGTAACGGTTTGTGAAGGCAGGGAAGATGCGGTATTTGAGTTGACCACTTCCGCCAATGCTTCCACGTACAGCTACACAACCGGTGCTCTGGGACTTACTGCCACGGATCAGCCAGTGGTTGACCAGAAGATCAAGATAACCTTGCCCAAGGCTGACCTTAAGGACGGTGACTTTACGCTGACCGTAACCGTCAAGTCCGCTGCACCGCAAAGTTGTTCGTCTGTTGCCGCAACTGCTGCCCTCAAAGTGAACAACCGTCCGTGGCTGAAGATCAACGACCTTGCAGCGCAGTGCTTCCCTGCCGAATCGTTCAACGTAGCTTATACGGCAGCAGATGCAGCAAAGATCTACTGGAGCGTTGACGGCAAGATTGCAGAACAGACACTGACTGTTGCTGCTCCGTATAGTTTCACTGTTAATACGAGCGGTTGGGCGGCAGGCACGTACACGTTGCGTGCTCGTCCTGAGTCATCCTTGGGTTGCGATAGTGCTGCTGTGGTTACGACATTCGCTATTCATCCCAAGCCCTCAAAGGTTACGAACCTGAAGATCCCGACCGAGCCTTGTAAGGGCGAGAAAGCGATGATCTTCACCTACAACAAGAAGCCCGGTGAGGCAACTTCGGAATACTGGGCTCTGGATGATGCGACCGTGACAGGCACGACGCTGAGCGATGGCGATTATTGCTACAGGAATGTGGATGTATCCGCATTGAGCGTAGGTACACACAAACTGCGCGTATGGGTGGAAAACGTTACTACCAACTGCGAGAGCGACCCTGTAGAGATCGAGTTCACCATTCATCCGCTGCCTGAGATTACTCTGCTAAAGGATACAGCATGTTGTGCAGGCGATGCGACAGTCATGGTGCGCTACGAATCGACCAATGCGAATAGTTACACCTATACCTTGACACCGGGCACCGGTTCGGGTACCGGCAGTATGGGGGCAAACGGTTACATTGAGGTGAACACCGCCGGTCTTGTTGCCGGCTCGTACACACTGACCGTGACTGCCCAGTCGGAGCACGGCTGTACTATTGCAACGCCCAAGACGGCAACGATAACAATCAACACTGTGCCGTCGATCAAGCTTAGCGCCGTAGATGATTTCTGCGAGGGCACCGGTTCAGTGACCATCAACTATACTGCTCTGACTGCCGCTACAGCATTCGACTATATCGTTAAGAGCGGCACAACAACCATCGATTCCGGCGAGAAGACCGGCATGGCTGCCAACGGCTCATTCACAATCAATCCGTCAAGTTGGAAACCCGGTGAATATACCATCGAGTTGATAGCCAAGGCTAACGGTTGTGGCAGTCAGGGCGATGACCAAGTGAGGTCCTTTACGATCAACCCGCTGCCGACCATCAGTGCAGACGAAACGGCAGTGACGCTATGCGAGAAGAATGCCGATGCGGTATTCACGTTCACCACCAAGCACGCCGATACCTATAGCTACTGGCTGAGTGGTAGCGGTGCGCCGACGTTCGCAGCAACGGATCAGACTGTTCCTGCGGGAGGCGTGGTGACCATCACCTGGCCTAAGGATGTACAGAAAGATGGCAACTTTACGCTGAACGTTACCGCCAAGAACGCTTGTGCTACCACGACGGCTGCTACCACGACGCTCAAGGTCAACAACAAGCCCGAGATTATTTCGTTCTCGATTGACAGCCGTTGTCTGACATACGATAACACGGTCGGGTACGACTTTGTATATGAGGTGTCGGCAGATGCTGCAAGGTATGACTTGAATGTGTGGTCTGCAGACTTCAAGTCGTCACACGGTCATGATGGTAACTTTGGGCTTCCCACATCGGGCACCGGCACGATTCACAAGTCATACTATCTGTGGGGCTCTCCCCTCATGGCTGGTGACTACAAGGCCGTGCTGAAGGTGCGCAACGATGCCCATTGCGAGAGTGATAGTGTGGTTGCTTCGTTCTCGGTATATCCGAAACCGACCTTGCCGACAGTAGTTGTGCCGGACGTATGTCAAGGAAAAGGCACGACGGAGAAAATTGAGTTTAGTCATACCTACGGTTCGACATACGAATATTGGATCAAAGGCACAGATAAGCATGGTACAGGCAGCGTGACCGATGAAACGAGCGGTGAGCTGTATGCCAATATAATCGATGTGCCGTCAGGCGAGCATACGTTGCGCCTGATCGTGAAGTCAGAAAACGGCTGCGCGAGCGATACGGGAGAGAGGAACTTCACCATCCACCCATGGCCAACGTGGACGTGGATATCTACCGAGTCAAGCATCAGTGCCCCGTACCCGATAGGTAATGTGTCGCTCAAGTTCAAGAATACGAACGGTACTGTTGCCTCCGGTAATTGGAATGTCGTGACAGAGGCTACAGTGAACGGCGGTAGTTTTGGCCCTGACAAATATGTTATCAGTGGCACTATCCCGTCCGATTCGCTGAAGGCTGTAACAGGTCAGGATGACGGTTCGTTCACGATAGACTTTACGGGTGTTACCCCCGGCAGGTATCTGATATCGGCATCCGTAGCCACGGTTGATGGTTGCGGGTACACTATCCCCGGCTTGTGGATTACGATATATAACCCGACCAGTATAACGATTAATCATATAGACAGCATCTGCAAGGGTGAGACTCCTGTTGCCATCACCATCAACACCACGTATGCCGACACGTATTCGTACGTTGTAAAGGATGGTAACGGCAATACGGTAACCACAGGCAGTGGCACGACGACCAACAGCAACGCCACTTCGGTCGCCAAGTCGTTTGACTTGACAACTGATACATGGGAGGCAGGTATGTACACGATCACCGTATCGGCAACGAACAGTGTGACCCATGCTACCTGCGACGGCAGTGCTACGTTCACCATCAACCCGATACCTGAAGTTACATTCACGACACCGGCAGCAATATGCGAGAACGAGGTGAACAGCGTGAATGTGGCGTTCACCCAGAGTCATGCCAAGACTATCAAGTATCATGTAGATAAACTATTGCCGACACCTGTAGCCAATGTTGTAGCCGAGCAGGAGATAAGCGCTAACGGCACTATAGCACTGACGACCACCGGCTGGACAGACGGTACGTATCGTATATTCGCTACTCCGACCTCGCAGCATGGGTGTGTGGGTGATGAGAAGTTTACCGACCTCGTGGTCAACAATCAGCCCGAGGCTGCCATCACTGCTATGCCGACCGATGTTTGCTTCAGTGACGCCTATCTGAATGTGACTTATACCGCGTCCACAGACGCGCGTGCGTACGCGTTCCGTATATTGAATGCTTCGACAGAGCAGCCTGTATCGGGTTATGCCGGTAACGGAACGATACAAGCCCCGTACGGTGGCGGCTCGTATGCCGTGGATGTACATAGCTTGCCTGTCGGCGCGTACAAGATGGAACTCAAGACGCAGACCGAGCCCGGTTGCTGGAGTGAGGCAAGCCTGCAGCCGTTCACTGTTCGCGCCAAACCGGGAGCGACCATCAGTAAGATGGAGAGCGTTTGCGAAGGCACGGCAACAGCAACGGCAGAGTACACAACCACGAATGCAGCGACCTATTACTACACAGTAAAGGGTACAAGCATTGAGGGAACCGGCACAACCACCGGCAGCGGTACGATATCCGTAGATGTATCGACGCTGGTTGCGGCAAATTCGCCATATACCTTGCAACTCGTATCCAAGTCAACGTATTGCGAGAGTGATACGGCAGAGAAAGCGTTTGCAATATGGCCTATACCTGTAGTGACTATCACCTCGATCAACGATGTATGCTTCGGTGATGCGACCACGACGGTTACCTATAGTCCGGATGCCAATGTCAGCAGTTGTACATACACGCTGAAGCAAGGCACAACAGTGCTGCTGGCAGACCAGCCTGTAACGCTCAATCCTGCTCGTACGTTCACCATCAATACGAGTGCGTTGGCCGCAGAGACCTATACCGTAGAACTCACTCCGCGCTCGTCACACACCTGCACGGGAGCGATGGTAAGTACGACGTTCAAGGTTAATCCGCTGCCTACACTGGGTGATATCACTCTTGACGCTGCAGCAGTATGCGAAGGCACAGCCGCTATGGGCGCAACGTTTGCCCATACAGGTGCTACATCGTATGCATGGGAGTTGCGTCAGCAAGGTTCGGCCACTGTGCTGCGTAGCGGCAATGCAACGGGTCTGGTAGATGCTACCAGTGCTATCAGCATTGATCTGCTTGCTCCTTCAGCCCTGGAGGCAGGCAAGACATACGACTTGAAGGTAGTAGTCAAGAACGATGCAACGGATTGCGAGCAGACGAAGACTGCTTCGTTCGTTATCCGCAAGAATCCTGTAGTGACCCTCTCGCCGGAAGGAACGCATATCTGCCAGCCTGTAACTGAGTTTAAGTTCAGTTACACGAATGAGGATAACCGTGCTACGGTCTTCCACTATCAAGTACTCAAGGGTACGGATGTGATCGTACCGATGACAGACAAGATGGATATAGGCGCATCAGGCAATTGGACATTGCCGTTCGGTGCAGAACTGTTACAGGGTGAATATAAGATCCATGTAACACCAGCCAATGCCAACTGTACGGGCGAAGAGAAGATCCTGACCTTCCACGTGGATACCGTTATGCCGAGTGTAACCAACGCAACTATCTGCTACGGTGAGACGTTTGATTGGGTAGTGATCGGTTGTGACGGTATAACGCCTGACACGCTGATGCGAGGCTTGACAGCCACTACGCATCAGTTGGATACCTTGTTCTGCGAAGGTGAGTGCGTCAAGGTATATGAACTTAACCTGACTGCTTATCCCGAGAACTTGATATCCGAGGAGCAATACACGCTCTGCGCGGGTGAAACGTATGCTTGGCACGGTCAATCGATAAGCAAAGCCGGTACGTACGAGGCGTTTGAGCCCGGCGGAGATAACGGTTGCGATAAGGTTTACCGTATCGTAGTTGACCAAATAGTGCCGGAACAGAAGAGCACCAGCCAGACTGTTTGCTACGGCGAGCCGGTGATCTTCAACGGAAAGACGTACACCAACCTGCCTGTAGGACCGCAAACTCTGCTGGATACCATCAAGTCGGCAGGCGATTGCGACTCCGTATATCTGAAGTTGAACCTGACGGTTGGTCAGCGCTACTATGACTCGATTGTTGTAACCGAGTGCAACAAGTATGTATGGGCGGTAAACGGCAATACGTATAACCACTCGGGTATCTACCGCGAGGAGATGGCTACGGTTGACGGTTGTGATTCAGTATGTGTACTGAACCTGACTATTAACCCGAGTTACGAGTTCAATGAGACCTACGATATACTGAACACGCAGTTGCCGTTTACGGTACATGAGTTTACCTATACTGCAGCCGGTACTTATGACCGCGAGTTTGTAAGTGTGGCAGGTTGCGACAGCATCTATCACATCACGCTTAACGTACACGAACTGCAGTTGCCGAGGGATACGACAACGGCTGCTATCTGCGCGGGTGCAACCTATACCTGGCAGGGTAACAACTATACTGCCGGAGGCTGGTACAGCGTGACGGAGAACGATGGTGTGAACGATGTGGCAATACATGTGCTGCACCTGAATGTAAATCCGACATACAGTGACACGACGTACGTACACTCTTGCGGAACATACAACTGGCGAGGCACGGATTACAGTGCATCAGGTATCTATCCTGTACTATTGCCGTCGTCTTGCGGCTGCGACAGCACGGTTGTACTCAAGTTGACTGTAGGTGCTCCGACAGCAAGTACGGTGAACGTCACCGCTTGTCAGTATGAACCGACGACTGTCGGCAACCGCACATTCGTAGCAATGGCCAATACCTCGTTCACTGAGACATTGACCAACGCCGCCGGTTGTGACTCGGTAGTGACATACAATGTAACTGTTACTCCTCGAATCTATACGTCACCCGAGGATATGTACTCGTTCTGCGAGGGAGAATCCTACACGTGGCACGGACATACATACGACAAGCCGGGTACGTACTATGATTCGGTTGCAGACGCTAACGGTTGCACCACAATTATACATACTCTGATACTTACTCAAAAGCCGGCATATCACTTCGAGGAGGATGTTGAGGTGTCCGAGTTGGCACTGCCGTACGCCTGGGTTGGCCATAAGGCTGACACGCTGCTGCGTACGAACGGTGACTACTACGACCGTTGGACCTCGCAGGTAACCGGATGCGATAGTATCTACCACATCCACTTCCATGTGAACTGGGTAATGCGTGATACGGTACAAAAACAAGGCTGCGAGAGTGTAACATGGAGCGTGAACGGACATTCGTACACATATACCGAGTCCGGTTTGTACTCCGATACGCTCTTCACCGATGCCCCTGCCAACACGCAGTACGATGTAATACACTTCTGCGACGTGACGGTTCATCCGGCTTACCACGTTGTGGATCCTGATGTGACTGTCTGCCAGGACGAGTTGCCGTACGTATGGCGCGGGCAGACATATTCCGACCTCATGGTGGGTGACAATGTGCGTTCAATCAATCCGAAGACAGTTAACGGCTGCGACTCGACATTCACCATTACGATACATGTGGTTAAGTCGTTCCGGGATGAGCAGACGTATGCTGCTTGTCCGAGCGAGTTGCCATATTTGTGGCACGGACAATTGCTTACCGTAGCCGGTGATTATACCGATGCCCATTCGTCTATCACGGGCTGCGACTCGACCTACGTGCTGCACTTCTCTGTCAAGGCGGTGACCGAGCCGGATGCAGAAAATCAGATTCATTGTCAGGGCGAGCAGATCCAGTGGCACGGTTTGGACTTCGTTGCCAACGAACCGGGTGAGTATGCTTACTACGATTGGTATGTACCTAATCCCGAGTGCCCGGACTATCAGACATATCACCTGCTCAACCTTACGGTAGGCGAGGTTTATGACGTAGATAGTGCCTTGACCGAGCATGTATGTCAGGATCAAACGTTCCTGTGGTTCAATGCCGACCGTGCGGTAACGCAAGACAATGCACACAAACTGGATGACCACACGTATGTAGAGACCTTCCATTATGAAGAGCAGACTATTCTCGGCTGCGACTCGCTATCGGCTAATCTGACCTTGTACATGCACCTGCCGTACGAAAAGACGCTGGAAGATACAACAGTTTGCAACTCGTATGACTGGGACGGTCTGAACATCACCAAGACTGGTGATTACGACAAGGTTTATCCGTTGCACGGCTTGACTTGTGCTGACTCGGTATTGCACCGCCACTTCACGGTATTGTACAGCGAGACGGAAACGATAACCGAAGATGTATGCGAATCCTACTATTGGGATAAGACGCAACAGGATTACACCGAGAGCGGTACGTATGTACACAGCGTTCCGCAGATGGGTGGCTTGTGCGACAAGATATATACGCTTAACCTCACCGTACGCAAGCCTGAGCGTGACACCACGACCGTAGGGCCCGTCTGCGCTGACGAAGATGGCTTCACATGGGGTATATCCGGTAAGACATATTTCGGCTCGACTGTTGACTCCGTAGTGATAGTCGGGGGCGCTTCCAACGGATGCAAACGCGTGCGCTACTTGTTCCTGACGATGCAGGATAGTATCGTCGTTCCCGTGGACGGACCTACCAATCCCGAGATTGTAACATGCGCATCATACTATACGTGGAATGGTGTCGATTATACCGAGAGTACCGTTGCTCGATACAAGACCACCTCTGCGCTGACCGGATGCGACAGTATCATCTATCAGCGTATCACCTTCGTCAAGCCTGTAGCGGTATCGCACAACCTTGAGGGCTGCCGGAGCGTTACGTGGAATGAAGAGACGTTCACATCTTCGCAGATAGCGGTTCAAGACTATAGCTGTGATTCGATAGTAACGCTGAATATTGTTGTCAACCATCCGGATACGATCTACGATACGATACAATCGTGTAACTCGTATTCACGCAATGGACAGACATATTTCTATAGCCAGGATGCACAGCAGGATTTCTTGTGCGACTCGGTTGTGATGCTCCATATTACCATCAACCGTGACAAGGATTCGACCCTGTATGTAACGGCTTGGGATACATATACATGGGCGACTAACGGCGAGACATATACTGCCTCGACTATAGCACAAGAGACTGTACCGTCAGTGTGCGGTTGTGATAGTGTTGTTACGCTTAACCTGATCATCAATAATTCAGAGAGTGATGAAGAGACTCAGATTGCTTGTGAGTCGTACGACTGGCCGTGGTCAGGACAGACATATACCGCGTCGGGCGATTATGACGAAACGCATCGCATAGATGTAGGTCTGCCTACCGAGCGTGACTCCACACGTACGCTGCATCTGGGTATCGGACACAAGAAGTACACTGCTGTGGCAGATACCGTTTGCGACAACTATGTATGGCACAATGCTGATTACACAGAAAGCGGTACGTATGTATATAACTACACCGATACCTGCGACAATGCCGATACCCTGCATCTTGTGGTATATCATCAGGCTATACCTGTTGAGCATTACGACACGGCTTGTGGTGTGCTGACGGTTAATGGCCATTCGTTCTTCAGCAGCAAGGATACGACGATGCATCTGCTGACTGAGCACGGGTGTGATTCAGTCGTCAATTACCATCTGACTATCCTTCAGCCGAAGTCGGTTACGATAGCCGATCAGGCATGTGACAGTTATGTATGGGAGGGCACAACGTACACGAAATCCGGCACGTACAATAAGGTGCTGACAGACATCAACGGCTGTGATAGCGTGGTAACGCTCAACCTGAGCATCTTCCCGACATATAACCATGAGTTCGATGCTGTAGGATGCAATGGTAGCTACGTATGGGATAATCGCATCTATGATACCGAAGGTGACTATGTTTGGCAGTACACCTCTGTCAGCGGTTGCGATAGTACGGTTACCATGCATCTTGCCCTGCCTTCTGCAGTTCAGGGTGAGGCGCTTGACACAACGGTTTGTGACTATATTGACTGGAATGGCAGCCGATATACTGAGATCGGTTCGTACACCGCAACCTTTACATCGCCTGTCACGGGCTGCGACAGTGTAGCCAAGTTGCACCTGAATATCGCCACGCATCCGGCCAGCGAGTTCAGCGAGACGGCACAGGAGCGTTACACGTGGGGTAGCCAGACGTATTATGCGTCCGGTGACTACGAGCAACGTTTCGCCACCGATGCCTGCGACAGTATCGTTACCTTGCACCTGACTATCACCGAACCGCTGCCGGCTACGCAGATTGCCGATACCGCCTGCGATGCATATACGTGGGATAGCGAGACGTTCTACGAGTCGGGTACTTATACCCGCAACTTCCCGACGGCGTACGGCGTTGATTCGATAGTGACCTTGTCATTGGTTATCACGCACGATACGGCTGTCAGCATCACCGATAAGCTGTGCGGACCTTACGAGTGGAACGGGCAGACTATCACCGAGACAGGTATCTATACGCAGGTATTTGAGCGTGTATCAGGTTGCGATAGTGTTGTGACACTCACGCTTACCTTGTGCGAGAGCTTCGAGACCTCGTTTACTGCTACGGCACGCGACTTGTATGTATGGGATGGTGACACCTACTATACAACAGGTGCTTACACGCATGATTACAAGTCGATGTATGGTTGCGATAGTATTGTTACGCTTAACCTCACGATTATCAGTAGCAAGGATAGCAGCTTCACGGCTGAGGCTTGTACGCAGTATGCGTGGGCAGATAGCGTATATACGCGTAGTACGATACATTCGCATATCTTCCCGGCGGCTAACGGCTGCGATAGTGTAGTTACCATGACGCTCATTATCGGCGAACCTAAGTATACCGACCTCTACGACACGGTAACCGATTGCAGCGATCCGGCTTACGCTTACACGCTGCCGTGGGGCGGTACGGTACAGCATACCGGCATCTACTGTGATACCTTGCAGTCGGCTCTCACGCAGTGCGATAGCATCATCCGCCTGCACTTGCAGTGGTGCACCGAGCCGTTGTGTATCGATACCGTTGCCTTTGCCGTTACCGATTGCGAGGCGTATGTATGGGATGGTCAGACCTATGCTACCACCGGTACCTACTATCGCCACTACACCTTGGCTGATGGCTGCGACAGCATATCTATGATGCGCCTGAACATCCTGCCTAAGGCACAGCTTGTGATCGATACGACCAGCTGCGATAGCCTCTACTGGCAGAATACGGATACATGGTATTATCAGTCCGGCTTCTATTACGATACGCTCACCGCCCATAACGGCTGCGACAGCGTGATTGTCCTGCATGCCGTGATCGGTGCCGCAGGTGAAGAAACAATTGACCGCGAGAGTTGCGATGCGTTCACTATCAATGGTGAGACGTTTACCGAGTCGGGCACCTATATCCAGCACCTGACTACGGTTACCGGCTGCGACTCTACGCTAACAATCAACCTGACTATCACGCAATCGCTTGATACGGCTGTAGCTGATACGGCTTGTGATGATTATCTGTGGAACGGCTTGACGCTGACCGAAACGGGCTTCTACCCGCACGTGCTCACCTCGGCTGTCACAGGGTGTGATAGTGTGGTTGACCTGCATCTGATCGTATATGGCAGCAAGCAGGTGGATATAGTGGATACCCTCCATTGCGACTCTATCATCTGGGGTGATGACTACTCGGGTATTGACACGCTGTATCTGGATGGCATCTATACCAAGACCTTCCAGTCGGCAGTCGGTTGTGACTCCACCGTAACGATGGATCTGCGCTTGCTGCGCCATGATCTGGTTATCGCTCCCGATACGCAGGCTTGCGATTCGTTTGTATGGAATGGCAAGGTTTACTTCGAGTCCGATACGTATAGCGATACATTGGTATCTTCACGTACGGGGTGCGACAGTATAACCACCATGTACATCGAGATCAATCCTACCGTTCATATTGAGATTGAGGATAGCGTACCGCCCCCGTTCTATCTCTGGCCGACCGAGAATGATACTATTTGGGAGAGTGGTGATTATGTAGATACCGTTCCGTCCTTCATCACCGGTTGCGATAGTATCACTACCTTGCATCTGATCATGACGGATAGTATCATCCTTGATCCGCAAGAGCCGGTACGAATCGATACCTTCGGTTACTGCCCGGGTGATACAATGAACTTCATCTACAATCTGCTGAAGGGACATCCGACCAAGTACATTCTCATCTTTGATACCGTGGCTCCTCGTGTGCCGGATTACTCGCGTGACTTTATGTCCGTACTGGATACGACGTACCTTGAGAATCACGGTCAGGACAGCCTGTTCACGGTGGTTATACCCGAGCTATGCGAACCGGGTATCTATTGTGCTCACTTGCAGTTGTTCGACGACTTCTCCAGCAGCGAGGTATATGACTTCTGTATCCGCGTCAATCTGCGAGGGGCAATCGTCTCCATGTGGACGGATGTGATAGCTATCAACAACTTCAAGCAGGAATATTTCGGTTACCAGTGGTACAAGGATGACCAACTCATCCCCGGTGCCACCAAGCAGTACTACTCTGATGGCGAGGACCTGTATGGCTCATACCGCGCATTGGTTCAGCTGGCGGACAGCTCATGGGTATTCACCTGCGAGGAGTTCTTCGATCTGCGCACCGATTCGCTCGAACTCATTGCGTACCCGACACCGGCACCTGTCGGGCAGCCTGTCACCATCAAGGCTATGGGTATCCTGCTTGAGAAACTCATAGGCTCGCGCCTGACAATTACCAACGTGCAAGGTCTGCCGGTTCACACTGTTGAAAGTATGACCAAGCGCGATGAAGAGGTCAGCCTGCCTGCAGGATTGTATATCGCTACCATCGTCACCGGCGAGAACGATGACCGCACACGTACGGCGAATGTCAAGTTCACGGTATTCTAATGGTTAGCACGCCGATTGCAAGGCATGAAGGACTGCTAACTTGACATTACATGAATAGGTACGAATTTTAAGGTCAATCTTAAAATCTGAATATCAATGAGCACCGAAATAGCACATTTCGGTGCTCTTGTCTTAAAAATAGTGCTACTTTTCACAATGCGTGCTATTGTATTTGTCAAATAATTGTTGTACCTTTGCACCGTAATTTGAATAACTACGCATAGATATCAACAAAACAATACAAATGAAACATTTTTTTACACAATTTTTTGCGATGGCGGTACTCGTGATGAGTACGCTTTCTTTGAATGCCCAACAATTGCCGGATCCCGGGTTTGAGGACTGGTCGGGTGCAAAGTTCGACGGCAATATTCAGCCTAAGTATTGGCATGGATCGAACGTCGAGCAAGTTGGTTTTAGTTTCAATTTCACAACGCGTGAGACCGGTCGAAGCGGATACGCTGCCAAGGTGGCTAATACCTATTGCGGTGCGTTAGGAATAGGTCAGGTATCACCTGGATACATTACTCTGGGTAACCCGTGGCAATATATCAAAGGTATGGATAAAGATAATGCTACAGGTGGTACGGATGGTGGTATAAGTTTAACTTACCGTCCAGACTCAATATATGTTTGGATAAAGCGTACAGGAAATCAAACTGCGTCGGAGAACTATAGTATTCTATTTTATTCGTGGATTGGAAATTCAGCTGGAACAAGTTACAAAGCTAATGGAAATAATAATTGTACCAACACAGGAAGTACCCATACTAATGAAGAGTCCGATATCCGTCAGGCACTTGATAAAAATAAGTGCGGTACACCAACGCTGGCGACCCAGGTGGCGGAAGGTTTCTTTTTTGAAAAGAAGGCCTATTCCAACTGGACGCAAATCAAGGTGCCAATCTATTATTTTAACGATGAGATACCTGAGATGTGCAACGTCATCATCTCTTCATCTGGTTACCCTAACTTCCGCGCAAGTGCCAATATTAATGAGGGTAATGCCATTATCGCCGATGATATAGAACTTATCTATTCCTCAAAGATTCAGCAGTTGTATATCGGTGGTAAACTTTGGAATGGTTTTGATCCTAACTCAACAGAGGAGCAGGTATATTCCGTAGGTCATACAACCGATGTGCCGGAAATCTATGCTATGCGAGGTGCAGGATCAATCACCAATATGGCAGGTACGAAAGTAAACATCCCGGGACGTAAGCTGTCAGGCAGCGAGATTACCATCAACTATGGCAAGGTGGATGGCGCTCCTACGGTTATTACCGTTAAGTCCGGTGACGGCAAGTCAACCACAACCTACAAGATTAAGATGGTGCAGGCTGCTTCGGAGAATGCTACGCTGGCATCTATCCTTGTGAACGGTGAACCTATCAGCAACTTCAATCCGCAGTTGGGCCAGTACGATGTATCTCTGCCTTATGGCACGACGGCAGCACCGGTAGTAAGCGTGGTGCAGGCTGAGGATAAGCAGACGGTTGCTATCACGCAGGCCACATCGCCTACGGGCAAAGCTACCATCGTTGTCACAGCAGCCGATGGCAAGACCAAGAAAACCTATACCCTGAACTTCTCCATAGCTCAGTTGGCAGATAATACCCTCGCCGGCATCAAGGTGAACGGCGAAGAGATTGCCGACTTCACCCCCTCGCTTACATCGTACCGCGTCGAACTGCCTTTGGGCACAACCACAATGCCGAAGGTCGAGGCTGTATCCAACTATCCTGCCGGAGCGCAAACGATTACGTATGAGGCGCCCGATAAGATCGATGGCGGCACGTATAAGATTAG
Source organism: Paludibacteraceae bacterium (assembly GCA_017443075.1). Taxonomy (GTDB): domain Bacteria; phylum Bacteroidota; class Bacteroidia; order Bacteroidales; family Paludibacteraceae; genus Colicola. Next base: position 25,381 of record JAFSPC010000098.1, read on the forward strand.
TGTTACTACCCCCGGAAATGCTATTGCCAAAGTATATCGTTTGACCTTTGCCATCACGGCATCTACCAATAGTAAACTCAAAGATTTGCAGATGGAGGGTGTTGACCTTGGCTTCAGCCCGAACAAGACGACTTATTATGTTACCTTGCCGATGGGTACAACCGTATTACCCAAGATTACCTATGTCAAGGGGGATGCCTACCAAACGGTGGAGGTCACCGAGGGTGGGGTGGATGGTACGACCACCATCCTCGTTACGGCTGCCAGCGGCGCGCAGACTACGTACAGAATCATCTGCTCGACCGAGAAGTCCGAAGCTTCGCACCTGAATATGATTTATGTAGGCGGCGTGGCATTGGAGGGCTTCAATCCGAACACCACAACGTATACCTATCAACTTACCCCCGGCACAACCGAACTGCCGGAGATAACGTGGGAGAAAGGTGATGAGTACGAGACTGTCACCATCAACTATGGCGGACTGAACGGCACAACGCGTATCACTGTTGTTGCCGGCAATGGCAATACTACTATCTACAAGATTACCTTCTCGCTCGAGCTGGCCGCCGATGTTACACTGGATGCCATCTATGTGGACGGCAAACTGGTAGAGGGCTTCAGCAAGGATGTATATACCTATCAGATCATTCTGCCTAAGGGTACGGACGAACTGCCTGTCATCACCTGGGATAAGCACGATGAGACGCAGACCGTTACACCGCGTTATGGTGGAGTGAATGGTGATACGAAGATTACCGTACGTGCGCAGTCAGGGGCTACGGCCGTCTATACGCTGCAGTTCCGCGTGTATAAGGAGTCGGTCAATCACCTGAACATGATTTATCTGGATGGCGAACCTTTGTCGGGCTTTGACAAGGATACACTCAACTATATCGACTCGCTGCCGGTCGGCGTGAGCAAGATTCCTGCTATCACGTGGGATTTGGGTGCTACAAGTGCTACAGCACGCTTGATCAATCAAGGTAATCAGCGTACGATACGTGTAACGGCTGAGGATGGCTCGGTGCGCGAATATGTGATTCTGTTCATTATCAGCAAGTCGGAGTCCGCGTTCCCGAAGATGATCTATGTCGATGGTCAGCCCTTGCCGGGCTTTGACCCTAAGGAGTTGGAATATACCTACATGTTTGAGGGCGACAAGGCGCCGGAGATCACAGTGGAGAAAGATGGCAACCAGCAGGTTACTATCCTTACCCCCGTGCGCGATGGTGTAGCTACCATTATCGTTAGCCCCGAGGGCGGCGGTGAAGGCAATACATACATCATCAATCTTATGCTCAAGCCGAAGGCTTCCGTGCAACTCAATGCTATTTTGCTGGATGGCAAACTGATGGAAGGCTACCAACCCGGTCAGTTGGATTATACGATTGATTATACAGGCGCAATGCCCGTGGCGTCCTATCTTGCCGAAGATGATCAAACGGTGAATATGCTTACCGAGGGTGAGACTGTCCGTTTCGTCGTTTCTGCTGATGGCGAGCAAGCCATCTATACCGTCCGCTTCAACCGTATCCTCTCAGCCGACACTCGCTTGGCTGCCATTCTGTTGAATGGCGAGGCATTGGCTAACTTCGACCCCGCTGTATATGCTTATCCTATCACGCTGCCTGCCGGCAGCCAAGTGCCCGAGATTGGTTACACCTTGGCTAACGAGGCACAGGTGGTTACGCTCGGTCAGACCGGTGACAAGGCATTTGCTATCACAGTCTATGCCGAGAATGGCGACTCGACTGCCGTCTATACGCTGGATTTCACTATCGAACCTTTCACCTCTACCGAGCTGCAAGCGCTTTCGATTGATGGCGAACCTGTAGCCTTGGAGGAAGGCGTATATACCTA
>JAFSPC010000099.1 GCA_017443075.1 Paludibacteraceae bacterium
GATGAACTGACCAGCCTGTCACGCACGTTGTACCCGAATGCCGATGCGTTTGCCGCCGACATGCCTCGGTTGCTGACAACAATGGGTTTCAGTCCCGAGGATGCGAAGAATATTGCCGCACATATTGTGGTAGAGCCGGCGCGTGGCTCCGGGCACGCGTGGCCTTGCGTTGGCACGCGCGAACCGGCACGGCTGCGTACACGCATTGCCGGCACAGGCATGGATTACAAGGGGTATAATATTGCCGTACATGAGTTCGGGCATTGCGTAGAAGAGGTGCTGAATATGTACTATACCGATTACTACATGTTATCCGGCATTCCCAATTCGGCATATACGGAAGCCAGCGCGTTCATCTGGCAGCAGCGTGACCTGCAATTGCTACCCCGGTCCGTATCCGGCAGCAGGCAGACATTGGCAGGCAGGCAGCAGGCTGGCTTGAGCGATGACACGGTATTGGATCAGTTCTGGTCAATGTACGAGATCATGGGGGTCAGTCTGGTAGATATGGCTATGTGGGAATGGATATACGCCCACCCGAAGGCGTCTGCCAAACAACTTTGCGAAGCGACCTTGCAGATTGCCAAAGAGGTGTGGAACGCCTACTACGAACCCGTACTGGGCGAACATGACTGCGTACTATTGGCAGTATACAGCCACATGGTGAATGCCCCCATGTACCTGCCTAACTACCCCTTGGGGCATATCGTGCAATACCAGATTGAAGAGCATCTGGCGCAATGCACTACGCAGCAGGAGTTTGCGGCTGAATATGCCCGTATCTACAGTTTAGGCCGCCTGACGCCCAAACAATGGATGATTGAGGCTGTAGGTCATGCGCCCTCTGTCACTCCTATCTTGAACCAAGTGGCTAAGGTCTGCGATTAACCCCTACTTAAGCCGATTTTAGCCACGACTTAAGCCGATTTTGCACCTACTTAAGGCGATGTAAGCCCGATTTTGCCCGGATTTCCCCCCGCCCCCCCCCAGACATTCCCTCGATGCAACCCCGATGCAACCCCGATAAAGTCTGGCGCAAAATTAAAATATGTTAAAAAATAAGGGCATTTCTACCCTTTTCGCATTGGCGTACCTGCGTGTCAACGGAGCGACAGAGTAAGCAGACATTCCATTTTGAGGTATATAATGCACTTTTTTGTCCTAAAACTTGCAAATGTCAATAATTTTTTGTAACTTTGTGGGCTTTTTGTGCGTGCGTGCGGGAGAGTCTATCAAAACTTGGCGCGTACAGGCAAAAGAAACGAGTAACAGACTAACGGCTATTTGCAAGTAATAAACTATGATAGAATACATCTACGGTGAGTTGTCGGAATTGAGTCCGACGATAGCAGTACTCGAAGCGGGCGGCGTAGGCTACGCCGTCAATATAGCCCTAACGACATTCACGCAACTATCCGGAAAAGAGCGCAACGGCAATACGGCAGGGCAACCTTGCCGCTTGTACTGCACTGAGATCATTCGCGAAGATACGCATGACTTGTATGGCTTTCCCACCAAAGGCGAGCGGGCATTATTCGAGATGATGATGACCGTGAGCGGCATAGGCGGCAACACGGCACGGCTGATAATGTCTGCCTATTCGGCAGCGGATATACGGCAGATTATCGCCACGGGCAATGTGAAGGCATTGAGCGCAATCAAAGGCTTTGGTCCGAAGACCGCCCAGCGCCTGATTGTGGACCTGAAAGACAAGGTGCTGAAGATTGACCTGGGCACAGAGGCAGGCACGATGCTGTTTGACGAAGCACCGGCAGACGTGGATTCCGAAGTAAAGACCGAAGCCGTAAGCGCCCTGACGATGTTAGGTTTTGCATCGGCAGCCAGCAGCAAGGCTGTGGACAAGATCCTGACGCAGAACCCGCAAGCAACCGTTGAGGCGGTGATACGTCAGGCGTTGAAACTATTATAAGGCGCTAAAGATTGTACAATTAGAAAAAAGAATCTCGCCTCTATAATGGCGAGTACCGGGCAAAATTGAAGAATACTTATCTATATATACTTTTCCTCTCGATAGCTCTGCTGATGAGTAACGCAGGTTGGGCACAGTTGCCTGACTGGCTTGCTCCGTCAAGTTCGAAGAACAAGACAACACAATCATCCAAAACCAAGAGCGACAAGGATAACAGGCGTTCGCGCGACACAAACAGCACGCGCGACACCAATAGTACACGCAACAGCAGTCAGCAGAACACCGGCAATAGCGGTAGCAGTACCCCAAGCAGTGCGGCCGGCACGGGCACAGATGATGAGCCTGTAGACCCCACGCTGCCCACGGCTGAGCAGGATACTGCCATACAAGGCACAATGCAGTTTGCCGAGACGCAGAGCACGGAGGTAGAGTTCAACCCCGAAAACGGTTACTACATCATCCATACGAAAATCGGCGATGTGGATGTAGCTACCCCATATCTGTTAAACCAAGACGAGTATCTGCGTTACAGCGAACGCGAGCAGATGAACCGCTACTGGAAACAGAAAATCAGCGAAGTAGAGCACAGCAACGAGCGGAAGTTCGACATAACCGATATGAAATTTAATATCGGACCCGCAGACAAGATCTTTGGTCCGGGCGGTGTACAACTGAAGATGCAAGGTAGTGCAGAACTGCTGTTCGGCTTCAAACATCAGTATATTGACAACCCTTCACTCAGCGAGCGCTCGCGTAACAACAACATCTTCGACTTCGACGAGAAGATACAAGCCTCCGTGAACGGCAAGGTGGGCGACAAGCTGAATTTCAGCATGAATTATAACACCGAGGCATCGTTCAGTTTTGACCATCAGAACCTGAAATTAGGCTACAAGGGCAAGGAGGATGATATCATTCAGTCGATCGAAGCAGGTAACGTGACAATGGATCTGAACAGCAGCCTTATACGGGGTACGCAGGCGTTGTTCGGTGTAAAGGTAGGTTTGCAGTTCGGCAAACTGAAGATACAAGGTCTCGTATCGCAGCAGAACTCGCAGAGCCAAAGTGTGAGCAGCGAAGGCGGCGCACAGATGACGAAGTTTGAAATAGGCATTGAGAACTACGACGAGAACCGCCACTTCTTCCTCGGTTACTTCTTCCGCGACCAATACGAAACGGCTATGCAATCGTTGCCGTACATAGCCAGCGGCGTAACAATCAACCGCATAGAGGTGTGGATAACCAACAAGCGCGGCACGTATGATCAGGCGCGTAACATACTTGCGCTGAGCGACTTAGGTGAGAACGACGCACAACATATCAGCCTGAACAGCTCCAATTCGCAACAGTGGCTAACCACGCCCGGCTATAGCGTACCTACGAACAAAGCCAACGGCGAGTATGACGCCATACTGAACATTGCCAACATCCGCGACATACAGCAGATGACATCCGTGCTGCAATCCGCCTACCCCGACCTCATAGGCGGCGAGGATTATGAGAAGTTGGAATCAGCCCGTCTGCTGAGTAGCTCGGAATATACGCTGAACAGCGCACTCGGATATATATCCCTCAAAAGCAGTCTTAACCAAGACGAAGTGCTTGCCGTAGCCTACGAATATACGTACGCAGGCAAGGTGTATCAGGTAGGTGAGTTCAGTACTGACAAGATTGGTGCTGACTCCACGCAGACAGGTCAAAAAGCACCGGCACTGGTGCTGAAGATGCTGAAGGGCAGCAACAACGCCCCAAAGCACAAGGGGCGTGGTACGTGGGACCTGATGATGAAGAACGTGTATTCGTTAGGCGTAACAAGCATGACGAATGAGAAGTTCGAATTGTACATCATGTACCGCAACGACTCGGTAGGTACGGAATTGCAGTATCTGCCTGAGAGTACGATCAAAGGCAAGCAACTGCTTCGCGTGATGAACCTTGACCGCTTGGACAGCCGCAACAACCCGTCGCCCGACGGCAAGTTTGACTATGTGGAGGGCTATACAGCCCTGTCGTCAAGCGGACGCATCATCTTCCCTGTACTGGAGCCCTTCGGCGAATACCTGCGCAAGACGATAGGCGATGACGCTATTGCACAAAAATATACGTTCCAAGAGTTGTACGACTCCACGCTGGTCAATGCCCAAGAGATGACGGAGAAGAACAAATTCAAACTGACGGGTAAACTAAAAGGCTCCAGCGGCAACGAGATCCGGTTGAATGCCATGAACGTGCCACGCGGTAGCGTAACCGTGACCGCTGGCGGTGCTACACTGGTGGAGAACGTGGATTATACCGTGGATTATACCATGGGTACAGTAACGATACTGAACCAAAGCATCATCGACAGCGGTACGAAGGTGGATGTCAAACTGGAGAACCAATCCACATTCTCGATGCAACGTAAGAGTCTGTTCGGCCTGCATGCCGAATATGCCTTTACCAAGGACCTGATGCTTGGTGCCACAATCATGCACCTGCGCGAACGCCCACTGACCACCAAGGTCAACACCGGCAGCGAACCCTTGGCGAACACAATATGGGGCGTGAACGGCGCATGGAAAACCGACCTGCAATGGCTGACCAACGCGATTGACAAGATACCTTGGATAACGGCAACACAACCGTCCACGTTCTCACTGAACGCCGAGTTTGCACACCTCATACCGGGGCACACCAGTGATGTCGGCAAGGTCGGCACAGCGTATATCGACGATTTTGAGCAGACCATGACGGAGATTGATATCCACTACCCAAGCTACTGGCGTCTGGCTGCTACCCCGCGTAACGATACACGATTCCCTGAATACAACTACAGCAACGACATCCAATATGGCAAGAACAGGGCGCTATTGGCATGGTACACCCCCGACCCTATCTTCGGTTACCCACAGAGCAACACACCGCAACATATAAAAGACGATGTGGATGCTCTTAGCGACATGCGTACGCGTATAGTATATGAGCAGGAGCTCTTCCCTAACCGCGAGACGCTGGCTAACGAGGACCCGAAGATAGCTACGCTGAACCTGAGTTACTTCCCTGAAGAACGCGGACCATACAACATCTGCGCAAGCGAGATAGGACCCGACGGCAAACTGACCAACCCCAAACAGCGCTGGGGAGGTATCATGCGCAGGTTGGATAATACCGATTTCGAGAAAGCCAACATCGAGTATATCTCATTCTGGCTGCTCGATCCTAAGCTGACGAACCCTGACGGCTACGAAGGTGACTTGTACATCAACCTCGGTGATATAAGCGAAGATATACTAAAGGATGGCAAGAAGTCATTCGAGCATGGCTTGCCTACCAATGATATTGATGACACGGAAAAGACCATCTGGGGGCGCGTCAGCCGTACTACAAGCACTGTAGTAGCGTTCTCTAACGAAGCCGGTTCGCGCGACAAACAGGATGTGGGCTTAGACGGCTTGGATGACGACCAAGAGCGCGCCTTCGAGTACAACGGCGCACATCCCTATGCCGACTATGTTGAATCGCTGCGCAACAAGGTGACAGGCGAGGTATGGCAACTCTGGCAGGATGACGACTTCTCACCAATCAACGACCCTGCCGGCGACAACTACCACTACTACCGTGGCAGCGACTATGACCGCAAGCAAGTAAGCATCATCGACCGCTACAAGCGATACAACGGCACACAAGGCAACTCGCCAGAAACAGACCGAAGCACCGATGGCTACGGCACAGCAGCCACGCTGCAGCCGGATATAGAGGACATCAACAACGATAATACACTCAACGAGTACGAGAAGTTCTTTGAGTACCACGTCAGTCTGCGCGAAGCAGATATGCAGGTAGGCCTGCAATATATCGTTGAGAAACTGACTACGAATGTCACGCTGCGCAACGGCAAGACAGAGACGGTTACATGGTACCAGTTCAAGATACCATTGAAGAACGGCCAGCGCGTAGGTACAATACGCAACTTCAAGTCCATCCGCTTTGCTCGAATGTATCTGACCAATAGTGCCAAAGAGATGCACCTGCGTTTCGGTAGTCTGGATCTTGTACGCGGCGAATGGCGCAACTACAATCAGGGCTTGTACCGCAACGAGCGCACCAAGAACTACAACGAGCCGTCACCCTCCGGCTCCGCACTGATGGATGTACAGAACGTGAATATTGAGGAGAACGGCAATCGTTCACCCATCAACTATATCTTACCTCCTGGCATCAGCCGCCAGACCGACCCAGGGCAGGCACAGCTCATCGCACAAAACGAGCAGGCAATGGTGCTGCGCGTACATAACCTGCCATTCGGCGATGCACGCGGTGTATATAAGAATACCGCCTACGACATGCGTAACTACAAGCACTTGCAGATGTTTGTGCATGCCGAGAAACTGGAGGCAGAGGATGCCGACCTCAAGGATGGCGATCTGACCTGTTTCATCCGATTGGGTACAGACCTGAAGAATAACTACTATGAGTACAAGATTCCGCTTGTGTTGACTCCGTCAGGCAGTTATAACAACAACAGCGAGCAAGACCGCTACATCGTTTGGCCCAAAGAGAACATGTTCGACTTCCCCTTCAGCGTGCTGACAGATGCCAAACTGGCACGCAACAAGGCGAAGCGTGCCGGCACATCCGATGTGGGTAACAATATACCATACGTGATGTACGACGAGGCATCCGGCAAGCCCCAAAACCGCATAACGGTGCTCGGTAATCCTACGTTGGAGAGCGTTGAGTGCATCATGATAGGTGTACGCAATGCCAACAGCCATGACGACCGCTGCGCAGAGATCTGGGTGAACGAGCTCAGAATGAGCGAATTCAATGAGCAGGGCGGCGTTGCCGCGATGGCTAATGCCGCACTCAGCATCAGTGATATTGCCCAGTTCAACGTAGCAGGACGTCTGGAAACAGCAGGCTATGGTAGTATCGAAAGCAATGTGCTGCAACGCAATATGGACAACAACTATCAGGTGCAACTCAGCGCCGCTCTGGAGGCAGGACGCCTCTTCCCTGAGCAGGCAAAACTGCAGATCCCGTTGTACGTGGCATATACCAATCAGACAACTTCGCCTGACTACGATCCGTTGGATACGGATATCAAACTGAAGGATAACCTTGAGCAATACGAGACAAAGGCTGAGCGCGATTCTGTCAAACTGATGAGTAACACCGTAGTGGAGAGTACCTCGTTCAGCGTGACAAACCTGAAGGTGAACATCCATTCCAAGAAGAAGGATATGTTCTACGACCCTGCCAACTTCAGCATCTCCGCCTCGTACAACAAGCAGAACGAGCACAACCCCGAGATGGAACGCAACCAGACGACAGAGCAACGCGGACAATTCAACTATGCGTACTCGTTCAATCCGCAGCCGTGGGAGCCGTTCAGCAAGACAAAGGGCGTGGACAAGGTAAAGATAATCAAAGAATTTAACCTGTACTACCTACCCCAGTCATGGTCGTTCAACACGGCTATGCAACGTAATTTCTCGCAAATGAAGATGCGTGATTTCAATACCGACGCATCGCTCAACAACATGGATATTACGTTCAGCAAAGACTTTACGTGGAGTAGAAACTTCGACTTCAAGTACGACTTGTCACGTAACCTGAAGTTCTCCTTCCAGACGGCAATGAACTCCACGGTGGATGAGGGATACTATACCCCCGAAATCATTCGCGACTATGGCTTTACCAACGACCATTACGAGGCATGGAAAGATACCATCCAACGCAGTTTGGCAAAAGGTGGTACGCCCTACACCTACCAACAGGTGTTTACCGCCTCGTGGAACGTACCGATCAACAAGATTCCGGGATTGGACTTTATCACAGCCAATGCCTCCTACAACGGCACGTACAATTGGACACGTACGGCACAGACATCTGCTCAAAAGACGAATCTGGGTAACAACATTACCGGTCAGCGCTCATGGCAGGTGGACGGGACACTGAACTTTGAGACCCTGTACAACAAGTCGAAGTACTGGAAGGATATGACGCAACGCTATACGGGACGTCAGCGGCAGAGAGCATTCAAGCAAAAGTCCTATTCAGAGACCGTAACTTTAACCGCCGGCACACCGCAAACCATCACGCACCGCTTAGGTTCGGATCTCATAGAGATTGAGGCGACCGACAGCCTCGGACGCAAGGTAAAAGTTAAGCTGAACCCCGAGGGCAATACCAAGACAAGCGTCATTTCTCCCGTGAGCGGGCCTATCACACTGAAGCTGAACACGGTCGATCCTAACAAGCGCACCCCTGCGCAGGTGGCAGGCGATATGTTTGCCTACGTAGGAACATTGATCCGCCGTGTACAAGTCACCTACCGCGACAATGCCTCCGTTACCGTTCCGGGCTTTGCACCACAGGCAGGATTTATGGGGCAACGCAAAGTGGATAACATGTATGCGCCGGGCTTCGATTTTGCCTTTGGCTTCTTCGGAGATAACTTTGTAGAAAAAGCCAAACGTGCCGGTTGGTTGAGTGGCGATACAATGGTGGTACAACCTGCTACGCAATCCCGCACGACGGATCTGGATATCAAACTTACTCTGGAGCCGTTACCGGGCCTGAAGATTCAAGTTAACGGTAAACGCTACATGGCACAAGCCAACTCCATCATCTATTCCTACGAGGATATGCAGGAGAACATCAGCGGCTCGTTCAACATCACCCAGGTAGCTATAGGTACGGCTTTTGCCCGTGTAGGCACGCAGGAGGATAACTTTGCGAACGCTATCTACGACCGCTTTGTAGCCAATCGCGATATCATGCAGCAGCGCGTGCAAGCCGAGTACGACAACATGACCTATCCGGATGCCGGCTTCTTGCGTGGTACGGTATTTGCCGGTCAGCCCTATCGGCGCGCCAATGGTATGGTCAGCCGTAACTCGGCAGATGTACTGGTGCCCGCCTTCCTTGCCGCCTACACCGGACGCGACATCAACCGCATTGACCGTAACCCGTTCCTCGGCATACTAAGGATCCTGCCTAACTGGAGTGTGACCTACGATGGCTTAGGCAAGCTGCCTTGGATGCGTGACAATTTCCGCTCGGTCACCCTGACACATGCTTACACCTGTAAGTACGCCATTGGCTCGTACTCCAGCTACTCGACATGGGTAGGCGGTGCCGGTAAGGATAAGACATTAGGCTTCACCCGCGATGTGCAGACCGAGATGCCTGTGCCATCGGCGGCATACGACATTAGCAATGTCACTCTGACCGAGTCGTTCTCACCATTGATCGGTGTGAATCTGGCAATGAAAAATTCGCTCAGCGTGAAGGCAGAGTACCGCAAGCAGCGCAACCTCACGCTGAACGTAACCTCTATCCAACTGATGGAGGGACATACTAACGAGTTTGTGATTGGCGGCGGCTATACAATCAAGAATCTGAACTTCATCACCAAGACACCACGGTCGGAAAAGAAAGTTAGCAACGACCTGAAGCTGAATGTGGATATCAGTTACAAGGATATTAAGACCCTGCTGCGCAAGGTGGAAGAGAACATCACACAGGCGAGTGCCGGCAATCGTGTGTTTGGAGTAAAGATCAGTGCCGACTATGTACTGTCGCAGAAGATTAACATACAATTCTACTACGACCACCAAGGCACAACGCCACTCATATCCACATCGTATCCTATCAGTACGGACAATGTTGGATTTAATATCAAGTTGATGCTCACCCGATAACAGCGAAGCATGAGGCGCATAGGTATAATAGGTCCTGAATCGGTAGGCAAGAGCACCTTGTGCAACACATTGTCCGAATGCTGTGGCTATAGTTGGGTTGCCGAATATGCCCGCGGATATGTTGAGGCGCTGACAAGACCCTACACCTACGACGATGTATGCGCCATTGCCCGCAGGCAGATAGAGGAGTTGCGCCAGCCTCTGACATTTGCAACAAGAGTGAGTAGCAAGGACGTCGTCCTGTACGACACAGAACTGATTATCACCAAGGTGTGGATGTTACATGTGTTCGGAAAGGTGGCGGCTGAGGTAGAGCATTACATACAATCACAACCGATGGACCTCTATCTTATCCTCATGCCGGATATTTCGGCTGAGCCTGATCCGGTGCGGGAGAATCTGGATAAACGCGACTATTTTGCCCAATGGTATATCCGCGAGGTAGAGCGTACCCGACAGCCCTATTACCTCATCAGCGGACAAGGCGGGCAGCGTTTAGCCGCAGCAGAAGATGCGATAACAGCGTTCCTGTCAGCACACTCGTGATTTAAGCAGATACTATAATGAATAAGCGAAAAACAGTTATCATCCTCATAATAGTAGCATTTTTGGTATGCCTTACGGGCATAGGCATGTATGTAGGTGCTCGTCGCTACTGCAACACGCGCTGCAACATGATCAGCACAGATGGCGAAGCACATGGCTATTACGTTTATCCTGATACCCCGCTGGATAGCATCCTTGCCCGTGTGCAACGCGACTATAGCATCAAGTGGAAACACGCCTTTCAGCAAGACTTGCAGCAGTCTGGGCTACACGAGGCTAAACCAGGGTACTACCTTTTCCCACCGGAGATGAGTGACCGCACGCTGTTTGTACGTTTGCGGCAAGGCGAGCAGACGCCCGTCAGGATGCGGTTCAATCAAAATATCCGCACCAACGAGCAACTGGCTTCACGGCTGTCATCCCAACTGCTGACTGACTCTGCAGCAATCATCTGCTTGCTGCAAGATAATGCATTCCTGAGCAAATATGGTATGAACACTGAGACGGCACGCTGCCTGTTCCTACCCGACACCTATGAGGTGTATTGGACGATGAGTGCAGAACAACTCTTTGAGCGGATGCATCGCGAGTATCAACGCTTTTGGAACGAACGCCGGCTGACTGAAGCTCAAGCACTCGGGCTCACACCACAGGAGGTATATACGCTTGCCAGCATCGTGTTATCCGAGACCAATGCCAAAAGCGAATTTCCCATTATCGCCGGATTATACCTCAACCGCAAGCGCATTGGCATGCACCTGCAAGCATGCCCTACTGCGGTATATGCCACCCGCAAGTTCAATGCCCGCCGCGTAACACACGAGATGACGCATTATCCCTCACCTTACAACACGTATATCAACCCCGGGCTGCCGCCGGGACCAATACGCGTGACGCCCGCTGAAGTAATTGACTCTACACTGCATGCTACACGTAGCAGATACTTGTACATGTGCGCCACTCCGGATTTCTCAGGCACACATGTTTTTTCAGAGTCCTACAGCCAGCACGCCGCTGTGGGAAGATTGTACCACCGCGAACTGAATAAACGCAAAATAAAAAAATAATCGACTATGATACGTACTGCCCAATTCACTATATCTTCGACCGACGTACTCCGCTCACCGCAGACGGCAATGCCGGAATATGCGTTCATAGGCAGGAGTAATGTAGGTAAATCGAGTCTTATCAACAAACTGACGCACCAGCCTAAGCTGGCGAAGACCAGTCAGAAACCTGGCAAGACCCTGCTGATTAACCATTTTACCATCAACGCCGGTGCAGCCGATGCATGGTGTCTGGTAGATTTGCCCGGATATGGTTTTGCGCAAGCCGGCAAAGCGCAACGTGAGGCACTCAGAAAGATGATTGAGCGGTACTGCCTGCTACGCGATCAACTGTGTTCCCTGTTTGTTCTGGTGGATACGCGCCTGCCTTTGCAGACCATTGACAGAGATTTCATGAACTGGCTCGGAGAGAACGCTATTCCGTTTGCACTTGTGTTTACCAAGGCTGACAAACTGGGCAAGGAGCGTTTGGCTGCCAATATTGAATCGTACAAACAGCAACTGCTCGAGTTCTGGGAAGAACTACCACCGCTGTTTGTCACCTCTGCCGAATCTGGATTGGGCTGCAACGAACTGACGGATTATATCGAATCCATCAACGCACAAATAGCTAACGAAAACAAATAAGTATCGGAAACCGGTGACGACAAATGATTTGGGATGACAGCGAAGATATTATTCTCAAGACGTGTGCCAATAGTTCACGCGCTATCCAGCAAGTATTGAATGCTTGCCGCGAGATGCGTACGCCATACGTGGTAATCACTCCTGCAATGAGGGAAATTACTGCCATAAGGCGGATCATCGTACCTGTCAGCCGATTGGAAGAGGAAACATACAAAGCGGAAATCTGTACCTATCTGGCACGCAAGACCGGTGCACAC
>JAFSPC010000100.1 GCA_017443075.1 Paludibacteraceae bacterium
CGCCGTACCTGCCAGACTGCAGCCACCGGTCTGCTGACTGTTTACCCTTGCCTGCAGAAAGTTCTTCTCTGCCTGCTGATAGATAGCATCATTCAGAGCAGCCATCTGCCTGCTGATGTAGTTGCGCTGCACCTGCGACAACTGCTCAGGTGATTGCGGGGTAATCATAATCAGCTGGCCGTTATGCTCCTGCAGTTCGATGTTCCCTTCCGCCCGATAGTTGTCAATCTCTACCAGCCATCCGCCGGTAATAAGCGCAGGGTCGGTCTCGGCGTCCGCTTGCTCGTGAATGGATACGCGGTCATTATCCACGCGAATGGTCTCTGTCACAAAATACAGCCCCTTGTAATCGCCGTTGAGCACCAGTTCTACCGGCACCTGTTGCGGTGTATACGGCAAGCCGATATGTTTGGATAGCGAGTAGCCTACCGTGTTCTTAAGAAAGCCGAGATAATCATCCGCCCCGGCCATCAACGCCCAATGTTTGCTCTTGTGCATGCCTAACAGTTTTTGCCCGTAGCCTTGAGCAAACACTATCTTGTATGGCTTCTTGTCAAACCCGTTCCACGTCCAGTTGCCGCGCCCCTTGATGGTTATGGGCAGAGGATGAGCCGCATCGCCTAATGCCTCATATTCGCCATAAGCCGTCATATAGATGGTGGCATCTATGGCATAATCTCTGCTTACAGACTGATGATTGTGGGTAGATATATATAGCACAGGCAGTGTGCCTGAAGGGGTGACAGCAATCAGACTAACTGTACAAGCAAACAAAAAAACAAACAAAATACGACGGCGCATAGGATGTTTGATTAGTTAGCAAAGGTGAAGTTTATTTATCTTAAAATTGCAATTACCTCCGATGTTCCTCCGACAACGGCTCGACAACGGCTCGAAAACGGCCCGACAACGACCCGACAACGGCTCGACTACGGCATGACAACGACCTGACAACGGCTTGATAGCGGCTTGACCATTGTAGCAGCCCCCTTGTTAGTCGTCCAAGAGGTCCGGGCGGCGTTCGCGTGTGTGTTGTACCGACTGCTCGTACAGCCATTCTTCAATCTTGGCTTGGTGCCCTGACAGCAAGATGTCCGGCACACGCCAGCCTTTGTACTCCGCGGGACGCGTATAGACGCCGGCTTCTAACAGTCCGTCTTGAAACGAATCGGACAACGCCGAAGTCTCATCGCCCAAGGCACCGGGCAAGAGGCGGACGATGGCGTCGGTCATGATGGCTGCCGGCATCTCGCCACCGGTCAGCACAAAGTCGCCTATCGTATACTCTTTTGTAATCAAGTGGTCGCGTACGCGCTGATCTACGCCCTTGTAATGACCGCAAAGGATAATCAGGTTCTGCTTGAGTGACAATTGGTTGGCTACCTGCTGATTGAATCGTTCGCCATCCGGTGCGGTAAAGATGATCTCATCGTACTCCCGTTCGGCCTTCAGTTTGCTGATGAGTCGGTCGATGGGCTCGATCTGCAGAACCATGCCTGCTCCGAACCCAAACGCATAGTCATCCACCTTGCGATGCTTGTCAAGGGTATAGTCACGCAGGTTGTGTACGTGGATCTCGCACAACCCTTTGTCTTTGGCGCGCTGAACGATAGAGTGGTTAAGCGGGCTCTCCAGCAGCTCGGGGCAGCAGGTAAGTATATCTATTCGTAGCATAATATCTGAATGTATCGACCAATCTTGGTCGATTTGTGTTTGTCAGGGCACAGGGTCGTAACCCGACCCGCCCCATGGATGGCAGCGCAGTATTCGTTTTATTCCCAGCCAGCCTCCCTTGAAAACGCCGTACTTCATTACCGCTTCGACCAAGTACTGACTGCATGTAGGTGTAAAGCGGCAGGAGGGTGGGGTAAGTGGGGATATGCATGCGCGGTAGAAGTACACCGGCAGCAGGAATATATGGCGAATGATGGTGCGCATAGGAGAGTGTATCAGCCAAGTTTGTCAGAGCTATTCGCAGTAGCTGTTGTCCGTTGTGAAGTACCGGCCGGTGCTGTTATTTTGGCGATGAGTTTGCGCATGGCGTGTGCTATTTGCGTATAGTCGGACATCTGTTTATCCATATTATAGATGGCAATCTGCAGTGCTGTGCCTTGTTGCTCAAGAAGTTTGAGCGGTTCGCAATTCAGCCTATATGCCTCTCGCATCAGCCGTCGCAACCTGTTGCGTTCGGTAGCATGCTTATGGAGCGATTTGGGTGCCCAAACCATCACTTGTGTTGCGCCGTCCGCCGGAAGCACGTGCGCCCTAAGCGGCCAGACTATATACCGCTTACCCTGCCTGCACGTGGCGCTGATGCGCAACTCGCCGCACAAACGCATTGATTTGCTAAACCTGAATGACTGCACCATTTCGATAATCGGCTATCAACATTCCGAAAGGTATTGCTCGATGGCGGATAGAATAGACGGGCATCCCGGAGAGGGGGCAGTACGTGTAACTGTATAACCTGCTTCCGTGAGTGCTTGTGCGGCATTGGCACCAAAGCATATCATCGCCTTGTCGCCTTGCTTGAACTTAGGGAAGTTCTGTATGAAAGCACGTACACCTGAGGCGGTAAAAAAGGCTATGATGTCGTAATCAAACGGTCGGTCTTTAGGCCAGTTGAAAGCCGTCTGGCGGAACATGACGGCAGGGGTGACGACAATCTTGTGACCGGCGAACATATTAATCAGTTCGTCGGAATAGTTCTCGCCAACCACCATGATATATTTCTCCTGCGGCCGTCGATTCATGGCAGGCAGGACATCTTCGAATGTGTTGTGCTCACCAAAAAATATACGCCTCTTGCGGAACTCGATATACTTTTGCAGATAGTTTCCCACCGCCTCGCTGATGCAGTAGTAGTGCATCGTTTCCGGCACGGTGATGTGCATCTCTTTGCAGATACGGAAATAGTGGTCGACGCTTGTTTTGGAGTTAAGGATAACCGCTGTATAATCCAGCGGATTGATGTGTTGTTTTCGAAACTCCTTGGCAGTCAGACCTTGTAACTCGACCAAGGGCTGAAAATCAACGCATACATCGTGATGGTGCTCAAGCAGATCGTAGGGATTATGTTCGCCCGCAGGACGAACCTGCGTGATTAGAATCTTCTTTGTCATAATATTCAGTTTCCGTCAAAACGGTGCTGATAAGTAAAGTTGTTTGCCGGCTTCGTATAGCAGAAGTGTCGGAAGAACCTCCACCGTGATCAGGTATATTAGCAGGCTGATCACCTCCAGTGCTGACGAGCAGAACAATTTGCCCCACTGCACCCCCAGAATAATCAGGTATGCCGAGGTTGTTATGCCCAATGCGATTAGATACGGGAGTTTGAATGGCGCATTGTCTATCAGCAGAACCAACCCAAACTGCAAGTAGGTATATAGCGACCGTAATGAGAAGTAACGTACATAGCCCATTCCCGTCAGTTTGCCCAAGCGGAACGTGTATTGTACCACGATAGCCGTTAGGGCGCGAAACAAATCAGTCGCTACGGATAGTAGCAGTACAAGTGCAAACAGTTGTGTGCCATATACTGCCGATTGTGTCACTAAAGAATAGATGCAAATAGCCGGAATGCTGGTGTTGAACAGCCATTGCGCAGCCTGCGAGCCTATACTGGGCATCTGCCCTGTGGTGTTGAAGGTGAACGCAGCAAAACTATTGCTGACGAGCCTGCGCAGGTATTGCGGCTGTAGTATGCAACTCAGCCACACCAGAACCGCCATTAGCAGACAAATCCATGGCAGCCATGTAGCGGTCAATGCAAAGGTGATATGTAAGCCTTCATCCGGTGTGTTCATCTGTCTAAACTGTTCTTGCCTGATTGCGCATGTGTTCTCCCCATTCGGTAGCGCTATAGATGGCAGGCAGCACTTGTTCAGGCGAACTGACTACGGCAAACATCCTGTTGCGGTGTACGGGTTGCATAAAGCGCTCAGTCACCATTCGGTCCAGCGCGGCTATGACGGGGTCGTAATAGCCGTTGGTGTTCACGATCACAACAGGCTTGCCATGCAAGCCCAGTTGCTTCCATGTGAGGCACTCAAAAAGTTCCTCCATCGTACCTACGCCACCCGGCAGAGCGACCATGGCATCCACCATACGGATGATTGTGGCTTTGCGCTCGTGCATTGTAGCGGTGACGATGGTCTGCGTGCTGCGTGGGTTGTTCCACCCCTGCTCAACCATAAATCGCGGTATGACGCCAATCACCTTGCCGCCGGCATCTAATGTGCCGTCGGCAAGGTGACGCATCAAACCGATACCGCCATCGCCATATACCAATTCAATACCTTCTTCACCCAGAATGTGGCCTAATTGGTACGCGGCGTCGTTATAGAATTGGGGTACGCCGTCGGAGGCTGAGCAATATACGGCTATTCGACGAATATTATCGTACGAACTTCTCACCGTTGCGGATTACTACACCCTTGTAGTCGTTGCTAACCTCTTGACCAAGAACGTTGTATGTCTTGTTGTCGTTCTTGAATGCGACAGTGTTCTCAACGCCGGCACCGGCTTCTTGCTTAACGGTGATTACAACCGGCAGACCCAGTGCGTCGATGCTGATTGCACCCTCACGTGCGTTTGACGTAGGCTCAACTTTGATGGTTACAAAATTTTTGAACTTGTGGGTGTAATATGTCTGACCTTCGTATACTTCTTCATCGTAGTCAGTGACAATCTCAGCACTAATCCAGTCATCAGCATCAATTATTATATCTTCGTCCCAAACATTGGAGGGGATCTCTAATGTTTTCTCCGTCTCATTGGCCTCAAATGTGACCTCTTGGGGAGCAACGAATGCAGGCATCAGACCTACAATATTCAGCATGATGTTGGACGGAGATTTCCAAAGCGTAGTAAAGTACTCTTCTCCTGTTTCGCTATCGCGCCCGAAATAATAGGTTTGTCCGGGAAGTTGTGAATAGAAGTCAGAGATAAAGCCGATATTAGTTGTTCCCTTATTGAATTCATCTAAAGCAACGATGAAACTGCCATTAACAGTAATTGGCGCGGCTGTTTCAGCTCCCGTAACAGGGTCTTGTGACATAAAGTTGAATTGCAGCAAACCTATATATGTATAACTAGATGCATACTCAGTAAAGTTGTCGAGATTGGCTGTTGAACGGGCTATAGGATTTTGCCAATCGATATTTCCCTCTTCATCAAATTGGTAGATAGACAAACGGATATGGTCATCCTCACCTGGGAAGAAATCAGCAGAAGATTGGCCGCTATTATATACGCCCAAAGTAATGTGGTCTATATACATGGCACCCTCTTGTGGGAACGGAACAAAGATTGTATCAAAATATACCGTGTTTCCGTCTGTGCTCTCAAAAGGATTGGTCAGTTTGCTTCCATAAGAGTATGAGCCTAAATCTCCCGCACCAACCAATTTCCAATCGCTGCCATACTCGTCTTGGCGAGGATCTTCGGTGTACATGGCGCACTTGGTGAATGTTACATACGTTGCTGACCCGACATTAACCGCATTATAGAAATTGGGGCTTACAGTCTTCCAATCTGCTGTAGCGAGTGCACTGACTTGATATTCAGGGAAGTAGTATCCCTCAACATCATTGGTCTTCATTGTCGGTAATTCATTATCGCCAAATTCTACCGGCATCTTGTAATACACGTTTTGAGCAACTTGCTGACCTCCGACATACCAAGTGCTCGGGAGTGTGTCGTTGTTCAGGAATAAGATAGTGTCAGTAAAGGGTGAAATCAGTCCCTGCTGGTAGAATCCATATCGCATACCATCGGATGGAACACCTACTTGATATGTTCCCAAAGCGCGATAAGGAATGTAAACTGTGTCAAGGTCCGCAGCAGTCTGTTTCTTGGCAGCAGTCTTGTCAAATTGTGCCTCTAAGTAGGTTACAGAGGGAACGTCAGACCTCATAAAGAGTTTTTTCGGAGTTCCTTGTGGTGTTGCAAACGAAGCAACTGTCGTTGCCAACGCGCAAATTAGAAGTGTAATCTTTTTCATACCTTAAAAATTTTAATAGTAAATAGTATGTTTGGGTTAAGTTTTCCTTAATATAGGCTGATTTTTTTTCTGTTTGGGAGTAAAGTCTTCCTTATATTAGGATTATAGTTTTCCTGTTGCCTTGAACCATACTGAGGTATTGCTGCTTTCTGTCAGTTGTATACCGTTGGTAGGGTTAAGTGCATTATCAGTTGCGGAGGCAAATGTGCCTTCAAACGTTTTGAGCAGTGTTTCCAAATCAGAGAACGTGGTCAATACTTTTTCTGCATTGGTGTCAGCCGGACCAACATAGGCGATATTCATGTTGTCGCCTTGCAGACTAATGGTATAGAGATACTTCATCTCTGTAGCTTTGTTCGAACTACCTAAGTAGCTAAAAATGAGTGCTACGGTATTTTCGTCGTTTTGCTTGAACGCCAAGCCTTGAACGGCAGCTTTCTTGTTGCTTGTATATGCTTTTTTAAGAGCTTGGTTTAAAGTGTTGATGGCACTCTTGGTTGCATCGTTTACATCCGTAATGTTGATAGTCCATGTGCCGCCGGCGAGAGTCAGGTATTCGCTGAAGTATGTAGCCGGTGCGGCTACGCTGATGGCGGACTTGGCACTTACAAGTCGGTCACCGCTAATCTCATACCATGTGTCCCCTGATTCAGAGAAGGCAAATGAGAGCTGCAAGCCGTTTTTGCGTACGGCGAACGGAAAGAGTAGTGCATTTTCGGGATCGGGTACTTGGCCTAATCCTGTTAGCGAGAATAGACCACTGCTGGCATCGTGCAACAGGTATTCCTTATCTTGCAAGCCAAGGTGGAAGATGTTGCCATTGGCGCAAAGTTTTTGTTGCGCGGCTTCGACTTCTGCGAAGTAATCGCTTGCACTCTTGCCTGCCTCCATTGGATAGAGATAGCAGTAGGCGCTATGTTTCTTGCCTTTGAGCTTGACATAATTGGCGTCAGCGTGTAGAATGAGGAACTCGTAGTCGCCGAGATAGCCGTCACCATCTTCTTGAGGATCAGCCCAAGCGTGCAGCTCCTTGTTGTAGGTGTCGAAGGTAAGTATGGGTCCGTAGTCTAACTTAACCTCCCATGTGCTCTCGTCAGACATAATCTGATTGCCTGTAGTAAGGCTGTTCTTGGCTGTAGCCACAACCTTGCCGTTGGAGTCAAACTTAACAATGAGGTTATAGCCGCGTGACTCGGTGTTGGCAAAGTACAACATCTCCCAGCCGTTCTCAGGTGCGGCAAGGACCGTATTGGCGTTGTTCAGTGCCTCTTGTGCGCGCTCAGCTGCCGACTTGTCGAACAGGCTCTCCTCATCGCGGCTGCAAGCACACAATGCACCTACAAGCGCCAAGCTGATAAATAGATATTTTGCTTTCATAATCAAATCCTGTTAATAAGTCTTACTTGTTCAAAAATTCGAGATTCATAATCGCATTCCAGTCCATGTTCTGCTGTCGCTTCTGTACCTCTTCGTGCAGTGCATCCAGATCGAGTTCCCATTTTTCAGCCAGCCATGTGCGGCAGATGGTGAGTTTTTGCGTAATAATGTCTCCGCCCTTGTTGCCGTCTGAGTTGCCGGCTGCAATCATCGCGTTCCATGTGTCGTCACTCTTAACAATGTAGTTGGCAATCGTCTCTACAAAGTCCTCACGCGCCTGACTGCTGGCGTATGGCGATGTATAGCCCATTTGCCATGCTTCGCTATCTGAAGTGTATTGCCAGCCGTCGGGGTTGTAGGTGCCGGAGGTGATTTGCTCAAACTCCTTGGGATAGGTCTTCTTCTGGTGCAGGATGTGTGAGAACTCGTGGTGCATGGTCTTGAAGATGTACTCGTTGAGTTGTCCCATGTTGTCCGGTTCCATTTTGTTGATCTTCATCAGTGTGATCTTGATACCGCCTTCAGCCGTACCTAACTTCTCGGTACCTTGCGCAGCGTTGATCATTGCCGAGCCGATGAGTTGGATTATACGCGGTCCATTCTCCTTGAGGAAGCCGGTCGGTGCCACCTTGTCATATACATCATACCAGAGGTACAGCGAGAGGTGTGCAATTGTATCAGCCATGCCTATGCTGACCGGTACAACATTGTAGTTGGGGTCGGTAGCATTGTCATCCAAACGATAGCGATACTCCACATTGTAGGGTACGGTAAAGTGGTCATAGAGCCACTGGTCGAATTGTTTGGTGTAGGCATTCGGATCTTCCACAGGGTCGATAAAGATCGTGTCACCGAACTTCTCTTCCGTACAAGATACCATTGCTGCCAGCAGCAAGCCGATGCATGCTATTTGATATATCTTTTTCATAACAGTCAGAATTATTCGTTATCGTTAGTTACACGTATTATCTGTGCACCAAGTGTTTTGGCCTCCAGGCCGCTGGTCTTGACAGGCTCGTTGTTGGTGATGGCTACGGCACTTGCTCCGCTGCCATCCACATTGTCTCCCAAGTTGACGCGGGGGTTAGCAGCCATGCCGGCCAGTATAACCTCCTGCGGCAGCTGTATAGCGCGGCGGTCGTCGTTCCATACCAGTGTGCGCACAGGTGATGTGCCTTGTCGGTGGGTGATTTCAATGCCGTAGCGCTTCAGGTCGTGCCAGCGCAAGCCGGTGTGTATCGTCTCCAGACGGCGGAAGTGCAGTGCGCAACGAACAACGGCGAGTTGGTCAGCCGACATCGTCCATGACGAACTGATGTCCGTGTTATGAAGAATAGGCGACCAGTTGGCATTAGCGCCGTCGGTGTAAAAATTCTTGATCTTAGCCAATGTAAGGTTCACATCACCGTTGGCCGTTGTGTCCATTCGGTTGCCATCGTTCACATCGTAGCCTTGTGCCCACATACGCAGGTCGTTGACGGCACCGCTCAGGTCGTTGAGTTGTGCTTTTGCCTCGGCGCGGCAGAGCAGGGTCTCGTTGGTAGTGAACGCACGTGTCACACCGTGAATAAAGCCGTATCCGTTGACCTTGTCGGTATATTCGAACAGGTAGTAGAAGTACGCAAGCAGCGAACCATACTCCTGACCAGCCGACCAAACGGAGTATCCCGGGAAACGGCTCTTCCAGCACGGGCCTGCACCACTGGTGGTGAAGTTACGTGCATCGCGGTTGAACTGGTAGCGGCCATAGGTTGAGAATACCGTATAACTTGCCTGCGACATAGTGGTGTAGATCAGCAGGTTGGCAGGTGACTTGGCATCAATCCAAGCGTTCATCTCCGTCTGGATATCCGTGCAGTCCACCAACGCATAGCGTGCGTCGAACAACAGGCTGAGTGTAGTAGCATCGTCGGCTGTCAGCACATAGTCAGCCTCGCGTATCACTTTGTCCCACTGACGGGTGTAGAGGTAGAAGCGTGCGGCAAAAGCGTGTGCAGCCTTCACATTGAAGTGGTAGCGGGGAACGGTGTAGTACTCGTCGCTAATAAGCGGCAGTGCAGCCTCGATATCCTCTTGGATAGCCTTGTAGGTGTCATACACCGAGCCGCGGTAATAGACGGGCTTAACGCGCGTCTCAGGTTCTCTCATGTAGTGGATACCCGAGTCTTGCTTGCTCTGCGTCTCATCTTTCCACGTCTGGCAGAACACGGTGGCGAGCAGGAAATGGTGGTAGGCGCGGCTCATCAGTGCCTCGCCCTTCTCGGCGTTCATGCTGATGCCTTTTTTCTCCAGTTCCTCAATCGCCTGCAGTGCTTGGTTGCAGGCTGCGATAGCTGAGTAGCAACCATCCCAGATGTATTTGGGCGAATCCTGCTGCCCGCTACTAACGACAGGCTGCCAAGCAAAGATCTCGTCGTACATCTTGTCGAGCGCCAAGAGCGAGTTGGCGTGACCTGTGTTATCAGGCGAGTTGTTGTCGATGATATTATCCGAACTGAACTCGCAGATGACTCCGGCGTTGGCGTTCGTATAAGCGGATACCAGCAACAGGCGTACTTTCTCTTTCGTATCAATCGATGCACGCATATCAGGGTTCTTGTCGAGGAAATTGCAGCCCGACAGCCCTGCTACGAAAGCAAGCGTGATGATATAAATAATACTATATTTCGTTTTCATATCAGCTTCGTATTAGTTGTTAGAATCCTAATTTAACAGTCAG
>JAFSPC010000101.1 GCA_017443075.1 Paludibacteraceae bacterium
CAATCTTCCAATGTACCAGATCCTCGGATGCCAGAATCTGCAGACTGGGCACGTTGTTGAATGAAGAGGAGGTCATCAAATACATATTACCCACTCGGCATACATCCGGATCGGAATAGTCGTAGGGTAGGATGGGGTTGGTATAACTTGGCACTGCTGCCTTCACTACCAACGCCATACTCATCATGATGCTGACCAATAGACCTCTTCTCATATTACGAACACAATGTTTGGCTATCGTTACAGGGTAACGCCGTTCTTGAAAATGGCTATTTCGTGGTAGCCGTTTTTCTCGTTGTTGGTTTGTTTGCCGTTGGCGACCTCTATCACATAGTCGGCAAAGCGGCGGGCTACATCCTCCATCGGTTCGCCGTCAGCGATTACACCTGCATTAAAATCAATCCAATTCGGTTTGTTCTCGTATAACTGGGTATTGGTAGAGATTTTCATTGTTGGCACGTATGTGCCGAACGGCGTCCCTCTGCCTGTCGTGAAGAGCACTAGATGACAACCGCAGGATGCCAGAGCTGTCGATGCCACGAGGTCGTTGCCCGGTGCCGACAGCAGGTTCAGTCCTTTGGCGTGCAGGCGCTCGCCGTAGGGCATCACACCGCGAACGAGTGACTTACCACACTTCTGCGTGCAACCTAAGGCTTTGTCCTCCAGGGTAGATATGCCACCTGCCTTGTTACCAGGACTGGGGTTCTCACCCACGGGTTCACCGTGCGAGAGGAAATATTCCTTAAAGTCGTTGATCAGACTCACAGTCTGGTCGAACAACTCTCTATTGGCACAACGATCCATGAGTATAGTTTCTGCACCGAACATTTCCGGTACCTCGGTCAGTACGGTCGTGCCGCCTTGTGCCACCAGCCAGTCACTCAGGCATCCAAGCAACGGGTTCGCAGTAATGCCTGAGAATCCGTCCGAGCCCCCGCACTTCAAGCCTACGCGCAGTTCATTGAGGGGTATAGCCACGCGCTCGTCCTGTTGCGTGAGGGCATACAATTCGCGCAGGATAGGCATGCAGTACTCTACCTCGTCACCTTGAATCTTCTGCGTGGTGACGAACCGGATACGCTGCTCGTCAATCTCACCGCAGAACTCGCGGAAAACATCAGGCTGGTTGTTCTCGCAGCCGAGCGATACAACGAGTATAGCACCTGCGTTAGGATGGTGTATCATATCACGAAGAATCTTTTTCGTGTTCTCGTGATCGTCACCGAGTTGTGAGCAGCCGTAGTTGTGCGGGAAAGCGAAGATATTGTCCGCTCCCGTCTCCTGACGCAGACGCTCTGCACATTTCTGAATAATACCGTTTACACATCCTACGGTAGGAATGATCCATACCTCATTGCGGATTCCCACCTGACCGTCTTTGCGTCGGTAGCCCATGAAGGTGCGATGCTCGTCAGGGATGTTGAGCACAACCTGCTTGGGGTGATACTCGTATGAGAGCAGTCCGGCAAGGTTGGTCTTGATGTTATGCTCATTCATCCACGAACCGGCTTTCTTTGCCTCACGCGCATGACCGATAGGAAAACCGTATTTGATCACGTTCTCTCCTTCAGCCAAATCGCGGATAGCAATCTTGTGACCGGCCGGTACATCTTCGAGCACGGTTATCTGCTGCCCGTCCACTTCGATAACGGCACCTGCCGACTGTGGCTGTATTGCTACAACCACATTGTCGGCAGGATTGATTTTCAGGATAGCTGTCATATCAGAACAAGCTCTTGATTTTGGATACAACGTCATCTACTTTGTCTACAGCCAGCATAGCCTGAACCGTGTTGAGCATGCCGATAGCCTCAATGGAATTGAGGTACAACTCTACCAAATCAGTCAGCCCCGGAATCTTATTCAGATCCTCTTTGCTCTCTTTCCAAATGATGTCGGTTGCACCGAGCACACCTTCAGCCACCTTGCGTGTGTCGCCGGTAGCCCAAAGCTGCTTGAGCAGGTCCATAATCTCCTGTGCATCGTTCGGCTCGATAGGTGCGCCGTCTTCACGTACTCCGCCTTTGTAGTAGCGGATGATAGCCGCCAAGCCGAGTACCAGTCCCTTCGGCAGTTCACCCTTGCGCTCCAGATAGGTCTTCAAACCGGGCAGGTCGCGCGTCTCGAACTTCGGGAACGAGTTGAGCATGATGCTTGTAACAGCGTGATCAACGTATGGGTTGTTGAAGCGCTCCAATACGGACTCGCCATAAGCACGGAGCTCGTCCTTGGGCAGATTGAGGGTCTCTAACAGTTCGTCGAACATCACCTTGTCGATGTACTTGCCTAATACCTCATGGTTGCAAGCGTCGCGAACGATGTTTACTCCGCTCAGGTAGGACACAGGACTGAGCACGGTGTGCGGACCGTTCAGCAGGGTAACCTTGCGCTCGTGGTAAGGCTTCTCGCTCTCTGCAATCAGTACGTTCAGTCCGGCTTTGTTGGCAGGGAACTCGCTCTCAAGCTCCTCGATAGACATATTCTCGGGTTTCTCAATTACCCAGAGGTGGAATATCTCTGCTTGTACCACGAGGTTGTCGTTGTAGCCCACTTTATCCTGAATCTGGGCGATATCCTTGCGCGGGAAGCCAGGAACGATGCGGTCAACAAGGGTAGCGCAAACGTAGTTGTACTTCTCAAACCACTCTTTGAAGCCTGCGTAGTCCGCACCAAAATCGTCTTTCCACAACTCGATGTACTTGCGGATGCAGTCTTTCAAGTGGTGCCCATTCAGGAATATCAGTTCGCACGGCATGAAAATAAGTCCCTTGGTAGGGTCACCGTTAAAGGTCTTGTAGCGGCGGAATAGCAGTTGTACCAACTTGCCGGGATAGGCGCTGGCAGGTGCATCGGTGAACTTACACGACGGATCAAAAGTAATACCGGCTTCAGTCGTGTTGGAGATTACGAAACGTATCTCCGGTTGCTCGGCCAATGCCATGTATGCCCAATTCTGGGTATAGGGGTTCAGCGCGCGGCTGATAACGTCAATACGCTCCAGCGAGTTAATCGCCTCACCCTTCAGACGTCCTTGCAGATTGACATGATATAAGCAATCCTGACCGTTGAGCCAGTCTACCATACCTCTCTCTATCGGTTGCACGACTACCACCGAACCGTTGAAGTTCGTCTTGGCGTTCATGTTCCAGATAATCCAATCCACAAATGCGCGGAGGAAGTTACCTTCACCAAATTGGATGATTCTCTCGGGAGCGACACTCTTGGGTGCTGTCCACTTGTTCAATGCTTTTTTTGCCATAGTATTTGAATTAATGATTTGTCTTTTTCTTTTGTCTTTGAGCGTAGTGGTCTCTATTCTATTTCCGGCAATTGGCTATCACATCAAAACATTCCTTGCACTTATCTGTGATGTACTGCCAGCCAGCGGCTTTTACCTTGTCGCTCGGGAAGAGCTTACTGCCCATACCTACGCAGAACACGCCGGCGGCGAACCATTTCTCGAGGTTATCTTTTTCAGGGGCTACGCCACCCGTTACCATGATCTTCGACCAAGGCATAGGAGCCATCAGGCCTTTTACCATGTTCGGACCATATACATCTCCGGGGAAGAGCTTGGTTAGGTCGCAACCCAACTCCTGTGCTTTGCCAATCTCGCTAACCGAACCGCAACCCGGGCAGTACGGAACGAGACGGCGGTTGCAAATAGGAGCTACCTCGGGGTTGAACAGCGGACCAACAACAAAGCAAGCACCTAACTGCAGATACAATGCTGCAGTAGCTGGATCAACGATGCTTCCTACGCCCAAAGCCATATCAGGGCACTCTACGGCTGCCCACTTTACCAGCGGACCGAACACCTCGTGGGCAAAATCTCCGCGATTGGTGAACTCAAATGCGCGAACGCCACCTTCGTAGCAGGCTTTCACAACATTCTTACATACCTCCAGATCTTTGTGGTAGAACACTGGAACCATTGGTGCGGCTTTGATCTTTGCCAGCACCGTAATCTTATCAAACTTTGCCATACTATTATTTAATCATTATTATTGCCTTACTTCAGATCGGTGATTAGGCTGAAATCCTGGTCGCCGTAGTCGAGATTTTCGCCCCCCATGCCCCAGATGAAGGTGTAGTTGTGCGTCGCAGCTGCTGAGTGTATCGACCACTCGGGGGAGAGCACTGCCTGATTGCCACGCATCCAGATGTGACGCGTCTCATCAACCTCGCCCATGAAATGACAAACGGCCTGGTCATCGGGTACCTCAAAGTAGAAGTACGCTTCCATACGGCGGCTGTGCACGTGTGCAGGCATTGTGTTCCATACGCTACCGGTAGCCAGTTCGGTCATACCCATCTGTAGTTGGCAGGTCGGTAGCACCTGATTGACGAGCATCTTGTTGATATTGCGCTCATTGCTCATCTCCAGACTGCCCATGTGGGCTACTACGGCGTCAGACTTGGTCACCTTCTTGTCGGGATAGGTGCAATGTGCAGTAGTGGAATTGAAATAGAACAATGCCGGATTGTTGGCATCAATGCTCTCAAATCGCACCTCACGATCCCCACGCCCCAAATACAGGGCTTCCTTGAAGTCCAACTCGTAGGTCACATCACCTGCTATCACGCGACCTTTACCGCCTACGTTGAAAATGCCCATTTCGCGGCGGGTGAGGAAGAATGGAGCTTTTAGCGGATCAATAGCCTCCAACAGCAAGCTCTCGCTCACCGGCATAGCACCGCCGACAATCATCCTGTCGTACATGGAATATACCATGTTTACCTCATCCTTGGCAAACACACGCTCGATGAGGAAATCCTTGCGCAGGCGCGCTGTATCGTATAATTTAGCGTCCGTCGGATTGGACGCATATCGCACTTCGTAGTTCGTTTTCATTATGATTATTTATTATTTTGACGTTTGTTGTTTACCAGATTGTTTATTCTTATTGGCTATTGCCCCTGTTTGAATGGTGGTGAACCAATCGTCATCCGTCAGGAAGGCATTGTCGCCATCGCGCCATTCACTCCAGCAGGCACCGAAAAAGTAGGTGAGGGTGTCACCATATTGATAGTTCCGAACAAGATACAGGGTATTGTCAATAATGCCATATTGTTCTGCATCCGAAAGACAAAGTGCAATATACGCCCGCCCTTGCGAAGTCGAACCATTGTAGTCATAGTTCATCTGAGCGGCCTGCTTGTCGCTGAGGGCATCTTCGGCATAGCCAATTCGATTGCCGGCATCTGACAGCCACAGATTATCAATGCTATCATGCGCATAAATACCACCACCTAATTCTATCTTTATGGGTGCAACCAATGACGGCGACAGATTAGTCAGCACTACCTCGGCTTTGTTCCAGAGCGTCCCTGCTTCTGCGGTGACTGTCAGTTCTGCACGCACCCATTGGGTGGAAACCTGAATACTATCGTAGGTCAAGCGGAAGGCAAACGTATCATTGGTCTGCGTCAATATCTCCCATTGGTTGTATGGACCACCTGTCCATAAGCTGTCGTTGGCTATGATTACAAGCCCTCCACAGCCTGCTGTATGACCAACCTTGTAGCAATCAAGATTGCCATCGTAGTTGATATGGTAAGGGCGATGGTCTTTCAGTTCGCGTCCGTACATCGTGTCAATGACCAGCGCAGGACTATTTTTGAGCCAAAGATCAATGCCGTTGGAGGGGTTTTCGGGCAGCAGTGCCGGGCCATACATGCGGAACGCGGCGTACTCGTTTTCCCAAGCAAAATCATCCTTGCGCTCGGGAACGTAGCGACCATATACCTTCGGCTGCTGCTCTTTAGGCGCACAGCCTACTAAGGTCAATGCCATGAGAAAAAATAATATTTTCTTCATTGTTTTCGCGAGTTCGAGATATCAACATTTCGAGATATCGAAATTTATTCCGGCTGTTTGCCGATATAGGCGAGTATACCGCCATCTACATAGAGTATATGACCATTAACCGCATCGGAGGCGTGGCTGGCGAGGAACACGGCAGGTCCGCCGAGCTCTTCAGGGTCGAGCCAGCGTCCGGCAGGTGTCTTGGCGCAGATAAACGAATCGAAGGGATGACGGCTGCCGTCTGCCTGACGCTCGCGAAGCGGAGCGGTCTGTGGAGTAGCGATGTACCCGGGGCCAAGACCGTTGCACTGGATGTTGTATGCGCTGTACTCGGAGCAGATATTCCGTGTGAGCATCTTCAGGCCGCCCTTGGCTGCAGCGTATGCACTAACGGTCTCGCGACCAATCTCGGACATCATCGAGCAGATGTTGATGATCTTTCCCTCGCGGCGCTCCATCATTTCAGGTAGCACAGCCGCACTCACTATATAGGGCGCCACCAGGTCAATGTCTATAACTTGTTGGAAATCCGCGCGCTTCATCTCATGCATAGGAATGCGTTTGATGATGCCTGCGTTGTTGACCAGAATGTCAATCTGGCCTACTTCGGCGTGAATCTTCTCCACCAGTGTCTTTACGGCGGATTCGTCTGTTACATCGCAAACGTAGCCGTATGCGTTGCTGATCCCTGCCGCATGGTAGGCCTCAAGCGCCTTGTCTATGGCGTCCTGACTACGGGCATTGAAGATGATATTTTTGGCTCCTGCCTCTACAAATGCTTTAGCAATAGCAAAACCGATGCCATAACATGCTCCGGTAACCCATGCGTTCTTTCCTTCCAGTGAAAATAGATTTGACATAATCGTGCTCTTCAATGGTTTGTGTGTTGATTGGTTTGTTGTTTTCAAAATTACGTGCAAAGATACATATTAATATGCATACATTTGTGTAAAAACTCGTCAAAAGAGTGGAAAACAGTGCAAATGATTATTTTTTACACACAAAGGACAGAATAGCATGCAGAAATGAGGATTATGTGCTGCACGGCTAAAGCGGGACTCGCTCAGAGCCTATAGTGATAAATGGTATGAGACTATGGATTAAATTCGTTCAAGAGTGTTGACGGGAATCCAGCCATTGTAGTTGCCTACCTCAATATTTGCGTAGCCGCTCAGCACTTCGTGTATCGTCACTTTCGTACCCTCGTGCAGGGTGAACAGTTCTGTACCCGACCTGTCGGGCGAGGCTTTGGCATTCACAATGCCACGGGTGATGATGGCTTCAGCGCGTACGCTGTCGCGGTGGTGAAGCGATGCAGCGTTGGCAAAGGCAATGGCGGAGCAGATCAGGCAGACGATGCTGATGTAGAACCCTGCTTTGCGCAACCCCACTGAACGCGAAAACGCAAAGACCAACAGACAGGTCAGCATGAGCGTGAATAGTGCTATCGAACTCCACATCCATGCCGTTGCGGGCAGCAGGTTGCGGAAGGTGGTCAGCCATTGGCGTAAGAAGAACACCTGCGTGTCGGCAATATTGTCGATGATCTGTGTGCGGGCAAACTGTAGGTTGTAGCGTGCGTTCTTATCCATCGGCTTGAGGCGCAGGCAACGCTCGTAGGCAAGTATGGCCTGGGACAACTCGCCTTGTTTGAAGCAGGCATTGCCCAGATTGTAGTACACCGGTGCATAGTCGCGCGTAATAACCGGTGCTGCATCAATGATTGCCGCATACGCTGCCGATGCATCGTTGTACCGCCCCTCGGTGTATGCTTGGTTGCCCTGAGCCCACAGCTCCGTCGGCGATTGGGCAAAACCTGCCACTGCCAGCAGCAGTGTTATATAGATAGTTGTTAGTCGTTTCATAATTTGCAGTCTTCTAAGTCGTTAATCAGTTGTTCGGTTTGTGCGTACAGCTCTTGCGGAGTGATACCCATTGTGGGTGCGTAGCGTGCGAACGCTGCATCCGATAGCACACGGTTGGTGCGCTCTATCAGCGTGTCATCTATTGCCTTGCTGCGTAGGGTGGCTGTGATCGTATCCTTGTTCAGATCGGCTGTCGGGATGGATAGGCGGTCGCTCAGGTATTGCAGCGATGCGCGTTCAATCTCTTCAAAGAACAACTCTTTCTGCTCGGGCTTGGCGAGTAGGGATTTCGCCTTTTTCAGTCGCTTGCGGGCAACACTGTTGGCCTGACGTTTGCGGACACGCGTTATATCTGCGTTCTCGCGGATACGCTTGCGGAAAATGACAAACAGTAGCACGGCGATGGCTAACGGACAGATATATAACATCCACATTTGCCATGTGCCGAACGTGATTTTTGATGCCGCCTCTTCGGTAGCGGGCACGAAGTTTGCAGCGGAAATATACCGTATATCCGAACCTAACTCGCGTATATCCTCTTTGTTTACATAGCTCACTGCCGACTGCTGACTGCTCGTTGTAGCTTGGTCGCCGGCACCGCGGGCAATGTGCAGGGTGTACTCTGGGGTGGATAATACTTGGTATTTGCCCTTCTCGGTATCAAAATAGCCAAACTGTACAGCAGGCAGCACATAATCGCCTGCAGCACGCGGTATAGCCAGATATTCTATCGTGCGCGTGCCGGACATACCGCCGGTGGAGGTCTTGAAGTTGTTCGTTACTTTCGGGTCGTACTGCTCGAATCCTTCAGGCCAGTCTACAGCAGGTGTCTTCAGCAGTTTCATGTTGCCAGCACCGCGGATGGTCAGCGTCAGTGTGATTGCCTCATTGGTCTTAACCTCGGTTGACGACAACTTGGCATCCATCGTAAACTTGCCTACGCCTCCAGCGTATGCAGCCGGTTTGCCTGACGGCAACGGGGTAACATGTATCGTTGTGCCCGGTGCGCGTAGCGTGCGCGTTGCTGTGGTGTAGGAGTTAAAGAAATCATCAAAGATGCTGCGCGAACGCGCTTGGTTGGGTACGAGCAGCACTGCTTCGAACTCGGCGGGCTCAATCTGTATATCGCCTGACTTTTGCGGATATAGCAGGGTGGAGTAGATGGTAGCGGTCTGATAATTCCGACCGTTGTAGTTCTCTAACTCCAATTGCACGTCTTGCAGATCAATCTTCTGCTGCAGGAATGATGTGAAATCCGGCAGCGTGGTGTTGTTGGTGAACTGCTTGAGGTCTACGCCTGCTACA
>JAFSPC010000102.1 GCA_017443075.1 Paludibacteraceae bacterium
AGCGTTTCCGGACGATGGAAAGAGAATATCTCTCGTACACGCGGTTCCGGATCTTTGAGATCTGTGAACTGAGTCAGAATACTTGTCGCTTCATAGATAAAACGTAACTCGTCTTTTTCATCTTCGTGATTCTTCAACCCTGTTTTGACATAGCCCATATTTTGCTCATGCGCATCGTTTGTCAAACCGACACCTTTATTGTCTTCCTTGGCTTCGATTAATCCTACTGGATCACCTTCCACGAAAAGAGCATAGTCAACCTCATGACCATCTGCCGTAGGAAATTCACGCACCGCAACACCTAATGATGCGGTGATGTCAATTTCCTTCAAATCCTGAATAACCCAACCGGCGGCATTCAGTTTCTTGTCGATTTCCAATCTGGCTTTTTCTTCGGGTGACATATCTTTAGGTATTTAGTTCTTGATAATTTATATTATCGGAAGTTGCGAAAAAGTGCGCAAAGATACTCAAAAATAAGCGAATAAGCAAATTTTTTGAGGATAAAAGTTTAATTTTGTAAACTTTTTCGCGTGGGATTGACAAAATCAAAAGATTTTGGGAATGAAAAGCGGAAAAAATAAACACGGAGTACCCATCAGGAAACTCCGCTGAAAGAGATATGCGTGGTGGTCTGTTGCGGGAACTTGGCACAGCCTCGCGTTCGGCAACAAGGTCGCAAAAGGTCTATACCGCTCCGCTAAATAGACAGGCGACTTGTGCCTCCGCACTCAACGCCACAAACATTGCATTAGTTTGTGTCGTTGGTCTTTGAATTTATACCACACCTGAAAGATTTAACTGGAAATTGGTTTTTTGAGGGAATTTAGAGCATCCTATATAGAGGGTATCGAAAGCGTCCGTGCCATCTGTGCGGTGCTGCAAGAGGTTTGGCCTTGTCGAAGAAATTGAGTTGCAAGCGTTCGTCGATAAACCTGCCTTGGAAGCCTACCCAATACTCCTTCCAACCCGTGTTGGGATTAGGCGCATAGTGATGCCACTCGCCCGGGAAGAGCATGATGATTGTGCCGGCATGCACAATCTGCTTCGCGCAATGCTCGGATTCGAACCATCCGTTCCCCTCGACAATAAAATACTTGTAAAAAACATAGAGAACATTAACATCGGACGATTTTTTTGACAAATATTGGCAGTAAAATTTGCAAATGTCAAAATAATTTCGTAACTTTGTAGGTCGATTGTGTGCGTACGCCTGCTGTCGCTCTGCACATGGTGACTCAAAGTGTTGATTAGCAATTATGGAAAACAACAAATACATCGTTTCAGCACGTAAGTACCGTCCGAGTACGTTTGAGAGCGTGGTAGGTCAGCATGCGCTGACTGCGACCCTGCGCAACAGTATCCGTCAAGGTAAGTTGGCGCACGCGTACCTGTTCTGCGGTCCGCGCGGTGTAGGCAAAACGACTTGCGCACGTATATTCGCCAAGACCATCAACTGCCTGACGCCCACCTCCACGCATGACGCCTGCAACACGTGCGAGTCGTGTGTGGCGTTCAACGAGCAGCGTTCGTTCAACATCCATGAGCTGGATGCCGCATCGAACAACAGCGTTGAGGACATCCGTAACCTGATAGACCAGGTGCGTGTTCCGCCTCAGGTGGGGAAATACAGCGTGTATATCATCGACGAGGTTCACATGCTGAGCACCGGTGCGTTCAATGCGCTGCTGAAGACCTTGGAGGAGCCGCCGTCGTATGCAATCTTTATCCTTGCCACGACGGAGAAGCACAAGGTGCTGCCCACCATCCTGAGCCGTTGCCAGGTGTATGACTTCCAACGCATCACAGTGGCGGACATCATCGCTCATCTGCAGTATGTAGCCAAGCAGGAAGGTATAACGGCGAGCGAAGATGCGTTGAACGTAGTGGCGCAGAAAGCCGACGGTGGCATGCGCGATGCACTCAGCATATTCGACCAACTGGTAGCGTTCTGCGGTGATACGCTGACCTACGAACGCGCCATTGAGGTGCTGAACGTACTGGACACCGACTACTATTTCCGACTGACCGACATGGCGCTGAAGAGCGATGTGAAAGGTGAGTTACTGCTGCTGAACGAGGTGCTGAACAAGGGCTTTGATGCCGGCAACTTCGTCAGCGGACTTGCCAAGCACCTGAGGGATGTGCTGGTGTCACACGATGCGGCAACGATCCAACTAATCGAGACGAGCGATACTATCCGCCAGCACTACAGGCAGCAGGCGGCATATACCCCTGCCGTATGGATATTCAAGGCGCTGGACATCATCGTGGATGCCGAGACGGCGTACCGCACATCGAAGAACAAACGCCTGACCGTAGAGCTGATGCTTATCCGATTGGCGAACATAGTACAACGCACACAGCCGATAACGATGCCTACACAAACGGCGGCACCAAACGAGGCAAACAATGTTCGGGGTAATCAGAGTGCCTCGGGCACTCCGAACAACCCGGGTTATCATAATACTCCGAGTGCCCAAAGTGCTGCGAGTGCTCCGCCGAACCCTATCAGACAGGCACCGCCACAGATGCCCCAGATGCCGAACATACCGCAGATGCCTACTATACCATCGATACAGGTCAATAGTCAGCCATCGGCAAGTAGTGATCAGATGTCTCCTATGGCACCAGCCGGAGGCAACACTGACGGTCAACCCTATTCCTCCGGCAGTAGTGCCCCAGCACAACCGGCAGCCGGTGGCGAGAAGCGTAACGCCCCTTTTACGGCTGACCAACTCCAAGGCGCGTGGGTTGGTCTGAAATCAACGTTCAAGAAAGAACTGCGCCTGGTGGCGATGCTGGATGCACACCGCCCCGTACTGATTGACGACCACACCGCTCAGGTCACGTTCATCAATCCGTGGCAAGAAGAGGAGTACAAGAAGTTTGGCAAGCAGATCCTGACAATCCTGCGCAACGCCCTGCAAAACGACAACCTGCTAATACGCACAGCCGTTGCCGAACAAGCCATGCAACGTCGCGCCTACACATCCGAGGAGAAATACCGTGTACTGCAAGAGCAAAACCCCTATCTGAACGAGTTTAAGAAGCAGTTTAATATGCTATTGGAGTGATTTGATACCGGAAACCGAATGCCAGCCCCGAAAGGCGGAAGCCGGGTCATATACATAATATATATGGAAATTGAATTTAGCGATATATGAAGCACATTTACTTAATTGCAAGCTGTTTGTTATCCATCGTCATGTCAGCCGCACCTGTTCGGTTTGCGGTACTGACAGACACGCATGTCAGTGCTCCCGAAACCCTGTACGACACTATTCAGACAGTGGATAGCGTGACGCTACGCGACACCGTTATACTTGCTGCCCGTACCATCGACGGCGAAGCATTGCAGGCAATGGCGCTGTGTACACACGATCTGGCAGGACAGCAGGTGGATTTCATCCTGCACACAGGTGACATAACCGAGAACGGCGACTCGATGGCACTGGTCAGCGCCCGACAGCTGCTGCAGGCAACAGGACTGCCGTACTACGTTACATCCGGCAACCATGAGACGACATGGAGCCGCTCGGCCTTGCAGGACCTGAAAGCCGTGTTCGATTCCGTACGATTTGTGCAGAACATCAACGGTACGTTGTTTCTGGGCATGAACAGCGGCCCTATCATGCGCATGTCAGACGGACATATATCGCCTGCCGACACGCTTTGGGCACGCCACTGGCTGGACTCATTGGGCTCACAGCCGACATTCATATTAACCCACTACCCCCTGCAAAACGGTGATGTAGATAACTGGTACGACCTGACGAATATCTTGCGGCAATACAACACGCAGGTAGTGATAGGCGGTCATCATCACGCCAACAAGCACCTGACTACTGACGGTATAGATAATGTGCTTTGCCGCTCGACGCTGATAGACGATGACGGCACTACCGGCTACACCTTGGTAGAGGTCGGCACCGATGCGATCACCTTCAGCGAACGCGCCATCAGCGTCCTCCGCGACACCACTGAGGGCAAGCCGTTGCTCACCGCAGGCAACACGACCACCAAGCAATGGCTCAGTCTGCCGCTGACGCAACGCACCTATCCTGCTCCGGACACCACTCTTCTGCCCTCGTATGCCGTAAACGACAGCGACTCGCTTGTAGTCAGAGCATGGTCGCGCCAACTGCCCGTCAGTTTCTATGCCACGCCTACCGAACGCTACGGACGTATATACATCGGCGATGACAACGGCACCTTCTACGCCTTTGATGCAACGAACGGTCGCCTCCTGTGGCGCTATAAGACCACGGCACGCATCGTCGGCTCGGCAGATATGAAAGACGGACGCGTTGTCTTCGGCAGTGCTAACGGAACAATCTACTGCTTGTCAGTAGAAACAGGCAAACTCATCTGGCGGCAAAAGATAGGCAAACCTATCACCGGCTCTGTCACCATCGACGGCAGCAATGTGTATGTCGGTGGTTCAGACAGTTGCTTCTACGCCCTCAAGCTGATGAGCGGTGCGCCGGTATGGACCTACCGTGGCTTAGGCAACTACTGCATCGCACGTCCGCTCGTATATAAGAACAACCTATATGTCGGTGCGTGGGACGGTAACTTCTACGCCTTCGACAAGCGCAAAGGCAAATTGCTCTGGCGTTGGAACAACGGCTCGGCAAACACCAAACTCTCGCCTGCAGCCGTCACGCCGTGCAGCGACGGCAAGCGCGTATATATAGCCGCGCCTGACCGCTACCTGACTGCACTGCGAACAGATTCGGGTAGCGTCAGCATGCGTACCAACAGATGGATGGTACGCGAGTCGATAGGCATGAAAGATACTATATTGTACGCCAAAACGATGCAGGACACCATCATCGCCATCAACCTCAAGACTGACACACTGCTGTGGGCGACAGATGCCGGATATGGCTACGAGCATGCGCCTACGCAACTCATCGCAAGCGACACCACCCTGTACGTAACAACGAAGAACGGATTAGTGATTGCTCTGAATGCCCTCAGCGGCGAAAAGTTGTGGCAGCACAAGGTTGGCAACAGCCTACTGACAACACCCTGCACGGTGGAGAACGGCGGAGTGGTAGTGGCATCGTCAGACGGCACAATAGTCTGCCTGCGCAAGCGCGAGCCTATCCTGCCGGACACCATTGCCCTGCCGATGGACTCGATAGCTTTGGATAGTACGGGCTTGCTGTTGGCTCCGGCAGCTCTGGATAGCCTAAGTATGCCAACTGACACACTGCAAACGCCTCACATCGAATAACCTATTCAGCACAATAGTTATGCGTATTGCTTTTACCACCAAGCTACCGGCCGAGGGACTGACCCGGCTACAGGGACACGAGCTATATGTGCCCCTGCCGGAGGCGGACATATTGGTCAGTACGTTCGACAAACCCGTGACAGCAGCGATGATTGCTTCGGCGCCCAAGCTAAAACTAATCGCCAACTTCGGTGCCGGCTACAACAACATAGATTTGGACGCCTGTCGCCAACGCGGCATACGTGTAACGAACACCCCACAGCCGGTGATTGAACCTACGGCTGAATTAGCCTTTGCGCTGATGATTGATGTAGCACGGCGCGTGTCGGAATTCGACAGAGCGCTACGCGTCAGCGGCTTAGGCATACAGGGCTTGGGCACGTTGGATGTACACTTTGCTGTGATGAACAACCTCAGCCACTCGCTATACGGCAAGACCTTGGGTATAATAGGTATGGGGCGTATAGGTCAGTCGTTGGCGCGCAGGGCAGTAGCCGGCGGAATGACTATCGTCTATCACAACCGTCACCGTCTGCCGGAAACGATTGAGGCACGATACAACGCACGCTACGTAACACTACAGACACTGCTGCAGCAGAGCGATTATGTGTCGCTCAACCTACCCTACACGCCTGATGTGCACCACATGATTGGCAAGCAGGAGTTAGCAATGATGAAGCACACCGCCTACCTAATCAATACCGCGCGTGGCGCGCACGTGGACGAGCAGGCTTTAGCCGAAGCACTCCAAACGGGAGTAATAGCCGGAGCAGCACTGGATGTGTATGAGCATGAGCCCCGCATAACCCCCGAACTGCTCAGGCTGCCGAACGTGGTGCTGTCACCACACACCGGCACCGGCACGTGGGAAGGCCGCATTGCAATGTGCGAAAACGTGGCGGACAATATCCTCGCATTTCTGAACAACGATATACATAAAATGAATACAATATTATGAAAAAAATCACTCTATTCGTTGCAGCCGCCGTGCTAATGTGCAGCTGCGGCATCATGAAGAACAATGCCTCAAGCACAGGCACCAAGCAGTCAGCCAACGCCTCAGCTACAACAGCCCCGACGGCAACCACAAGCACAACAACCGCCGACCCGGCACTGACGGCCGGGCAGGGCGCAGGTACAGCCATCCTGAACCTGTACAACCAATACAAGGCGGATGGCAAGTATGACTACAAGAACATGCAGAACATCCTGAACACAGTCACCCTGCTGGCTAATTGTGAGGGGCTGAAGAGCAACTACAAGAACACCGAGTACCTCAAGCAGTTTGGCAAAGGTATAATGGCCAGTTCGCTTGGGCTCGTAACGCAAGACAATGTAGAGACCGTAACCGGTAGCCTGGTGGATATGGTAAAGAGCAGCGAAACCGTACAGAACGCCAAGACTCAAGCTCAATCGACAGCCAACACAGCAGCCGGCTATGCCAACACCGCAGCCGAATATGCCAACACAGCGGCACAGTACGCAGGATCAATCAGTTCGCTGTTGAGCCTGTTTGGCAAATAAATTGTTCAACCGTCAAACACGCTCATAAGCAGATAAAGAAGTATGACAATTGTAGATAGATTCCTTAAGTACGTATCGTTCTGCACAACGAGCGACGAGCAGACGAACATGACTCCCTCCACCCCCGGGCAGATGGAGTTTGCGCGCTATCTGGCTGACGAATTGCGCGAGATAGGTATGCATGACGTGACGCTGGATACCAACGGATACATTATGGCAACATTGCCGTCAACAATCGATGGCAATCCTATGTGCCCTGCACAGTCAGCCGCCGGCAATCTTGTGCCGACCATCGGCTTCATTGCCCACATGGATACCTCACCCGACGCCAGCGGCAAGCATGTGAAACCGCGGATAGCCACACCACAACCTACCGCCGACGGGCAAGGCGTGGAGATTGTTCTGAACGAGGAGGAACGGATAGTGCTGTCGTCAGACAAGTATCCTGAATTACTGAACTATATCGGTCAGGACATCATCGTTACGAACGGCAAGACCTTGCTCGGTGCGGATGACAAAGCCGGCATAGCCGAGATTGTGACAGCTATGGAGTACCTGATTCAGCACCCCGAGATCAGGCATGGTAAGGTGCGCGTAGGTTTCACGCCCGATGAGGAGATTGGTCAGGGTGCCGACCACTTTGATGTGAAAGCCTTCGGATGCGATTTTGCCTATACGATGGACGGCGGCGCAGTGGGTGAACTGGAGTTTGAGAACTTCAATGCCGCGTACTGCAAGATCCATGTACACGGTGTGAACGTACATCCTGGCAGCGCATACCACAAGATGCAGAACTCGATGCGTATAGCATATCAGTTGGCAGTGATGCTACCACGTTGGGAAACGCCCGAGCACACGCAGGGCTACGAGGGGTTCTACCACCTGATCAGCATGAACGGCACGGTAGAAGAAACGACGCTGACCTATATCATCCGCGACCATGACCGCGCGCGTTTTGAGAGCCGCAAGCGCGAGCTGGAACACCTTGTACGCAAGGTTAACCGCGAATACGGGGAGGGTACGGCTGAGATTGAGATGCGTGACCAATACTACAATATGCGCGAGAAGATTGAGCCTGTGATGCACATCGTAGACCTCGCCAAGCAGGCTATGGAGGCAGTAGGCGTAACGCCGATTGTCAAACCTATACGCGGCGGTACGGATGGTGCACGGCTGAGTTTTGAGGGGTTGCCCTGCCCGAACATCTTTGCGGGTGGCGAGAACTTCCACAGCCGCTACGAGTACCTGCCTATACCCAGCATGGAGAAGGCGAGGGACGTTGTACTGGAGATTGTAAAGATTGCGGCGGGGAAATGTGAAAGGAAATAATAATTAGAGAAAAATACTATGTTAAAAACAACACCGTTTACCGATGTGCACATCGCACTCGGTGCAAAGATGGCAGAGTTTGCCGGATTCAATATGCCTATCCAGTACCCGACCGGCATCAACCAAGAGCACATCATAGTCCGCACAGGTGTGGGCGTATTTGATGTAAGCCACATGGGCGAGTTCTGGGTAAAAGGCGAGAAGGCTTTGGACTTCCTACAATACATCACCACCAACGACGTCAGCAAGTTGGATGCCGGCAAGGCACAATACACCTGCATGCCCAACGGCAAAGGCGGCATTGTGGATGACCTGATCATCTACAAGTATTCGACCACCAAGTATCTGATGGTTGTGAATGCCGGGAATATTGACAAGGACTGGGAGTGGGTGAATAAAGTCAAGTCGATAGTCGAAAGCCAAAAGTCGAAAGACTGCTGGGGTGACTTGCGTTTGGAGAACGTGTCAGACAAGTACGCTCAGTTGGCAGTACAAGGTCCGAAGGCGACAGAGATGCTACAACTGCTGACGGACGCAGACCTGAGCGCTATCCCCTACTACTCGTTCCGCGAGTGGTCGTTTGCAGGCATACAAGGCGTGCTGCTGAGTAACACGGGATATACAGGTGCCGGAGGATTTGAATTGTACTTTCCCAAAGAGCATGCCATGCAGATCTGGAATGCAATCTTTGAGACCGGCAAACCCTACGGCGTAGCCCCAATCGGACTGGGTGCACGCGACTCGTTGCGGCTGGAGAAGTGGTACTGCCTGTACGGACACGATATTGATGACACAACATCGCCATTAGAGGCAGGACTGGGATGGATAACCAAGTTGAATGCCAAGGATTTTATTGACAAGGAGTTCCTGCTCAAGCAGAAAGCTGAAGGAGTAAAACGCAAACTGGTACACTTCGAATGTCTGGAGCGTGCTATCCCGCGTAATGGCTACGATATATGCAATGCTGAGGGCGACAAGATCGGCCACGTGACTTCAGGCATCATGCTGCCCGACCGCAAGGTAGGTATAGGCATGGGCTACGTGACAACCCAGCAAGCAGACAAAGGCAATACGATATACATCAAGATTCGCGAGAAACTGCAACCTGCAATGATAGTATAGACAGCTGACAGGCACCCCGCTGCCTGTTAGTTGTAGGGCCCCCGCGCGGCGATGAAAGTTGAAAGATGAAAGACTGCAAAAGTCAACTACGCTGAGCGATTGGCATTTTTTTAGCAGAATTATTTGCAAATATCGAATATTTTTTGTATCTTTGCGGTCGCTTTGTGTGCGTCAACAGAATGCTGTTCGTACGCAACGGGCGAAAATTGCGTAATCTCGTTTCGCATGAGGCAGCGAACAGAGATATGCACGAAATATAGAAATATAAAACTAACTAAACAATATGGCAACATTACAACGTATTCGCAACCATGGCATTTTCCTGCTGGTGATAGTGGGTCTGGCTATGCTTGCATTTATTTTGGGAGACGTTCTTAACTCCAGTAGCTCGTATTTCAACAAGAGTCGCGAGTATATTGGAGAGATTGAAGGACAGAAGATTCATTACACCGAGTACGAAAGTGCAGTAGAGCAGTTGACGGAAGTCTACAAGATTGAGTCAGGCCGCTCGGATTTTGACGAGGATATGCATGCGCAGATCCGTAATCAGGTTTGGCAGATGTTAGTAGCCAAATATACGCTGCAGGCTCAGGGCAAAAAGATTGGTATGGATGTAACCTCAGACGAGTTGTACGAACTGTGCGCAGGTGCACATCCTCACCAGTTGATTACCTCACGCCGCATGTTCGCAGGTCAGGACGGACAGTTCGACCGCAACTATCTGCTGAACTTCCTCTCCTCGATTGAGACGGAGACTGATAATGCAGAGCAGGCGGCTAACCTCAAGCAGGCTAAGAACTATTGGATGTACTGGGAGAACGCCGTACGCCTGACCGCTATGCAGGAGAAGTACGTAAGCCTGGTACAGCATCTGATGACAGCCAACAATCTGGATGCCAAGTACGCTGCACAAGCCAAGCAGACCAAGGTGAATGTAGATTACGCTATCAAGCCCTACTACACCGTGGCCGACTCGCTGGTGAAAGTGAGCACGAGCGATATCCGCAAGATTTATGACGAGCGCAAGCCGATGTACAAGCAGATGCCTAACCGCGACATAGCTTACATAGCCTACCCCATCGTACCGAGTGAGGCTGACTATGAGTTGGCAGAGAAAGCCATGCAGGCTATCGAAGAGGAGTTCCGCACCACAGATGAGGTTGCACTGGTAGTGAACAGCAACTCTGACGTTATGTACGACGGCAGCAACTACTCGGAGGCAAGCATTCCCGCAGCCTACAAAGATTTTGCGTTCGCCAAGGGCGCAAAGAAAGGCGACTTTATGGCTCTCAACTATGACGAGTCAACCCGTACGTTCCGCATGGCACGCCTGATGGACTGCGGTTACAATACGCCTGACTCTGTACAGTTGAAAGGCATCGCCACCAAAGAGGGCGAGGAGGATCAGGAATTTGGCTGGTTCACCGAAGCCGACCTGCAGAAGAACATCGCCGAGCCGGCATTTGCAGGCAAGGTTGGTCAACGCTTCACTGTTACGCTGGGTATGGAGGATCGCACGTTTGAGATCACCGGTCTGACCAAGCCGACCCCGAAAGCCAAGGTAGCCATCATTGAGCGCGAGGTAACACCATCCAGCAAAACCTATGCCGCCATCTACAATACCGCCAACCAGTTTGTGGTATCGAACACCAACGAGGCAGCTTTCCGCGAGGCCGCCAAAGAGGCACAGATGGAGATTGAGACAGCCACCGGATTGCAGAAGATGGCCAACAAAGTAGCTGACCTCAAGTCGAGCCGCGCTATCGTTCGCTGGGCATTCAATGCCAAAGAAGGTCAGGTGAGTGATGTGTTTGAGTGCGGTGACAAATATATCGTAGCCGTGCTGACCGCTACACACGATGGCGAGTATCGCGAGTTTGAGGACGTACAAGCCAGCCTGCGTTATGAGGCAGTGAACCGCAAGAAAGCGGAGTACATCAGCCAACAGATTGCCAACGCCAAGACGCTGGCAGAGGTAGCCGAGAAGATGGGTACAGAGGTTCGTCATATCGACGAGTTGACCGAGGACTCGTATCGCTTTGGAGCAGAAGGCATGGAGCCTGCAGCCGTAGGAACAGCCTTTGCGACAGCCGCCGGCGAGTTGTCGAAGCCAGTTAAGGGTAACCAGGGCGTGATTGTACTGGTGCCTGCTGATGTTCAGCGCACAGAGGCAGAGATCGATTACAAGGCAGAGATCGCCAACCTGAACGCACGCACGAGCTACAGCCTGCCCTATCAGTTGATTAACAACCTTGAGCAGAACGCTGATATAGTAGATAACCGTGCTACGTTCCAGTAAATAATAGACCGCAGCAGAGCTTGCTAAAAGTAGAAAGTAACAAGTCGAAAGGCAAAAGACTGCTGCACTAAAGAAATGAGCCCCTGCAAAGAGGCTCATTTTGTTTGAGTAACAGATTATCATGTGGACTATCTTAGCATTCATATCGGCGCTG
Organism: Paludibacteraceae bacterium; assembly: GCA_017443075.1. Taxonomy (GTDB): domain Bacteria; phylum Bacteroidota; class Bacteroidia; order Bacteroidales; family Paludibacteraceae; genus Colicola. The sequence continues at coordinate 11,674 of JAFSPC010000102.1, forward strand.
TGCTTAGGTTGCTATGACGTGAGCAAAAAGATTGCGCTGCGCGACAACAAAGTATTGGATGTGCTGACCATCAGCATCTGCATATCCGCCTTGTTGCTGTCCGTACCGCTGCTGCTGTCGCGCTGTTGCCCGGCAATGATGTCGGGTACGCTGTTATATATACCGGCTATCAGCTGGCAGGCGCACCTGTTCACGCTGCTCAAATCGATGATTGTGCTCAGTAGTTGGATTTGTGGGTTTCTTGCCATGAAGTACCTGCCTATATCCGTTGTCAGCCCGATGCAAGCCACACGCCCTATGTGGACGCTGATAGGTGCATTGCTGCTGTTTGGCGAACGGCTGAACGCTTGGCAATGGGTTGGCGTAACATTGGCTATCGGCACAATATTCATCTATTCGTTTCGCAACAGGAAAGAGATTCGCCATGGGCAGTACGACAAACGCTACTACTGGGCACTGGCGCTGGCTATACTGATTGGCGCTTGCTCAGGCTTGTACGACAAGTACCTGATGCGGCGTTATGACCATAATGCCGTGCAGGTATATTATACCCTATATCAAGCAATAATGATGATTGGTGTTTGGCTCGTGATGAAGCGAAAGGAATCATTTCGCACGGTAAGTATTGCACGCCGGTCGCTGCTACCGATTATGCTGATTAGTATCTTCCTGGTTATCAGTGACAACGTTTATATGCTTGCGCTGAGTTATCCTGATTCAATGATAGCCATCGTGAGCACCATCCGCCGTGGCGGTACGGTGATAGGTTTTGCTTACGGATTGCTATTTTTGAAAGAGCGCGACCCGCTGCACAAGGTGTTGTGTATGATTGGTATCTGTGCCGGGCTGCTGTGTCTGGCTGTGGGAAGCATGTAGGCTACCATAGTGCAGGACTATAATTTGTAAAAAGTCTCGAACTAACCTGCCAGCTGCATGTGAGGCGGAATACCGCCTAAAACAGAACACCGGCTGCGCCTAAATCTACTCAAGATACTCCAAAAATCAGCATAATGCGATTTTTCGGAGTGCCTTAATACCATCAAGGCAGGGATTGTTCCCTGCCTTGATGGTATATTAGTCGGACAAATGTCAGTTACTTCACTTCCACGCCTTGGAGGGCGTAGGTTTTTGCCGTTGCGCTCAATCAGCACCAAACCGTTGCGGAGAAGTTTGTGCGGTACATGATCGGCTTGCAAAGCATCTACATCTGTATAAATAGCAGTGGTGAAGGCCATCGTCTTCTCATCAATCGTCGTACCAATGCCACCCTTGACGGTGATCATCAGGTCGTACGATGTTCCTTTCGTTCACACAAAAACCCATATATGAAGTTTTAATTTCAAGGTCTTCATTTATGAAATCAACACCATATTTTTTTAGCAGTTCTTTCTCTTGCAGTGGAGTAGAACGGGCTTATCGGCGATGCGGCAACCGATGATGTAATCATTGCCGCCATCCTTGAGGCGAAGTTGCCTGCGCAGGGTATTGGCAGGCAGGACATAGTTGCGGGTAAGGACATTGGCGTGGGTGATACCTTGTCCGGCAAAGGCGCGCTGAACATCTCTGACGCTGGCATAGACGGCAACGATCAGCCAGAGGCGGCCCGGAAGATCAACATTCGGCTTGCCGCTAAAGTACAAATGCGTGTTCGGGGCTGCCTTCAGCAGGTTGTAACGAGTGCTAAGAAGCCGGAAGGCACCGGTCTTAAGGATGGCAGCGTCGGGTTCGAACAAATATAACTGTGTGTTGGTGAGCTGCGCTGTTGATAACTGCGTGTTGGGGGGCTGCGCTGTTGATGACTGCGTGTTGGGGAGGTAGCGGGGCTCGGCAGCGGACTCTTCGTCGGGAGTGAAAGTGAAGATATGCTCGCCATGGGCGTCAAGCGCCACAGCGTGGATATAGCTAATGGATGATGACAGACCCACTCCCTGTCCCTCCCTCGAATGGATGGGAGTAATTGGATTGCCGACTACAGGTGCCGGGGCCGAGAGAAGAAGGAGCTCCTTGACTTCAGCGTTCACGCTGACGACGTACACCCCCCATGTACCGCCAAGTTGGCGGACAGCCTGATGAAAATCAAGCATCGGCGAGAGTTTGAGCAGCACATGCAAGTCAGGATAATTGCGCTGTACAAAACGGACTATCTCGATAACGTTGGGCGTGCAGTCCTCCAAGCGAAAGACCTTGCCACCGTGACTGTCACGCCGTGCGGGATCAAGGTAGAGCACTCCCGACATTGGCTCGACATTGGCTGCTCCCATCTTCGACATTGGCTCGATAAAGTTTTTTAGTGCTGCTACATCAAACGACTCTGCATGACAACAAACTGACTTACCGGCAAGGCGGAAGTTATGCTCAGCAATAGCCGCAAGGTCGGCGTTCTGCTCAAAGTAATGCGTCTCGGCAGCCTGCTCGCTCATAAAGAACGTATCTACACCATAGCCGCCGGTGGCGTCAATTAATAATTGAGAATTGACAATTGATAATTGTGATATGCGCGCCGCGAGTAATTCGGCTTTGAATCGTGCCGTCCGTTCGCTGCTACACTGCTCAAGATTGAGCCGTGGCGGATAGCACCAGCCATCGATAGCAGCAAAAGTTGGGAGTTTGTCGCGTGTGCGCTGACGTCCGTCGATCTGCTGCAGAGCAAAACGAAAATCGCTATCCGAAAGCATCGGATAGCGGTCACGCTGCAACGCTAATAGCGCTACATCGGCATTCTGATTGTCTGTAATAAACCGCTGAAGCACGGCTTAGTACGTCATGACGATGCGGAAAGACATCTTAGCGGGCACAATCTTCTCGTCTGCCTCGTAGGCAAAATCAGAGTCGCGCACCTCAATCTGCACCCACCCTACACCATACACGAAATCAACGGTTTCGGTGTAATAGATAGGGTTGCCGCTGGCATCCTTGTCGTACTTGTGCAGCACATACGGCAGGGAGTGCTGAATCGTCTGCCCGTTCTCCGTGAGGAGGATGTAACCATTCACATTGCCATCGGTGAAGACAAAGTTCGTGAGCGCCGGTACATCATACTTGGCGAAGTAATAGTTGTTATCACTATAGTTGGAGTAATCCCACTGCGTGATGTCCAGATCCACGATCTTCCAATTCACACCCTCACCGGCAGGGCCTTGTGGACCTACAGGACCCTGACACGAACAGAAGAATGCAATTGAAACGAGAAAAAACAATACCTTTTTCATACGATTTGCTGTTTATACATTACCCCAAAGGGCACTATGAGTGTACAATTTGAAACTTTCAACTGCAAAAGTACGAAAATATTTGCAAAAATGCAAATTATTTTGTAATTTTGTAGGCAAATAGCGAATTATTGTATGTCAAGATATAAATTTTGGCTGCTTTTGGCAGCACTATTGTGTGGAGTAAACCCTAGGATGCACCCGACAGAAGCCCGACTTGAGTCCGATCATACCAGCGTGAATGAGGTTAGAGAGAGTACGGGTTCCCGCAGCGTCACTACACAAAATGTAGCCCCTCGCAATCCTGCCTATACGGCATATATCGAGCAGTGGAAAGCCACCGCCTTAGCTCAGCAGGCGCAATATGGCATACCAGCATCGATTACTTTGGCACAAGGCTTGCTGGAGTCAGGTGCCGGGCAGAGCACCTTAGCCACGCAGGCGAACAACCACTTTGGCATCAAGTGCCACAGCGACTGGCAAGGTGGCACCTTTCACAAGGATGACGACAAGCGCGACGAATGCTTCCGCAGTTATGCCAAGGCAGACGACTCGTTTCGCGACCACTCGCTGTTCCTCAAGCGCAAGCGCTACGAGGTACTGTTCACCTACGACATCCAAGACTACAAAGCATGGGCCAACGGGCTGAAAGCCTGCGGCTATGCAACCGACCCCGGGTATCCGCAGAAACTAATACGAATCATTGAGACCTATGATCTGGCAAGCGTAGGCAGAGAGACCGAAGAGATTAGAGAGGCTGGAAAATCCGGAAAAGCAGGGGGTTCCGGGAAAGCTGGAAAGGCTGGAAAAACTGACCAGACTCAGGCTAAACCCCGACAAGGGTCCGATAAAAGTTGGCGCACTTCTGAGTCGTCAGCAAGTTCCCCCTCAGTGGCAGAAGCCGAGTCGGACACCGTTGTATGGCGGCCAACCTTGTTCCGCTCGAACAAACTATACGCCGACCGAGCATACGGCAAGACGAATGGCAGAAAGTTCATTGTGGCACAAGAGGGAGACTCATGGGGCAGTATAGCCTATATGTTAGGTATGGAGGAGAAGACGCTGCGCCGCATCAACGATGCCGACGCCAAGCAAGCCTTGCGTGGCGGTGACCGCATCTACATGTTCCCCAAACGCAGTTTGGCAGACAAGCAGCACAAGCGCCATCTGGTTCAGCCCGGTGAGACAGCCTGGGACATAGCACAACGATACGGTATGAAGATGAGCAGCCTGTACAAGCTCAACGGCATACCTGCCGGTACGCCGCTCACGACAAAGCAGTGGCTGAAGTTAAGGTAGGTGAGAGTTGAAAGTTGAATGACCGCTGCGCTCAAAGAATGAAACGAAAAGAGGCACAAACATTAGATAGCGTGATTGCGGAGTGGATTCGCGAGAACGGCTTGGAGAAACCGCTGTTAGAACACCGTGTGGTAGAGCAGTGGGCGGAGATACTGGGTCCTACCATCGCCCGCTACACGCGCGACATATCAGTCAAGGACGGCATGTTGCGCGTACGCGTCACCAATGCCGCGTTGCGGCAAGAGCTGTTTGAGCAACGGTTCAAGCTCATCAAGAAACTGAACGATGCAGTAGGCGGTGAAGCAATAACAGATGTAAGATTGTTGGGATGAATTATCCGGAGAATATAGAACAAAAGATAGATTTCACACTTATCCGCGAGTGGGTAAGCAAGGAGTGTGACTCGCCGCTCGGTCAGGAGCGCTGCGGGCAGATGCAATTTTTAACAGACGCAAGCGCTATCACCGAACGCGTAACGCAGACCGCCCAGATGCAACAGGCATTGACGGATGCCAGTCTGTCGTTTCCGCACGGCGACATCTATGACCTGCGCGAGCAGTTGCACCGTATTCGCGTAGAAGGGCTATACATGGACGAGCCGGAGTTGTTCAGTTTGCTGAAATGTCTGCTGTTTGCGCGCGACATGCAGACTTTTCTGAAGGGGTTAGACCCCTTGCGTTACAGCCTGCTGACGAACATGGCAGACAAGCTCAACACTCCGTTGGCGCCTGTCACCAACGAACTTGACCGTCTGTTAGACCGCTATGGTGAGCTGCGCGACAATGCATCGCCCGAGCTGGCGCGCCTGCGCCAAGAGATGCGCAAAGCCGAAGGAGCGGTGGCACGTGCCATCGACCGCATACTTCGTCAGGCTCAAGCCGACGGACTGATTGACAAAGATGCCGCTCCGACCCTACGCGAGGGGCGGCTGGTGCTGCCCGTGGCTCCGGCATACAAGCGAAAGATAGGCGGAATAGTACATGACGAAAGTGCATCAGGTAAGACAGTATATATCGAGCCTCAGCAAGTAATAGAGGCCAACAACCATATCCGCGAACTGGAGGGTGCCGAACGCCGCGAGCGGATACGTATATTGATCGAATGCGCCAACCGGTTGCGTCCGCTATTGGGCGATCTGATGCAGGTGCAGGAGTTTGTGGCAGAGGTGGATTTTGTCCGTGCCAAAGCGCGTGTAGGATTGCAACTGAAGAGTATAGCGCCTACTCTGGTTGCCCGCCCCGTCATACGGTGGCAACAAGCGCGTCATCCGGTGCTATGCAAGCGTCTGCCGGAAGCCGGCAAACAGGTAGTGCCCCTGGATATAGTGCTGCATGAGGGCAACCGTATATTGGTGATATCCGGTCCAAACGCCGGTGGCAAATCGGTATGCCTGAAGACAGCCGCCCTGCTGCAATATATGCTGCAATGCGGTATGACCGTACCGGCAGGCGAAGCATCCGAGGCCGGCATATTCGGGCAGCTGATGATAGATATAGGCGACGAGCAGTCGATCAACAACGATCTGTCCACCTACTCGTCGCACCTGAGGAACATGAAGCACTTCGTCAAAAACGCCAATGCTGATACATTGTTCCTGATTGACGAATTCGGCACCGGCACCGAGCCACTGATAGGCGGTGCTATAGCCGAGAGCGTACTGCTGCACCTGAACGAGGCACATGCCACGGGAATAATCACTACGCACTACACCAATCTCAAGCACCTCGCTGAGCAAACAGAAGGCATAGTGAACGGCGCCATGTTGTACGACCGCGGCGCGTTGCGCCCCTTGTTCCAACTATCCATCGGTCAGGCAGGCTCATCGTTTGCCATTGAGATAGCACGGCAGATCGGGCTGCCTGAAGATATTATCGCCCAAGCCACCGCACTAATCGGCTCGGAGCATATCGACTACGACAAGCAGCTGCAGGACATCGCCCGCGACAAACGGTACTGGGAGAACAAACGGCAGAACATTCGCACGCGTGAGAAACATCTGGAGGAGCGCATAGCCTACTACGAACAACAGATAGGCGAGATCAAGCAACAACAGAAAGCGATGCTCAACGCTGCCAAGCAACAAGCCGCAGACATACTGAAGCAGTCCAACGCCACTATCGAGCGCACGATACGCGAGATCAAAGAAGCACAGGCTGACAAAGAGGCAACCAAGAAAGCTCGCGCCAAAGTGGAGGAATTGAAGCAGCAGGTAGAGAAGACCACTGCGCGCAAAGAGAAAAGACCGCTAACGCCCAAAGAGGAAAGAACACAAACGCTCAAAGAGGAAAGGCCAAAGCCTGAGAAACGTAGCGGTCAATCCGTCCTGCATGACCTGAGCGAGTTACGGCTGCTAACCAAGCGTCCGGACCTGCCAGCCAAGCCGAGCACGGCACGTCCGTCCAGCACCGTAGCCGACCAAATGCGTCGGCGCAAACTGGCATTCAACCGTACCCTTGACATGCGCGGCATGCGCGTGGATGAAGCGTTGGAAACAATCATCGCATACATCGACGACGCCATCATGGTAGGGGCGGAAGAGGTGACTATCCTGCACGGCACGGGCACAGGGGCGGTCAAACAGGTGGTGCGCGACTACCTGCAGGAGAAACGCCACGCTATGCTCAAACGCGGCACTGGCACTATCGAGTACCACGACGGCGACCCTGACCGAGGCGGGGCAGGAATAACGATTGTGGAACTATAGGGAAAGTTGAAAGAAGTTGAGAGTTGAAAGTTGAGAGAAAAAAATAAATGACAATGAATAAACGTTTACTACTGATTTGTATGCTGGTTGTGGGGATGTTGCCTGCGGTGGCACAAGTGCAGTACGGCAGCAACCAATACGCCGTGCGCATGAACATCGGCTACAACCACAATACGACCTACGGCTCGCACGCAGGATTTGATTTCGGGGCGTTCATGCCCATCAACGAACACTTTGAGATGCAGGCAGACATACGCGTTGCAACAACGCTCACTCATTCAGTAGGTGTACAATTACGCCCAAAGTTTGCGGTACCGGTAGGTGAGTTTTACATTGAAGACCGGCTATTGAGCCGTGTGCTGGCTCGTGACGGCTACTGCGAGTTGGTGCAAGCTCTGGCAGTGGGGTACAGGATGGACTACGTGTCATTTCAATTAGGTATGTCCACGCGCCTTATCCTGAGCGTACCATACGATTGGCACGACGGCTCGAATATCATCACCGAACCGTTCAATGTTACGTACCGCTTGGAGGTATTCGTCCGTCCGCAGACCTCGCCGTGGAACATCAGCCTATGCGCATCCAACATGACCGATTACCAGATCGAACGCATCTGGCAGCCAATCTTCATGGCGAACGGAAGGTACAATATTGACAGTCACTGGCAGGTTAACCTGAGTGCACTATGCAAGCCCACCGGCATGTTTCACCTGAATGCCAAATATTATGGGGCAGAAGTAAGAGCCGGATTTGCCTACGCCTTTTAGGCTTTCGGCGTTCTTTTGGCATCTTTGCCTTTTTCGCCCGGTGATTATGAACCACATTACTCCCTCGCGAAAAAAGCATATCTGCTAAAAACAACACCTGAAAAGAAATATACACAAAACTCCATTAGCAACATGAAAAAGATTATCATACTACTGAGCACCATTCTACTCTGCGCCTGCAGTCCTGATACTTGGAACCTGGACATGATTGGCTTGGTTAGCGGGTCGTCTGCAGGCATTGACGAGCGTATTGAAGATTCGTTCCGCTACAACGATGAGCATGGCATGCCCATCATCCATGCCAACAGCGAGGAATACAAGGTGTATGTAGCCACCGATACCCACGTGGACCGCACGCGTACAAACTGGAAGCAGTTCATCAACGACTACCGCGCTGATGCCAATTGTCCGCTCGCCCTGCATCTGGGTGACCTGATCAATGCGCAGAATCACTGGGACTATATGTTCGAGCCGGTGAGCACCCTGCCCACTAATCCGATGAAGAAAGACACATTGCTCGTAGTGGCAGGCAACCATGACCTGTATTTCAACCAGTGGAAGGAATACCTGCGTCTGTTCAAGACCTCGACGTATTATGCCATTGTCCGCACCCCGTCAGGCAAGCAGGATTTGTATATCTTTGTCGATACAGGCGAAGGCATCCTTGGCAGCAAGCAGACCGACTGGCTGAAGCGCACCCTGACTTGGGCCGACTCACAGGCATTCAGACATATAACGGTTTGCACGCACACGCACCTGTTCAAGCGAGACAGTTCGCAAGGTCACACGTCAAACATGCCGTTAGAGGAAACCTATGCCCTGCTGCATCTGCTGAAGCAGCATAAGGTAGAGATGTTCTGGTGCGGGCACGACCACTCGCGCGAGATAACCAACCTCGGCTCGCTCACATCAATCATTGTGGACGCATTGTTCGACCGCGAGCCGCACCCCGCATATATGATTGCGACCTGCGGCGATGAGCCCATCCGCTACCAATTCATCAACCTGCCATCCAACGGCAATTAAACGGCATACGAATAGTTATTAAACCATGTTATACTACATAGGCATAGGTAGCAATTTAGGCGAACGCGAGCAGACCATTCGTCGCGCCATAGCATTGCTGGACGAGCACGTTGGCATCAGACTGGGAACAGCCCCGCTCGTATACTCCGCACCGCAAGGGTTTCGTTCGGAGCATGAGTTCTGCAATACAGTAGTGTTGTATCAGTCATCCGTTTGTCCGGAAGCCGTGTTATCACATGCCCAAGCCATCGAGCAGCAGTTAGGCAGAGTTTGTAACTCGGTTATTCAGCCCGATGGCACAAAGCTGTACAGCGACCGCGTGATAGACATTGACCTTGTGGTGGCATACAACGACAATGGCACGGAGTATCAACAGCAATCCGCCACACTCACCCTGCCCCACCCACGCATGCCAGAGCGCGAGTTCGTGCTACAGCCTATACGCCAGCTCATTGCAGGGATTGTAGCCGAAGGACTGCCGTTCGTAAAGATGCACGGTATAGGCAACGATTATATCTACCTGGACTGCACGACCTCGCTCCTGCCGCTTGCCATCTTGCCGGAGATTAGATATTATGCCCCCTTGTGGTGCGACAGACACCGCGGCATCGGTGGCGACGGGATAGTGTTTATCACGCGCGACAAAGACGCCGACCTGCGCATGCGTATCTTTAACGCCGACGGCAGCGAGGCTGAGATGTGTGGCAATGCATCGCGCTGCATCGGTTACTACGCAATAGCCAACCACATGGTGGAGGGCAACCGCCTTCGGTTAGCCACCCAAGCCGGCACGCGAACTATTCAGGTACAAGATGCAGAACATGTATCCGTTGAGATGGGTACGCCCGAATTTACCGGCACACAACATATAGGCGGACGCACCTACATGACCGTTGACATCGGCAATCCGCACGCCATCACCCTGCTGCAGGATGCTGAAGCCCTGACCACCGAACTGGTGCATACCGTTGGTCCGCAGGTGGAGTGTGATCCATGTTTTCCGCATCGCACCAATGTAGAGTTCGGTGTAGTGATCGACCGCCACCACATAGCCATGCGCGTATGGGAGCGCGGCAGCGGTGAGACGCAGGCGTGCGGCACAGGGGCTACAGCCACGGCATACGCATGCGTACATCAGGGGTATTGCGACTACCCCGTGACCCTCATCCTGCAGGGAGGTAATCTGACTATCTCTGCCGAAGGCAACAATGCCATCATGACAGGACCTGCTACAATAGCATTCACAGGAGTAACAAGAATGAATAAAGATAATTAGCAATTATGATACATATCAATTCGGAGTTTCTAAAATTACGCCAATCGTACCTTTTTACAGAGATTGTCAACCGCACCCGTGCCTACGAGCAGGCGCACCCTGATGCCCATGTGCTACGCCTCGGCGTAGGTGATGTACGTGGTCCGCTGGCACCGGTGGTGATTGATGCAATGCATCGCGCAGTGGATGATATGGCTACGGTTGAACGTTTTCACGGCTATGGTCTGGAGGAGGGTCCGATGTGGCTCAGACAACGTATCATTGCTTTTGATTACGCACGCCTGGGCATATCGTTGCAGCCGGAAGAGGTATTCATATCCGATGGGGCGGGCAGCGATCTGGGTAACCTGACAGACATCTTAGGGCTCCACAACCGTGTAGCCATCACCGATCCCGTCTATCCCGCCTATGTTGACACCAATGTTATGGCAGGCAGAGCCGGCGTATGGCAGGACGACCATTGGTCGGATATCATCCTGTTGCCATGCACGCCCGAGAATGACTTCTGCCCCGCATTACCCCATGTCGTACCTGACCTTATCTATCTATGCTCGCCCAACAATCCTACCGGCACGGCAATGACCTTCGCCCAACTCAAGATGTGGGTGGATTATGCACGCGAGAACCACGCTTTGATTATCTTTGATGGCGCCTACGAGGCATTTATCCAAAGTGAAGATGTCCCCCACTCAATCTACCAGATACCCGGGGCAACGGAGTGCGCAATTGAGGTGCGCAGTTTCTCCAAAACAGCAGGGTTCACAGGCGTGCGTTGCGGCTACACGATTGTGCCAAAGGCACTATACGGCTATAGCGACAAGGGGGAGAAGGTGGCACTCAATCCCCTCTGGTTACGACGCGTATGTACCAAGTATAACGGTACGAGTTATATTGCCGAGCGTGCCGCCGAAGCCACCCTATCCGACGAAGGCCGCCGACAGAACCTGGATAGGATAGCCGAGTACCACCACAACGCAGATATCATTCGCCAAGGGCTGCAACAGATAGGCATGCAGGTGTATGGCGGCATTGACAGCCCCTACATCTGGGCACGCACGCCGGACGGTATGTCATCATGGCAGTATTTCGACCACCTGCTCAATACAGTTCAAGTGGTATGTACACCGGGTGTAGGATTCGGCAAACAGGGAGAAGGGTTTGTGCGCTTCTCCGCTTTCGGACTCACATCGGTGGCACAAGAGGCTATGCAACGCCTGAAAGACAAACTGTAAAACCACTCGCACATATCACACAGTATACATCAAACATCAATCTACCTATATGGTTAAGGACCGTAAAGAACACATTATATACAAGGCATTGGAGTTGTACCTGCTGAACGGGTACGAGAATGTTAGCATCACCGATCTGCAGAGTGCCCTGAACATGGGGCGTGGTACCATGTACTACTATTTCAAGAACAAAGATGAGATTTATATTGAGATCGTCAACCGCTTCTTTCTCCGCCCCAAGCAGGAGATGCTTCGCCTCAAGGATGATATCCGGGTACCGGAGATGATAGAGGCGCTACTGCGCTATTTCCGCTTTCTGGAGGAGAACCTGATGGAACTTGAGCAACGTAATATCAACACTTCCAATGTGATCATGCTGCTATACACAGCCTACCATCGTTTTCCGGACCTGTATAGGCGTGCTCACAGGCTCTATGCCACCGAGCAATCGATGTGGCAGCGTGCTTTGCGCAACTCGATGGTTGCCGGCGAGGTACGGCGCGACTTGCCATTGGAGGAGACGGCGGCACTATTCACACAGGTCAAGGATGGCTACGATGCCGGACGATCAGGCATGCAGATGGATTTCGATATGGTACGCAAGCAATACGAGTTGCTGTACTCCCTCATCCAAACGCCGAAAGCAACTATATGACCGGAAAATTGTAAATGACTAAATAGCAAATAATAAATACCATGTCTGACAAATACTTGTATCTTCTGTCTGAGAAATTCCCGAATGCCAACGCGGTGCTCACTGAGATTATCAACTTGCGTTCGATCCTGTCGCTACCTAAGGGAACGGAGCATTTTGTTAGCGACCTGCACGGCGCATCCACCGCGTTCATTCACATGGTTAAGAATGCATCGGGTGTCATACGCCGCAAAGTAGATGATGCCTTTGGCGATACAATCTGCGAACGGGAGAAGCGAGCAATCTGCGCCCTCATCTATTATCCCGACGAGCGTCTGCAGATTCCTGATGAACCGTACGACGAAGGACGCAGTTTTGCCTCACGCGAGGAGTTCCTGTACGTCCGCCTCAGCCAAGTAGTGGAGATAATGCGTCGCGTCACAGTCAAATATACGCGCTCCAAGGTGCGCAAGATGATTCCTACGCAGTTCGCCTATATCATCGAAGAGTTGCTGTACGAATCCGACATCGAAGGTGGCAGGCAGGACTATTATCAAGCCATTCTGCAAGCCATCATCGAGACGGGATGTGCTGAAACGATGATCATCGCCATCAGTTATTTGATACACAGTCTGGTGATTGACACGTTTCATATTGTGGGAGACATCTTCGACCGTGGTCCGGGTGCACAAAAGATTATGGATGTACTGTCCACCATACGCGACTACGACATCCAATGGGGCAACCATGATATCGAATGGATGGGAGCCGCAGCCGGCAACCGCGCACTGATAGCCACCGTTCTGCGCGTCTCCATCCGCTACGCCAATATCGAAACACTGGAGGAAGGCTATGGCATCAACCTGCTACCCCTCGCCAGCTTTGCCATGCAGACGTACGGCGATGACCCGTGCACCATCTGGCAGACCAAAGACTTTGAGAATAATCCGCGCCTAACACGATCGGCTACGCTCATGGCTAAGATGCACAAGGCTATATCAATCATCCAATTCAAGCTGGAGGGGCAAACGATTCAGCGTCACCCTGAGTATGCAATGCAGGATCGGCTGCTGCTGGATAAGATCGACCTTGCCAACGGCACCATCACATTCGGTGGAAGCACCTACCCCCTTACCGATACACATCTGCCCACCATCCATCCCGATGACCCCTACCGCCTTTCGATAGAGGAGGAGGAACTGATGAACCAGCTTGCGCGTTCGTTCCGTAAGTCGGAGAAGTTGCAGAAGCACCTGCGTATGCTCTACCGCCATGGTTCGCTCTTCCTCGTGCGCAACGGCTTCCTGCTCTACCATGCGGCTGTCCCGTTGAATGCGGACGGATCGTTTACCGAGGTTGATGTTCTGGGCGTCAAAGCAAAAGGTCGTGCACTCATGCAACGCATCGACGATGTGGTGAGGATGGCGTACTTCAGCCAAGGCAGGCTAAAGGATGATGCACTGGACTATATGTGGTATTTATGGACAGGTCCGCTATCGCCATTGTATAACAAGGATAAGATGACAACCTTTGAGCGCTACTTCGTTGCCGACAAAGCAACGTGGCACGAGGAGAAGGGGGCCTACTACGAACTGGCTAACAGACGTGACATCTGCGAGCAGATTCTGCAGGAGTTCGGGCTCAATCCTAACGACAGCAGGATTATCAACGGACATATCCCCGTCCGTACCATCAAGGGTGAGACACCCATGCGCGCAGAAGGCAAACGTTTCGTTATCGATGGCGGATTCAGCAAACCGTATCAGGAGAAAACGGGCATTGCAGGCTACACGCTTATCTACAACTCATTCAGCATCCAACTTGTGGAGCATGAGGAGTTTGAGAGTCGTGAGCAAGCCATACGTTCCGGCTCGGATATACACAACCGCATTCAGCTGACGGATTTTGCCAGCCGGCGAATGCTGATTCGCGATACGGATAAGGGCAAACAACTGTTGGAGCAAATCCGCGATCTGGAGCAACTGCTGGAAGCCTACCGAACAGGGCGCATCAAGGAATATACCGTCTGATCCGCCTATTCATGACAATCGCCATTGCAGCAGATGCAATGGCGATTTGTCGTTTACCACCAGTTTACCTTCTTGTTCATGCTCTCGGCGGACGACTTGTCGTACTTCAGGTCGGCGAGCATCGAGGCATTCACGCCTATATGGAATGTATAACTCTTGTACGGTCCGAAAGGCACGAACGAGGCACTCATCGTCCAGCAGTGCAGGTCACGTGTCACATTGAAGTTCGTATAACTGAATTTCTTTGCTTTGAAATCGTACGAGGTCGTAGCTGAAACTTTCCACCCTTTACCGAAGTTAAGCGTGCCGCTGATGTTCAGGTTGCTGGTTACAATGCCCATCTTGTAGTACATCTTGTTGTAATCAAACTTCGAGCGGTCTTCGCCATACCGTATATTGTAACTCAGGCTCAGACTCCACTGGATATCCGTAGCGGAGAATGCAGGCGATTTGGCTTTGGCACCACGTTCCCTGCCTTCCGTATGCCCGTCATGCGTATCAAGACCCGTATCCGACTCACCATCCTGCGATTGAGCGCCCTGACTTGATTTGTCGGAACCATTCTCCTTATCCTTGTTGATTCGCTCTGCCAACTTCTTGAACGTCTGATTGTTGAACGTATAGCTGAACGATGTACCAATACCACTCCAGTGCGGGAAACGCTTGTTGTGCCAATACTGCTTGTTCGTCCTGACAGGGGTACCCGCGGCGTTCAACTCGTACATGTACGGATCCAACTGCGTGGATAGATTGATTGTATAGTTCACCTTCGGAATCTTGATACGCAGGTTGATGCTGAAGTTCGACCAATTCATCGAGTCCGCGATAAAATTGTACCCGCCGCTGATGCCGAAGTTATCTATCAGAGATATTACCTTATACGGATTCTGACCGGTGGTATCCTTGTCGTCACGCACCTTGACCTCCAGGTTGTTGTTCAGCGAGAAACTGAGCGTACCCGACGCACCTTGCGGTGCATTACCCTGCGTAAAGCGCGAATATTTCTTCCGCTCCATCATCGGTTTGCCCAGATCGTCATAGATAGGCATAAACATCTTGTTGCCCAACGAGTCGGTCACCGTTGTGCCTACGGGCTGGTCATATGTACCATAGTATTGCCACCAGTCGGTAGAGAAATCCGGATGGTAACTGAAGCTTATACTCGGCGTCATCACATGGCGGAAACGATCCACCTTATCGCCAAACCACTTGCGGTACGGGGTGTAGAATCCGTACAACTTGGTGGATAGACTCATGCCTACATCAAAGTCGAATACGTTGTAAAAACCTTGCGTTGTATCGCGCACCAACTCGTTGTTCATCATATCCCACGACTGATCAACGCGCTGGAAATACATCTTGTCGCGAAGATTGATTGTTGGCGTCACGCTTAGATATTTGAATAGGTTGAAGCTTGCATTGATAGGTACGCTGTGCGTGATCTTGTTCTGCCAATCCTTGACAAAGTTTGAATGGAAGAAGTAATATTCCTTGCAATTGATGCTGTTTGTGAACGCGCCGCTGTAGCTCAACTTGATCTTCTCATACCATCGCTCCTTGCCTACGGGTTTCTTCCGCTTGAAGGGATAGATACTGCTCATGTTCACCGACAGGCTCGGCGCCGTCACCGACAGGGTCGAATCCGATGTACGCTGCGTGATGGATGCGTTGATGCCTATCGTCCACGGGCTGTCTGGAAAACGTTGCGTAAAGTTGATTGTTGATGATGTCGTGTTGGCAGAGTTGATCTCCGGCTTGTAGTAGTTATTGATGCTGTTCTGGTTATAGCCCGAGGTTGAGAAGTTCACGCTCGCCGAGAACGTACTATACGGATTGGCCTTGCTGTCCTGCGTATGCGTCCATGCTATACGGAAGCTGTTGCTCTTGCTATAGGTTGGCAACTCTTTCTCGCCCTTCACATCGCTGCGGTACTCAATATTGATGCTGCCGCTGAACTTATACCGCTTGATGTAGCGCGATTTGGCATACAGTGCCCACGTGCCTTTGGTGTATATATCGCCTGTCACCTCGAGGTCCATGTAATCGTTGATCGCCCAGTAGTATCCCAAGCCTTTCAAAAACAAGCCCCGCTCATACTCATCGCCAAACGTTGGCATTATCAAGCCTGACGAATAGGTCTTCGAGAACGGAAAGAACCCGAACGGTACTGCCAGCGGCAGCGGCACATCGCCTACCACCAGATACGCCGGACCTGTGGCTATATAATCACCGGGTTTGACCTTCGCCTTCGTCATGCGCAGGTAGAAGTGCGGATGCTCATGGTCATCGCAGGTCGTATATTTGCCACCCGCCATCATCATCTCGTCGCCCGACACTTTCTTGGTTTTCTCGGCTATCACATACCCCTCGCCTTGCTCGGTCACTACGTTGCGGATGAAGCCTTTCTGCGTCTTGATATTGTACGTTATCTCGCCGGACTCATAGCTGTCCTTTCCCTCCTTGAACACAGGCTTGCCTATCCACTCGTCGCGCAAACTGTCATATACGCCCACGGCATAAATGGTCGAACTGTCCGAGCGCATACGTATATATTCGGCATCCAGCTCCATGGTCTTGTAGTTCAGCACACCCTTGCCGTGCAAGATTGCCGTACCGTCACCAAGCATGACAACGGAGTCCTCTGACGAATAACTCACAGGCGCATCCAACTGCGCTTGTGCAAGCACACAAACGCAGAGGAACAAATATGTTAATACTTGCCGTATCCGCACATTTTTCCAAATTACCCCACAAAGGTACGAAAAAAAATGCACATTTGCAAACTTTTCCGCAGAAAAATGTGCACGGCAGTGCATTTTTTAGTAGCATAGCGGCGAACTATGCTTGCATAAGGTCGGTGTTATGCTACTAAAAAAGTAATCGCGACAGCGATATTTTTCTGCGGAAAAGCAATCGCCTAAATGCCCTGCATTGCTGCACTGTACCTTCGGAGGGAACCCGCCCGCAGGGAAGGGGCGTGCCGAAGTACGAAAAAAAAATAAACTGCACAAAAATAACCGTCAGTTTCTCTCGACATGCGGCTTGATGCCGTAAAATGCCATATAAACGTTATTTCTATTCGCAAAAAATGCGTATATACGCAAAAAATGCAGATAGAATTTGCATATATAAAAAAAAAACTGTATCTTTGCACTCGTAAAAAATGCGTATATACGCAAAAAATGCAAATAGCATGAAAATCGAACGTCCTATTTATCTTCAGAAACTCATTGACCGGAAGGACAACGGCATGGTGAAGATCATCACCGGAATGCGTCGATGCGGCAAGTCGTATCTGCTCTTTAACCTGTTTGCCGATTACCTGAAAAGTGAGGGGACAGATGAGCAGCACATTATTGCGATTGACTTGGAAAACATGTACAACGAACGGTTGCGTGAGCCATTGACATTGCTACAGCACATTGATGAGCAAGTGCAAGACACCAAAACTTATTACGTGCTGATTGATGAGGTGCAGTTGTTAGGGCGTTTCGAGGAAGTGCTGAACACGCTGATGAAACGTACCAATATAGACGTGTATGTAACCGGGAGCAATGCCCGTTTCCTTTCCAAAGATGTGATTACCACTTTCCGTGGCAGAGGCGATGAGGTGCGCATACACCCGCTCTGTTTCCGTGAATATATGTCAGCGCAGACTGACACCACCTTTATTGAGCGACATTTGAACGACTATCTGCGTTTGGGAGGACTGCCTCAGACTCTGACTATGCAGAACGAGCAGCAGAAACGCGACTATTTGCAGCAGTTGTTCCATAACACGTATCTGCTGGATATCAAGGAGCGTTACGACATACGCAACGATGACGATCTGGAAGAGTTGATAGATATTGTGGCAAGCAGTATTGGCAGTCTGACTAATCCTACTAAGATAGCTAACACCTTCAACTCGGTCAAGCAAAGCAATATCGCGAGAGACACTATCAAGAATTATCTTGACTACATGCAGGATGCCTTTATGATAACAAAAGCTGTGCGATACGATATCAAGGGCAGAAGATATATTAACACTCCCGTCAAGTATTATTTTGATGATTTGGGGCTGCGTAATGCCCGCCTGAACTTCCGGCAGACGGAAGCCGGACATCTAATGGAGAACCTAATCTATAATGAATTGAGCTTACGTGGTTTCTCCGTGGATGTCGGTCAAGTAATAATCAATACCAAAAACGAAGAAGGTAAGAGCGAGCGTAAAACATTAGAGGTGGATTTTGTATGTAATCAAGGGGATCAACGAATTTATGTTCAATCTGCTTTTGCTATGGATACCGATGCCAAGAAGAGACAGGAATTCGAGTCCATCAGAAAGATTGATGACAGTTTCCAGAAAGTAGTTATTGTCGGAGGTATGCAACCGACTTATCGCAACGATGAGGGATTTCTGATTATGAATATCTATGATTTCCTTTTAGGAAAAGTGGAGATATAATCCTATGTCAATATAGCGGTGAGTGTCACGTTGTCGCTCCATGCCGTACAAATCTTTAGTTCTTCTTTAGTTCTTCTTTGGTTCTTTTTTAGTTCATCTTTAGTTTTTCCTACTATCTCCTACCTATCTCAGCCTGTAGTGTACCTCACATTCCAATG
>JAFSPC010000103.1 GCA_017443075.1 Paludibacteraceae bacterium
ACTACATGCTGACCGAGGAGCTGATTGAGTACTTCAAGCAATCAGGCATCAGCGATTACACTAACCGCGCACTACGCTGTATGGGCGTTAGGAGCAGCACCCTGTGCGACTGGCGCGCGAAGTGGCGACGCGAATGGCTTGCGCTGCGCAAATCATTGAGGGCAAAGAGCGATTGCTCGGTTTGCGAGTAAAATTGACAGAAATATTGCTTACCTTTGCAGCCGAAAAGATGTTGGTCACCGATGATGAGGGGTTGCGGTCAACAATGAACAACAATCAAAACCAAAAAGAAGCAATACAAAACAAAAAAAATCGAAGCAATGAATGACTATTTCACTACAATCCGGCATCAGCAGGCGGTACGGCAGCTCGGTACGTGCGACTTATATCTGCGCACCGTATATAGCCATCTACTGGGTTATACGGCAGCGCAAGGCTCGTGGCACGGCACACTGCGCGATCTGTCGGCACAGATTGAGATTTCGGCATCCAAGGCATGCCGCGCCGTCAATCAGCTGATACAGTCAGGGTTGGTACGCAGGCTGGAGCCGAACAGGTACATTGCACTTAGCGGCAATACTGCCAACAGCAGCAAAGGCACTGCTGCTGACTGCAACAATGACACTGCAACCGTGAACAACGACATTGCCAACAGCAACAAATATGTTGCCGATGACAACAAACATGTTGCCCATAGCAACAACGCCGTTGCTGACGGCAATCCCCCTAACCCCCTATTCAATAAAGATAACAGAGAGGAAACGCGCACGCGAACGCGCGACGCGCCCGAGCCGCTTACTGATTCTTTTCCTGATTTTTGCAACGCCTACCGAGCACGCGGGGGAAAGTTTACGCCACAGCAACACACCGACTGCTATGCCCTATGGAGCCAAGCGAGCGATGCCAAGCGAGCGGCTATCATGGCGGAGTTAGCCCGTCCGGACGGTTTCTGGCGTCCGAGGGCGGACTGGCTGCTGGCGGACTATCAGTTGCCTCCGCCAAAGAACTACAACGGCAGCAGCGAGTTTGCCGAGGCCATCAAGACAATCCCTCTTGTCACCGCTGCGTACAATGGCGTGTACGGCATCTATAGCCTCAGCGATGCACAAAAGTACGGGATGCAGATCAAACACAGGATGAATTGAAATAGGAAAAAGAGCGGCGACCTACCGAGCACGTATCGGGATGCTCGCGATATGCTCACGTAAATGACATGTATCACCATGGACATTGGATGGGAAAAGGAATGTATAAAATAAAGGGCATGACTAAAGGGCACTTATAAAAATTCCACGTTATTGCCACCCCACTTCGCGTTGCTCGCAGGGACCCCGAACCCTCACCCCACTTCGCGTTGCTCGCGGGGACCCCGTTTTTAGAAAATAGCCCGATTAATATAATTTTGGCACTTTTATACTGCTTTTGGTTTTCTCTTGGTATCTTTTTGATTTGTGCTTAGTTACAATGCACGCATTGCGCCCTCGCACAACTCAAAAATCTACTCAAGATAAAACTCAAAATCAGCATAAAGCAATTTTTAGAAGTGCCCTAAAAATTTCACGTTTTTAGAAAACCGCCCTATTAACAAAAAAAACTATGATAGCAGAAATAATTATACCGATAGAAGCATTGCACGGAAAAATGGAAAAGAATGCCGAATATTACTTCCGAACATTGCATGGGAAACAAATAATACAACGATGCCCGAAGAAAAAAAGAACGAAAACAGCCGCGGAGCAGCAGAATCAGGCAGCATTCGCAGAAAGAGCAAACATTGTAGGCCAACTATTGTCAAGGGTAACAAAAAAGGCTAAGAAAACCCGAAAAGAACTATGGGAGGAGGTAATGAGAGGAGAAAAAAATACGGACTAATACTACTGAAAATGTAATGAAAGGAGCAAACAATGAGAGAAAATACGGTGAAAAGATACAAGAAGATCCGCAAGCGATACAAGGAGTTGCTTGGGAGCGGTCCGGTGATGCATCTGTACTACCAATTGGCAGACGAATTTGATATG
Organism: Paludibacteraceae bacterium; assembly: GCA_017443075.1. GTDB lineage: Bacteria > Bacteroidota > Bacteroidia > Bacteroidales > Paludibacteraceae > Colicola. Next base: position 2,019 of record JAFSPC010000103.1, read on the forward strand.
AGCATGGAGCGCGTGAGACAAATCATAGCTCTAACAAGAAGAGAAAATCCACAAAAATGAATAGTGCACCTATCAAAAGAGGGGAAAAATGCGTCTGCAACTATACAAGTGGTGAAATTCACTACCGATTTGGCAGAAAAACCCCTTATCTTTGCAGTCGAAAACATTGCAAGTGAAAAGTGAAACCTGAACTCACAAGTTGATAAGTGAAACTTGAAAAAGGAATAAGAAAATGTATTTGAAGTTTATCAGGCAAATGCGCCCGTGCGGCGAATCGTGCAGAGGAACATTGTACTATGTACATTTTGAGCCGAATGAAAAGGGGGACTACAACATTCATACCATAGCCATCAGCGAAGCATGCGAAATATGCCTGGGTGATAGTTGGCTGCCGGAACTAATATACGGCGTAGGCGTTCCCGTAATCAAAGACAAGCGTCGACTGATGTTTGGCCACGGCAGATGTTATGCCCAACTAAACCTATTGGATATCCGCGTGCAGGAGGAGTTGACCGCGTCCATACGGTCAGCGATAGACCAAGGGATAGAGATACGGATAGAGATCGCAGGCTCATGGCATAGATAACCCACATTGACAATCATCAAGGGCAATTGCAAGAATTGCCTAACAATCACAAAACATTAACCTAAACCTTAACTAATTATGGCAGAAATCAAGCCTATGGCTCTAATTGAGAGCATGAAGAAGAAGGTGTGCATGCACACAAATGTGTACTTTCGCGTAAACAAACAGACCGGCAAGGTAACGACCGGCACGTTGTGTAACCCGTCGAGCAAGGCTCCGAATGAGGCGCAACAAAAAACAATGAACCGTTTCGCCAAAGTGCAGGCGGCAGTACGCGCCATACTCGCAAACCCCACGGAGAAAACAAAACTGGAGACCGAGTACAAGCGTCAGAACAAGTATGGTTCACTGTTAGGCTATGCGCTGCACAAGCTGAATGGAAACTACGACGAGAACGGAGACCCGATCGGCGGATAAGCGGTATGAAAATTAAATCATTCAAATTATGAAAAAGCAAATCAAACAAATTATTCTGACATTGCTGACAGCGACAGCGATAGGGTTGTCGGTACTGATGACGTCCTGCAATGTGACGCGCACGATCACGACGACGAGCAGCAGTGTAAAGCACGGTGACACGACCGTGATCATCCAATCGAAAACGATTGAGTCGTATGACGCCAGCAAACGGTTGTAAGGCGTAGAGAAGAACAAGGACAACCAAAAATCAATCACAACAAAAACCTTAACTATTATGGCACATGTAGATTGGAGCGCCGGAATCGACAGTGTATCCGGTGCATTATCCAAACCGAGTAAGAAAGGACAACACTCCTGCAACAAGATGCTGTTGGGCACGCACCGCGTAGCGCCCACCACGAGTAACGAATGTACACGCCTGTACTTGCGCAAGAAGACGGTTCGCGTTGCGCCAGTCACGGCTGAAGAGCGGGAGGTACGTAACCGCTTCAGCGCCATCAGCAAGGCAGTGGCACAGCGCAAACAGGACCTGAGCAAGGTAGCACAAGACCTTGCAGCGTTCAATGCGCAGAAGAACCAACCCGGCGGCTACACCACACTCAAGCAGTACCTGTGGCACGTGGCTGCTGAAGAACTGAACGGGTAAAGCCTGACTCGATTGAGTGTAAAAGAAAAAGGAGGCGTGTCGTAGCAGACACACCTCCTTTTATATACTTGCCATAAATGCCATACATGCAGGTATCACCAGTCGAGGTCGTAGGTTACGATGATGTAGTGGCCGTAGCTTTTGGCATGTGTGAGCTCGATGTTGGCTTTGGTCTTGGTGATATTCACATCGCGCGAATAGCCGTACATGAACCTGTAGGCTATCCCCAAGGTGTTCGACTTGTCGACGCGCCAGTTGAGTCCGATCTGTGTGCGCACCTCGCTCAGGTACTGTCCGAAGCGTTTGCCGGCATAGGCTGTGGCATCGCCGTCGGTGTCGATACCGGCGTAGGTATTGAGATACGCTGTGGGCTGGTTGAGCGTGTTCCACAACTCGATGTTAGCATACGCCTTGAGCGGTTTGCCCGGTATGCTGTACTGCGCCTGCAGCCTATGGCGAAGGGTGAGGTCGGTTTTTGGCCTCTCGTTGAGATTGACAGAGTCGGTGCGTATATTCATATCCAGCTTCTCGCGCAAGGAGAACTTCCAGTCGTCAACCGAATATTGCCCGGTCACGAACAGCGCGACCCTGTGCCGGAGGAACTTGCCCGCAGGGTTAGCCGAGCCGTCAGAAGCTGTGAACTTGTTGCCATAGACCTTGAGCGTATAGTCGGCCCCAAAGCGCAGATAGCTGATGGGGTGATATGACACGCCGACGGTGGTGTATGACCTGCGGAAATAGGGTGCGACGGTCTCGGTGTTGCCGGAAAGGGATGAGTAGGTGGACTCATACAGGCGCGAGTATATCTCCTCGGAAGCATAGAGGTTGACATGGGCGTCCTTGAAATGCTTGGTGAACGTAGCACCGACACGCATCTCGACGAGGTTAGTAGCGGTGTTGTCCTCAGACTTCAGTCCCTGAGCGCGCACAGCCCAAGGTAACAAGAGAAATATGATGAAAAAAGCCAATCGTTTCATACGTTGCAAATAATCGTTACTTGAACTTGGTAATGCATCCGATGGTATCCTCCTCATTCTTCTCCAATATATAAAAAACCTTGATATATGCCACATCGCGCAGGAAATCAACATGCCCTATCTCTATGTCGGTGATATGCAGCCCTGTGCGCTCCTTAAGGTCTGTGAGTAAGGCATCACGGTTCTCAGGCTTGATATTGTCAATCTTCTCGTAGAGAATAATCTTAGTTCCAGTACGCTTGCGCGACACCCAAAGTTCGAAGCCTCCGGCAAGTGCAATGAGCGCGATGTTGGCAAACAGCAGTTGATGCCACGCGAGGCTGTCGGCATGCAGCGACAGGGAGTTCATGACCGCCTGCGCGATGATGATAAACAGGTAGGTCATCTCGCGGATAGGAACAGTCTCGGTACGGTAGCGAATCATGCCAAAGATGGCAAACAAACCGAGTACAAAACCCGTCTGTATATCCAATATCTGCATCAGCCAGAGCAAGAGGAACATAGCGGATGAGAAGAGCATGAAGGTGACATAGTAGTCACGGCGATGACTCACCTTGTAATAGATGCAGTAGATGATGATCCACGCCATCAACAGGTTGAAAAGGAACATGATAGGCAGCACCAAAATATTGTCGGCAATGCCTAATGTATCAGCCAAAGCGTGCATCAGGTAATTGATACTATCCGATGCGCCATACTCTGCCGCGATGGACGGATCATAATCTGTAAACTCCAATGTTGGATTGGAAAGGTCAACTTGTATCATAAAACAATAATTATTTGGGTATTATTACATTTACTCATTTTGGTGCTGATGTGTGCTTGCCGCCACGGGTTCAGCGTTCAGCAGTTTGGCGAGTTTGCGTATCTTGAGTTTGAATCTGTTCTGCTTAACCTCCGGGGTAGTCATCGCCGTACCGATGCAATACTTGCTGATCTTGAGCGGTTTGATACGCAATTGCTGCATTATCCCGATCATAGGTGAGGGGACATTGCCGTCTCGCTTGAGTTCGACAATCACCATCTCAGGATAAGTCACCATGCGACAGCTCCTCAGGTTGGTGAACGCGAGTGCAGTATCGATGGTGAGTCGTTCTGTCTTCTGCGTGTTGACAAGTGTAATACGCGTGAAGGCAGTACGCAGTCGGGGAGTGATCTGCTCGAAATGATACCAACTCTTAGCGGCAAGGAAGTCGTCCACCCTCCAAGTCAGCTTGCCCTGCCCCACCGTATCAGGTGTAAGAGTGAAACTTGGGATGGAGATACGTTTCTTCTTGGTACGCCCCTTGTTGTTCTTACGCTTGACCTCGAGGAAGAACAGGTGGCTATCAACATATTCGCGCACTCGGATCTTCTGCCTGACGAGCTGGCGGTCGTGATGCCGGATATACATCTCGAGATCCTCGGTGTCGTAATAGACGGTGTCGTAGTCCCCCGTGCGCTTGCCGTTGATGGCTTGCACAAAATAATCCTGCTGCGCCAACTGTAGTAACTGCGGCAAGAGTGACATAGGCATCACATACTTGGTATCGATGCGGTTCATGAGTTTGACCGCCTCCATCTCCTGCAGGGTGATGGGAGCGAACTGTTGCAATATATCATCAATGCGCTGCATGGCGTTCCGTATTAAGCAGCCACGTATGGCTGCCGTATATATTCGTATGGTGCAACACTATTTCTCAAAAATATACTCAAAGACCTTGACGGACTCGAGTTTGCCGTTTGGCATGTAGTTGTACTGCTTGGCTTTGGTGCCGTTGGTGTTGTACTCGTACTTGCGGATACGGTAGGGATTGTTCTTGTCGTTATACTCGACCTCCTTGAGCACCTTGCCGCCGATGGAGTCGGTATATTCGTAGGTGACACGCCACTTCTGTCCATAGGTGGCATACTCTGTCTCCTCGATGATACGCCCCTGCTCGTCATACACCTTGATACGGTCGAGCCATCTGGTATGTGTCTTGTCGTTGGTGTTCCACTCCTTGACGGTGAGGTTCTTGCGCCGCTCACGTTTGGCGAGCGTCTCGGGGCTGACATACACATCCTGCGCAGCCAACGCGGCTGTCACACATAGCAGGATGATTGTTAGATAATTGCGTTTCATTGATCTATACTTTTTCATTTTTTTGACTACCATCCTCCGTGTCCACCACCGCTATTTCCGCCGCTATACGACGACAGACTGACCGATGAGCCTCCGCTGACGCTGGCAGGGTAGTACCCCACTCCATTGAAGATACCTGTGCCGGAGGCAGTCACGCCGGACTTGAGCGTAGGTGTACTTGCGCCTGATACGACCAATCCGCTACCGCCGCTGCTCGGTGTCTTGAATGCGAACGTATTGTTACCCACTGTCAGCGCGTACCACGTGTTAGTTGTCCACGAGCCACTGCTGCTGCCACCTCCGCCCGGGCGGCCGCCTCCGCCGGAAGAAGATGAGCCTACGGAGTAGCAACTTTGCGAAAGGCTGCTACCGCTCTCCAGACCACCGATAGCCACAATCGTGCCGCCCTGCACATAGAGTTTGTAGCCGCCCTCTGTGTTCGCATCGATCGCCACTTCAGGACTGGAAGCACTGATGGCATATACCAGACCACCTTTGATATAGCAGTTACCGTTGGCATCGATGCCGTCGTTGTTAGTTGCACGGGCATAGACCATGCCACCGGAGACTGTGAGGTGAGAGGATGAGTTGATGGCATCGTCGTAGGCATTAACCGCCACCTCGCCGCCGGTGATATCCAATGTCGATTTGGACTCAATCCCTTCGCCACCGGCTCCGCTCGTTGTGACATAGATTGTACCGCCGGAGATAGTGACGGCACCATCCACTTTGATGCCCTTGGGCGAAGATTTATAGTTGGTAGAATAGCGGTCCAATGTGCTGGAGTTAGAAACCGTTGAGATTGCACCGCTGGCGGAAGCCACTACCGCCTGTCCGCTGGTGGAAACGATGATAGCAGCGGAGTCAGTTACCGCCAACGTCCCATCGGCACTTATACCTTTGCCACCTGCGCCGGTGCTCGTGAGCGTGAGCGTACCGCCGCTGATAACCATATTGCCGTCGGCATTCAGTCCGGCAGCGGCTTTGGTCTTCAGTTCATCGCTGTCCCACGCACCTCCACCTGCAGTGCTGGCTGTGATGGTTCCGCCGGTGACATACATATCGCCGTCAGCCTTGATACCTTTGGCAGCCGCAGCGGTGACTGTCACGTTGACCATGCCACCGGAGATATAGATGTTACCTGTATCTTCGTCCTCATGGTTGTTGGTGATGCCCGTGGAGGTCGTGCCTCCGAGGTCGCACTGAATGCCGTCATCGCCGATGCCGGTGAGCGTGATTGTACCACTCTTGATCTCCAAATACTCCTCGCAATTGATGCCATCTCCTACTGTTGCGGTGATGTTCAGCGTCAAGTTCTTGACGGATATATACGATGCACTCTTTATGCCGTGCTTGGTGTTGCCGGTGATGTTGAGCGTGCCGTTGCCTTGCAGTTGGAGTTGTCCCTTGCTATAGACACAGGCTTTCTGTGCCCCCGAGGCGCAGTCGGTAAGGGTGTTCGTTGTACCGCTCTTGGCAGAGAGTTGAATACGCTTGGAGTTGGTGATATTGATGGCAGCCCCGCTCGGATTGGTCAGCGTCACGCCTGCGAGCGACACCGTGCTTTTGTAGGAGCCTGCGAGAGCAAACGACCCGTTGGTGGTCGTTCCGCTCAGTTGGTAGGTAATCTCATCGTTGCTCACCGCATCGGTGTTAGTTTGTGCAATGGAGACATGCGCACCATTGATGGTCGGCGTTACGTATTGCGCCACATTACCGGCTATGGTTACCGCTGCCGAGCTGCTGCTATACGCAATACAGACAAGGTTGTCGGTCACGGTCGTTTCGTCCACATACATATTATCTATATCGCTGAGCGCGAACGCTTTGCCCATCACCGTGAGCGTTGTGCCGCTGCTATACGACATCGATCCGGCTTGTGCCGCAGGAAACAGATATGTCACATTTCCCACCTGCACATTCAGCGTCTGTGCAAACAAACTGAAAGTTGACAACTGAAGGGTGATTGCTAATAATATCTTCTTCATATCTATAATCATTTAACCTCGCTTGACCATACTCCCCCTTAACGCACCTCTGTGCCAAACGCATTGTATAGTTTTCCGTTGTGCTCAATCACTATCTCTGCGCCACGAAGCACCTTTCTGCTTTCGACTTGCGACTTTCGACCTTCAACTAACTCGATGTCAGTCGTCAGGTTCAGTGCTGCCGCAGCAGCCACCGATTGTGTGCCTTCCGCCTTGACACTCTCGCCTGTGGCAGCGGACATGTTAATATTGATCGTACCACCGGTCATGGTGAAGTTACCGGTGTTCTCCGCTGATGTATCATTGTTCTCCAGCGACACCTGAATACCATCGTCACCAAAACCGCTGAGGTTCATCTCCCCGCTCTCCATCAAGAAATACTGATTGCAGTTGATGGCATCTTTCACCGCTGAATAGACATTGATGGTACAGTTCTTGACCGTAATATACTCACCCGCCTTGACGGCATGGGCATAATTGCCGTACACATTAAGCGTACCTTTGCCCTTGAATTGTATATGCCCCTTGCAATACAGCGCACTTTTCCACGCATCGGAGGCAGTGGATGTGCCGTCGGTGAGCGTGGATACCGTCTCTTTCTTGGCACTCAGTTCGATACGCTTGCCGTTCTGTATATCCATTGCCGGACCATCAGGATTAGTGATATTCACACCGAAGAGTTCGACCGTGGCTTTGTATGAACCGTTGAAGGTGAACGAGCCGTCTGTGGTGCTACCATACAGCCCATACGTAATCTCATTGACAGCCGAAGTTGCGGTGGAAGTGACCGTGACATCGCCGCCACTGACGGTGGCTGTAATATAATCCTTTATATCTGACGACACGACCACCGCTGCCGAAGTACCACTGTAGGTTATTTTGACATAGCAAGTAGTGTCCGAAGTGTAAGTCACCTGAGCGGAAAGGGAACCGGGCATCAGGAATAAGGACAAAAGACTGATGGCCACTACGCTAAAGAACTTTCGACATGCTGCTTTTGACATTCTTTTATTACTCGCCAAGTTTGGCTTCGTCATCCGACTTTGGGCTTTTGAGTTATGCCTATTCATCATTTTACTACGAATGTTTGCGTGTTAGAACCTTGCTTAATTACGTACGCTCCTGCGTGCAACAGATTTGCCGCCTGCGTGAGGCTGCCAAACGCCCCCATTGACACGCCGCTGACTGTATAAACCTCGACCTGCCGGTCGGCGTCAATCACATTCACTAAGTCAGTGACCGATCCGTCCTGTGAGAACTGCATCGCCGCTAACTCGGTGAGAGCGAATGTTTGCGTTCCGTCAGCATTCGTGACCGTCAGAGTATTACCGCTGACCGTCAGCGTCATGTTTGTCACCGACAAAGCTGTAGCCGTACCCGCTGTGTTGGAGAACACTAAATACGGGTAATCGGCAGCCTGCGCCATAAGAGCGCATACAGCCATTACCACTAATAAACCAATCTTTTTCATACCTTATAATAACATCGTTCAATGCTTAATTGCTTTCAATGATCGCAGCGCTCTTGCTCTCGTAAGCATCCATCGTCAGCGTACAGCCCGCACATTGCTTTCGACTAACGACTTTAGACCTTCAACTAATCCGAATGCAAAGGTACTGCTTTTTTTTGAAATATTCACTATCTATTTATAGAAAATTAGTAACCAAAAAATACCTGCAGGGCGAGACGACATCAGTCCAACCTTAATGCCTGCCCTTAACCAGTAATCAGCAGCCGGAAGTTAGCTGTTGCTGATTACTGATTGCGGCTTACCACCCTCGGGGATTACCGCCGCTGTTTCCGCCGCTGTACGACGACAGGCTGACCGATGAGCCTCCGCTGACGCTGGCAGGGTAGTACCCCACTCCATTGAAGATACCTGTGCCGGAGGCAGTCACGCCGGACTTGAGCGTAGGTGTACTTGCGCCGGATACGACCAATCCGCTACCGCCGCTGCCGGGCGTCTTGAATGCGAACGTATTGTTACCCACCGTGAGCGCGTACCACGTGCTCTTGCTCCAGCTGTTGGAGGAGTAGCAAGTCTGCGAGAGGCTGGCGCCACTCTCCAATCCTCCGATAGCCACCAATGTGCCTCCCTGTACGTAGAGTTGCTTCTGCTGCTCGGTGTTGGCATCAATAGCGACCTCGGGCGAGCCGGCACTGATGGCATACACCACGCCCCCCTTGATATAACAGTTGCCATTGGCATCTATACCATCGTTACCCGTTGAGTGCGCACACACCAGTCCGCCGCTGATGGTAAGGTCGCTACCAGAGTTGATGGCATCGTCGGACGAAAAGGCATAGACCTCGCCTCCTGTGATAGTGAGTGCAGCCTTGCTCTCGATGCCTTCGGGTGCGGAACTGCCGGAGTCACCACCCATGCCGCCCGGGTTACCACCAGGTCCGCCACCAGGTCCGCCACCAAATCCTGGAGCGTACATGGCCGATGAAGTGCCATAATTGCAAATAGCATATATGCGTCCGCCACTGATGGTCATATCGCTGACGGACTTGATACCTTTGGCGTCGCTGCCCGAGGTTGTGACCATGATTGTGCCGCCCTTGATATTGACTCCGCCCAACTTAGCAAGAATGCCCTTGCCGTCGTCGCCGGTTGTGGTTACAGAAATTGTGCCATCGGCAATCGTTATGTCGCCTGCAGCACTCTTTATCCCTTTGTCCACCGAGTTGACGGTGATGGTGCCCATGTTGACAACTACAGGTCCGTAAGCCAGCATTCCTTTGTCGCCAGCCGTGACATCGATTGTGCCGCCGTTGATGACGATAGACGAGGTGTCGCACTGCATGCCGTCGCCTTCGGCTTGGATAGTGATTGAGCCATCATCGATGATGATGCCGTCGTTGGAATGCATGCCGTCAGCTGCCTTGGCTGTGAGGTTGAGCACCCCCTCACGCACACGCACATAGTCATCGCTGGCAAGGGCATGCTTGTAATTGCCGGTCAGGCTGAGCGTCCCGCTGCCGCTGAAAATGAGCTGTCCCTCGGAGAAGAACGCCGCCTTCCTATCCTCGTCGGACGAGGCATAACTGCTGCCGTCGGCAAGGGTGTTCGTACCCGAGAGGACGACATAGCAGGTCTTGTGACACTGGTTGTTGATAGCCGGTCCGTCGGAGCAAGTGAGGGTCAAGCCGCTCAAGTTAAGCTTGAACTTGTAGGTGTTGTAAATACTCAGTTGCCCTTGTCCGCTGCCGCTGAGTACGTACTCAACATTCTTGGCGGAAGTAGTGATGCTGACATATCCGCCTTCGTTGGTAATGGTCAGGCTGTCGGTGTTGCCACTGACTGTGGCAGAGCTGCCGTTCCAGACGATGTTGACGGTTCGGCTCCAAGTCTGGTTCTCAACAAAATCATTGTCGTCATCCCCCGTGTTCGTTTGGGTGGTTGTGGTCCCCGAGTCAGTCGTATCGGTCGGGTCATTGCCATTGCATGCAGCCAAGACAAGGGCTGCTGCAAAGAGCGGGAAAAAAATCTTTTTCATTTTATAGTAATTTTATCAGTTGTGTTATGTTGCTTGAAAATATAGATGCCCTTGGGTAGCAGCTGCAAAGCTTCGCTGAGCGTGAATGTACCAATCGGCATACCTAAGACAGTATAGACCTGCGCGGGTTGTTCGGCATTGAGGGTAGTATGCTCGACAGCCGTACCTTGCACGATGTTCAGCGTGCCGCCCGAACGCAGCATTGCTCCTACGTACGAGACGCCTTCGCCCGTGGCGCT
>JAFSPC010000104.1 GCA_017443075.1 Paludibacteraceae bacterium
ATATCATCCGTCACGCCAGTGCCGACCTGCCCTGAGTCGTACGGACTACTGATTGACGGCACGTATGTAGCCGGTGAGCGCAACACATTGCAGACAGAGTGGAAAGAGTACATGCTGCGCAATGTAGAGCTGAAGCAAGGGCAGACGATACAACTATACGACTCGTGCAACCAAGCCGCGTGGGTGATGCAGCAGTTTGCCGCAACGAGTTACACCTTCGCTATCAAGGACGACAAGTACGTGGTAGCTGAGGACGGTACGTATGACTTCTACCTGAAGTTCATCTACGGCAGCGATGAGATCTACGTATCGAAGCACGGCGTATATGGTACGGCGGTGCCGTCACAGTGTACAGATGTGATGATGCAGGCGTTCTACTACGACTCGTACAACGACCAGGCGCCGGGTACAGAACTGGTAGGCAACACGCGTTGGGCGACATTGCTGCCCCAGGCGCAAGAGATAGGTTCGTACTTCGACCTCGTGTGGCTTCCGCCGAGCGCCAATGGTGACGGCACGGGCTACCACCCTAAGCAGTACAGCAACCAGAGTTCGAACTGGGGAACGCGAGAAGAACTGGTCAGCCTGATAGATGCGTTGCACGGTGCGGGAGCGAAAGTGATAGCTGACATCGTAATCAACCACTGCACAGGCTGGACCTCGTGGTGCGACTTTCCTGAAATGGATTTTGGCGAGTACGGCACGTTCCAGCCCGACGCCTCATACATCTGCAAGAACGACGAGGTGAACCTCAATCCTGATGCAGGCGATTGCTACGGCAAGGCGAGCGGTCCGAACGATGACGGCGACAACTGGGACGGCGCGCGCGATTGGGCACACGACTCGCCCGTGGTGCAAGAGATGTTCAAGGCGTACCTGAAATGGATGCGCAACGTGATGAAGTACGACGGGTTCCGCTACGACAAGGGTGACGGGTTCAACAACTGGCACCACGACAACTACAACAAAGCCGCAGGACCATATATCGCGTTTATGGAGTGCTATGCCGGCGATGACAAGATAATATGGGGCATCGAGCAAGCCAACCGCAACCTGATGGCATTGGACTTCCAGACTCGTTGGGATGCCATCTGTCCGATAGCCGGTTGGAACTACAAGAAGTGCGCCGGTAGCGGTCTGCTTGGCAAAGGTTATGGCAAGTATGCCGTGACGTTCATAGACAGCCACGACTGGTTCATGCGCCCGGACAACGAGAACGAGTTCGGCGGACGGGGTAACTCGCTGAAAGCAGACATGAAAGGTCGGTTGCTGCAAGCGAACGCGTACATATTAGGCATGCCGGGCGTGCCGTGCATCTTCTATCCGCACTGGTACAAATATAAGGAAGACATCAAGCCAATGATTGAGGCTCGCAAACTTGCCGGTGTGCACTCGGAGAGCGCCGTGAGCAACGAGCAAGCCGAGGACGGGGGCTACCAATGTACACTGCAAGGTAAGTACGGTTGGCTGGTGCTGCAACTCGGGAACAAAGCCAATCATCAAGGCTGGGGCGATCCTGCCTACAAACTGATAGCCAAAGGCGACGGCTATGCCATGTGGGTAAACCGCGTTGCCCCACTTGACCCGACAGGAGTGGAAGGCACTCAGCCGTCAGCCGCCAGCAGGCAGCCTAAGAAATATATGCAGGACGGCAAACTGTACATCCGTTGCGGAGAGGATGTATATACCATTATGGGACAGAAAATCAAGTAACAGGCTTTGAGAAACTTACATACTATAGGGCACTTCTAAAAATTCCACGTTTTAGAATATAGCCCGATAAATAAATATAATTTGGCACTTTTATACTGCTTTTGGTTTTCTCTTGGTATCTTTTTGATTTGTGCTTAGTTACAATGCCCGCACCCTCACCCCACTTCGCGTTGCTCGCAGGGACCCCGCATTGCGCCCTCGCACAACTCAAAAACCTACTCAAGATAAAACTCAAAATCAGCATAAAGCAATTTTTAGAAGTGCCCTAAATCTAAAATATAAATGAAAAGGACATTAACACTTTTATCAGTTGTACTCTGCGGGATGCTGGTGCATGCGCAGAACTACGGTATTTTGGTTAACAGCAAGATGTATTACGCCGGAACGGAGAACACCCAGCCTCTTGATCCGTCGTTTCAGGAGTTTATGGTGCTGGGACTGAACCTTCAGTCGGGCGACAAATGTCAGCTGTACGACGGTGACTACAACAATGCATGGACTGTGACTCTGGATGGTGCGAGCACCTCGGATATCAGTTTGAGCGGTGATGCCTACACGATTGGGAAGAGCGGTTGCTACGACTTCTACATCAAGATCAAGTACGAGAGCGACCAGTTGTATGTAGGCGGCAATGCAGAGTGCAAGAATCTGCAGGGCATTGACATCACTAAAACCACTCCCGGCACGGACCCTGACGGCGACAAGACGACATACAGCACTTCAGCTCCGGCAAAGTGCCCTGATGTAGTGTTCCAAGCGTTCTATTGGGACAGTTATCAGGACAAAGGTTACGGCCGTACGAAATGGGTGGACTACCTCAACGGCAACAACGGCACGACGGCAGAGGAGATAGGTCAGTGGTTTGACTTGATCTGGCTGCCTCCAATGAGCCAATCCACCGGCGGTACAGGTTACCTGCCGACGAACTACAGCAGCCTGGATTGTGCATGGGGGACGGAGAAGAAGCTCAAGGAGTTCATCGCTACGCTGCATCAGAACGGTGCGCGCGTTGTGGCAGATATAGTGGTCAACCACTGCGCTGCACGTAACGGATGGTGCAACTTCGGCACGTATGACTTTGGTCAGTACGGCAAGTTCACCCCGGACGGCTCGTGGATATGCAGCACGGACGAGATGAACAGCGACAAGAACGCCGGTTCATGTTTAGGTACTGCCACCGGTGCGGCAGACGACGGCTACGGCAGCGAGGCTAACTATGGTTCGGGCCGCGACTGGGACCACAACAACGCCAAGGTACGCGAGATGATAAAAGCATACCTGAAATGGTTGCGCAACGACGTGAAGGTGGACGGTTTCCGCTACGACTACTGCAAGGGATTCCACAACTCGCATATCGACGACTACAACAAGGCTGCGGGTGCGTACTTCTCGGTAATGGAGATGTGGGACGGTGATGTGAATGTACTGCAGAGCCATCTGAACGATGCAGGTTGGAACACGTTGACCTTTGACTTCGCGATGAAATATCAGGCGTTCAACAATGGTATAGCCGCCGACAACTACGCTGCTCTGAAGGGTGCAGGTCTGCCGGGTGCAGGCAAGGCGCGTTACGCCGTCACCTTCCTTGACAGCCACGACTCGTTCCAGCGCGACGGGAATGAGTTCTGCGGTGAGGGTAATGCCATGACGGTATGCAAAGACAAGATCATGCAATGCTACGCCTACCTGCTGAGTATGCCGGGTGTACCTTTGGTATTCTTCCCTCACTGGGTAACCTTCAAAGAGCCGCTGAAGAAACTGTTGAACGCGCGCTACAAGACCGGTGTTCACAGCGAGTCGGCAGTGAGCGATGAGTCCGGCAACGGCTACTACAAAGCGACCATCACCGGCACAAACGGACAGATCCGCCTGCTGGTAGGTCCGAACTCGGGCTACAATAGCACTCCCGACGGTTTCACACTCGCCTCGAAGGGCACGAACTACGGCGTATATTACAAGACCAACAGCAACCGTGGCGACAAGAATACCGAGCGCATAGACCGCACCAAGTCAGCGATAGAGGATGTGGTGGCAGATGCAACCGTCAAAGGAGAGAAATTCGTTGATGGCGGCCAATTGTATATCCGCTGCGGTGAACAAGTGTTCGACATCATGGGGCGGAAAGTGAGAGAGAATTGATAATTGATAATACTAAACGACTTAAAATTAATACATAATGAAAAAGATTTTGACGTTATGTGCAGCGCTCGTAATCGGTTGGGTAGCTGCGAGTGCAGATTGTCAGGATGGTCCTTATGGTCTGCAGATTAATGGTTCACGCGTGGTAGATGCGCCCAAGTTCGGTGATCCAGACGCACAAGGACGCGTGCAGTACAAAGCGAGTTGCGTATCACTGGCAGCAGGTGATGTAATCAAGTTGATTAACCAAAGTTGCGATGCTACTTGGATGGTTGACATTGATCCATACGGTTCGTACCAGAGTTTTGAAGGCGGCAGTGCAGCCGGTCAGCTCACTTGCAAGACAGCAGGTTCGTATGATTTCTACATCAAGTTGAGTGCGAGTGCCGGTGACCTCGTATATATTGGTCCGGGAGAGAACTGCGGTGGCGGTGACCAAGGCGGTCAGGGCGGTCAAGGCGGTCAAGGCGGAGGTGATGAAGAAGCCCTCAGTGCTTGCGGTCATGACTTCTACGCAATAGGTTGGATCAATGGTGCCGATGCAGGCGAAGCAGCATACGATAAGTATGACGAGCAATATTTGTTTGTAGACGGCAAGCTTGCCATTGACTGCAAGATGGGTAGCTATATTGCCATCAAGGACTTTGACGGAAATTTCTACTACTCGAGAAACCAAACGACCATTCAGGATACGAAAGTGACAATGGATTGGGCGAACGGCTGGACCGGCGGTCAGAAGTGGGCTATACCTGAAGGCATGAATTACATTATTATCCGCAAGATTGCGTTCAAAGGTCAAATTGAACTTGAGCGTGTGGACAAAGCGGCATTTGATGCGTACTCGCTGAATCTGTGCGACGAAGATGCCGTTGAGACGACAACGGTCAACACTACCATCCGGAAGGTGGTTGAGAACGGTCAGGTCGTAGTGATAAAGGACGGCGTACGCTACAACCTGCTGGGCGCACAACTGCAATAAGCAACGTAATCATTCTATCAGGGTGGCGGGCTTGGCTGCGCGCCACCTTACAAAGAAAGGGGAAAGTTGAAAATTGAAAGTTGAAAGAGAAAAGATAAAAAACATAATCAACTACTATGAAACGAATACTCCTGAGTGTTGCCTCCATGGTATGTACCATGCTGCTGACAGCACAAGTGACGACAAGTCCGAATCCTATTCCTGTAGGCTATCAGGAACAAGTGATCATCACCTTCGACCCCGCAGGGGGCAATGGCGGCATGCTGGGTGCGACCAAATGTTACGCCCATACGGGTTACTGCACGGCGACAGCCGACTGGCAAGGCGTAGTAGGCGGCACATGGCGCTCGGCAGACGCACCGCAACTGACGGCTACCGAAGATGGCAAATGGCAACTGGTGATTGACAACATCAACACGTTCTACAGCGTGCCGGCAGGCACGACGGTGACGAAGCTGGCGTTTGTGTTCCACGACGGTCCCGGCGGGACGAAGGAAGGCAAGACATCCGGCGGCCAAGACATCTTTGTCGTATTAGGCGAAGAGACGGAGAGCGATATATGGACAGCAGTGGAGGGCGTAACACCTACGACCAAGGCTCGTCCGGCAGGCGTAAGCAATGGTATATACTACGGTGCGGACGGCACATCGGTAACGCTGTGCACCTATGCCGCCAGCAAGACCGAAGCCGCCAAGCGCGTGTTCCTGATAGGAGATATGACCGGTTGGAAACTGAACAAGGACTATCAGCTGTACAAGGACGGGAACTACTTCTGGATCACGCTGACCGGATTGGAGAAAGGCAAGGAATATCGCTTCCAGTACGCAGTAGAGCGTGCTGACGGTGTGAAGAAGCAGATATCAGATCTGTATTCGGAAAAGGTTATTCACCCCGATGACAAGTATGAGCCCAAGAGCGTAGACCCCAGCCTGATCAGTTATCCGACCAAGGGTGCAGACGGCGGCTACGTAACGGTAATACAGCCCGGCAAGCCTGCCTACAACTGGAGCGATGCTACGCTGAACTTCAAGCGTCCGGACAAGAACAACTTGGTGATATACGAGCTGTGGGTGTACGACTTCACGAGCGAGCGTTCGCTACGGGGCGTAATGAACAGGCTGAACTATATTCAATCCTTAGGCGTCAATGCCGTAGAGCTGATGCCTGTGTGCGAGTTTGACGGGAACTACAACTGGGGCTACTCGCCCAACCACTACTTTGCCTTGGATCGTGCGTATGCTACGCCCGAGTTGTTCAAGCGCTTTGTAGACGAATGCCACAAGCGCGGCATGGCTGTGATCATGGATATGGTATTTAACCATGCCACGGGGTTGAACCCGATGAACAAACTCTATCCGTATGGCACCGATCTGGCAAAAAACCCATGGTTCAACGTCACGGCACCGCATAGCGACAATGTATATGAGGACTGGAACCACGGATTTGAGCCGGCACATGAGATGTTTACGCGTGCCCTCAAATATTGGCTGACCGAATATAAGGTGGACGGCTACCGTATGGACCTGAGTCACGGTTTCTGCTCAGACAAGCCGAATACCTCTGTAGGCAATATCAAGGATTATTACACCAACGGCGTACAAGCCGGTTCGCCGGGGGCATACTTCATACTGGAGCATTGGGGTTCGAACATGGGCACAGAGCGTCCGCAACTGATCAACGCCGGTATGCTCTGCTGGAACAACACGACGAACGCCTATTGCCAGACTGCCATGGGGTGGTTGAAGGAAGGTGACTCCTTCCAATCGGCTAACCAAGACGGGTACGTGAGTTACTGCGAGTCGCATGACGAGGAGCGAATGCAGTACAAGGCGAAGATGTGGGGCGATGCAGACCTGACGACGAACGAGGCAGCACGCATAGCCCGTGTACCTGTGAACGTCGTATTCAACGCGCTGCTGAACGGTTCGCACATGGTGTGGATGTTTGAGGAGATAGGTTACGACTTTAGCATCAACAGCGACATCGATCACCCCAACGGCACTAACAGCGATTACCGCTGCAACAAGAAACCTCGTCCGGAGAGCAAGGGTTACTTTGCCGACGCCAACCGTCAGGCAGCGTACACCAAGACCGCTCAAGCCCTGCAGTTGCGTACACGGCTGATGCCGAACGTGTTTGCCGGCAATCCGACCGCCACGGATATCGGTTCGGGCAAGGCGCTGCGCACCATACAATGGGGCAGCGATGTATTCGTAGCAGGAAACTTCTCCGCGACGGATGCCCAGACCGTAACTATCCCTGTGGGCACGTGGTACAACTATTACCTGCAGAAAAAAGAGACCAACGCCTCGCTCACGCTACAGCCAGGCGAGCTGCTGATACTGACAGGTACACAGCAAGCCCTGCCGCAGATAGCTAACGTTGCCGATCTGGCAGCGGGCATTGAGGACATCGTGATTCCGACAGCGGAGAATAAGGCACAGAAATTTATGTATAACGGTGCAATCTATATCCGCCGCGGCAACACGACATACACGATTGACGGCTTGCGCGTGAAATAGTAAGAGCGGTGGCGAAAACGCCACTGAGATGCACAAAACCAATAGAGAGAAGATGGTACTTTGCGTAGCCGAGAAACCGTCCGCAGGACGAGACATAGCCAAAGTGCTGGGTGCGACCACCCGGCACGATGGTTATATGGAGGGTAACGGCTATTGTGTGACATGGACGTTCGGGCACTTGTGCGCCCTATACGATCCGCATGAGTACAACCCGCAATGGAAGGGTTGGAACATGTCCGCCTTGCCTATGATTCCCGATCGGTTCAGCATCAAAGTAAGCGGTGATGAAGGCGTTCAGAAGCAGTTTGGCATAATCAAGAAGTTGATGTCAGAAGCCACAGAGGTTATCAACTGCGGTGACCCGGGTCAGGAAGGTGAGCTGATCCAGCGCTGGGTGTATCAGCAGGCAGGCTGCAAGGTTCCGGTTAAACGGTTGTGGACATCCTCGCTGACCGAGGAAGCCATACGTGACGCCTTTCAGCACCTGAAGGACCAATCGGCCTATCAGCACCTGTATGAGGCAGGTTTGATGCGCGCCATCGGCGACTGGCTATTAGGCATGAACGCCTCGCGTGCCTACACTCTGAAATACGCCCGCGGTGTTGGTAAGGACAGAAACATCCTGTCAATCGGACGGGTGCAGACACCTACCCTCGCCCTGATCGTGAAGCGCCAGCAGGAGGTTGAGCACTTTGTGCCGCGCACGTACTACGAGCTCAAGACGATGTACAGGGATACACTATTCAGCTACATATTCCCTAAGGACCTTAATGCCCCTAAAGGCCTTAATGACCTTAAGGCCTCTAATGCCACCAAGGAAGCTGATACAGATAGCGAGGACCTCAAGGGCTTTGCCACGATAGAAGAGGCGCAAAAGCTGATTGACAGCATCAAGGATCAGCCGTTGACGATCACCTCGGTTGAGAAGAAGAAAGGTACGGAGTTTGCGCCAAGGTTATTTGATCTGACATCGCTGCAGGTGGAGTGCAACAAATCGTTCGGCTACACTGCTGAGCAGACGCTGAAGCTGATACAATCATTATACGAGAAGCACGTGACCACCTATCCGCGCGTAGACACGACCTATCTGAGCGAAGATATATACGCTCATGTGCCAGCCACGCTGGCGGGAATAAAGGACTATTTTCCCGAGGTGCAACCACTATTAGGGCTGAAGGCCGACGGCAAGAAAGGTGCGGGTTCGTTGCCGAAGTCAAAAAAGGTGTTTGACAACAAGAAAGTGACCGACCACCATGCCATCATCCCGACAGGTCAGCGTCCGGACAACCTGACCGATCAGGAAAAGAAAGTGTTCGGGAAGATCGCTTTGCGTTTCATAGCAGCGTTCTATCCGGATTGCGAGGTGAGCAACACGACCGTGCTTGCCGAGGTGCAGACAGCCGGCGATCAGCCCGAGACCGTCAACTTCAAGGTAACCGGCAGGCAGGTGCTGGTGCAGGGGTGGCGAGAGGTGTTCGCAAAGTCGATGAGTTCGGAAAATCCTGATAATCCGGACAATACAGATACAGCTGAAAACGCGAAGACCCTACCCGATTTCGTCAAAGGCGAGCAAGGGCCGCATGCACCTCAGTTGAAAGAGAAAACCACCACACCGCCAAAATATTACACCGAAGCGACCCTACTGCGCGCGATGGAGACAGCCGGCAAGACCGTGGATGACGAAGATCTGCGCGATGCGATGAAGGAGAACGGCATAGGGCGCCCCTCGACCCGTGCAGCGATCATCGAGAAGCTGTTCCAACGCAAGTACATAGAGCGCAAAGGCAAAGCCGTGCATGCAACGCCGTTGGGTATAGACTTGATAGCCAAGATTATCTCGCCCCTGTTGATGTCAGCCGAGCTGACCGGCAGATGGGAGAAGAAAATGCGTATGATTGAGCGTGGCGAATATGAGGCGAGAGACTTTCTGGCAGAACTGAAGCAGATGACCACCGAGGTTGTGCGCGAAGTCAAAGCCGATCAGGCCGGTATGCCCTGTCCTCTATGCAAACAAGGCACAATCATCCGTGGGCGCACACGCTACGGTTGCTCACGATGGAGAGAAGGATGCACATACGCAGCGCCGTTTTAAGCGTGGGAGAGCAGCTGTCAGGCTCCGAAGAAGGCGAGGGAAAAACAGGACATTTAGCAAGAGGATGTAACATCAATATGAAAAAATGCAGGTCAAAAATCATTTTTTTGCCAAAAGATTTGCAAATGTCATAAAATTGTGCTATCTTTGCATCCGCTTTAGACCAAAGCGTACGGAAAGTTGTCTGAGTGGTCGAAAGAGCCACACTCGAAATGTGGTGTACGCATTACGTCGTACCGGGGGTTCGAATCCCTCACTTTCCGCTTAAAAAGATTAGGGGCATCCCAATGGGGCGCCCCTAATTCTTTTTAGAGAAGTCCGAGGGCCTTCTCAGCCCCCGGTCGGTGGGTTCTTAGCTCGGGATAAACCCTCGCACGATTATTGCCTAAGGCAATTTTCGAATCCCTCACTTTCCGCAAACAAAACATGAGACCTGTCTGTCCAAGTTTACTTGAGCAAGCAGGTCTTTTGTTTTGGTTGCAAGGATGCCATCGGCAGACTTTAGGGATTACGCAGAAATCCCTAACTTTCCGCGGTAAAAGATAAGGACATCCATAAAGGGTGTCCTTATCTTTTATAGGAGATGAGGCCCTTCTCCATCCCCGGTCGGTGGTGTGCCGCTTGCTCTCGTATTAGGTTGCTATACCTTTGCAATACTTACTTAATCTCCTGACCTTGAACGGTGTATGTCTTATCGCCATGGAGGATGTAGACGTGACCGTTGTTAAGCACCTTGGTGTTCTTGCGATCGCCTTGTACGTTCTCGACGCCATCGGATTCCAATACAGCCAGTGCTTCTTCTGCGGCGGTCAGTTTAGCCAAGTCCTCGGCAGAAACCAGTGCTTTCTGCTCATCGGTCAGAGCGTCGTATGCAGCGCGGGCAGCTTCAATTGCCTCTTTGTTGTCCAGCGTAATATTCTCTACAGCAGGCAGGGCATCGAACAGAGCCACTACTGCATCTGCAGCCTCTTGGTCGGCAGCGGCTTTCTCGGCAGCAGCGAGTGCTTCTTCAGCGGCGGTCAGTTTGGCTAAGTCTTCGGGAGTAACCAGTGCTTTCTGCTCTGTGGTCAGTGCCTCGTATGCAGCACGTGCAGCCTCGATAGCGGCTTTGTCTTCCAACGTGATGTCAGCAGGCAGGGCATCGAACAGAGCCAGTACTGCGTCTGCTGCTACTTGGTCGGCAGCGGCTTTCTCAGCAGCAGCCAGTGCTGCTTCTGCGGCGGTCAGTTTGGCTAAGTCTTCGGGAGTAACCAGTGCTTTCTGCTCATCGGTCAGTGCCTCGTATGCAGCGCGTGCAGCTTCAATTGCCTCTTTGTTGTCTAGCGTAATATTCTCTACAGCAGGCAGGGCATCGAACAGAGCCAGTACTGCATCTGCAGCCTCTTGGTCAGGGTCAGTAACCGTAATAGTGCAGGTAGCGGTTTTGTCATCGGTGGTGTCATCGGTGCCGTTGGTGGCGGTGGCGGTGATGGTAGCGGTGCCGGCTGCTACGGCGGTTACCACGCCGTCAGCTACAGTTGCTACGGTTGGATCGCTCGACGTCCATGTCACGGTCTTGTCCGTTGCGTTGTCGGGGGCGACGGTAGCGGTCAGCGTCAGCGTCTCGCCGCCCATGGTCATTGCCGCCTCGCTCTGCGAGAGGGTCACGCCGGTGACATCGACGGTCGTCGGCTCAATGGTGAACACCATCGTTACGCCAGTTCCCCTACCATAAATTTCGCCGCTGAACGATACGCTGGAGGCATTGCCGGTCCATGTGCTGCCAGACCAGCCTGTGCCGGAGACGCGAACATACCGGGCAGTCACTTCAATCTTGGTGAAGTTGCCAAGGGTGGTGGTAAATGTTCCGCCGCGTGAGAAATTCTTATCCGTGAAGTCTATCACGCCGGCAGTTATAGTGACACCGTCCTTGGTGAAAGAATTTCCACTGCCGGTTATGTCATCGTTGTTCCACGTTACGGTGATGGTGGACGCCCAACTGAAGCCAATGCCGGCTACAAGGGCGAGAAGAATTGTAAAGAATTTTTTCTTCATAATGTTTTGTTGTTTTTAATGGTTAATAATGTTAATATTTGCGGCTTGCGCCGCGTTAATTGGTTATTTGGTTGTTTTGTTGGTTCATTCTTAATCAGAGTACATTTTTCAGCCTCTTTTTGTCCCGCTCATCTCTCGGTCATCTCCCGCTCGTCGCTCGGTCAAGGGACGTGTCCTTTCGCGAGGCGGCAATCTTAATAATCGGACATTTTCGGCAGGGTACCAACAGACACATACAGACATAAGAAAAGCGTGCGCTTTCGCTGCTTTCATTTGATTGTTTGAGGAATTCTGGACTACCTTACTTATTCAAATTTATGCACGGAAAACTCACGCTAATACGTGAGCGCACATAAAACCATGCTTGAATAAGTAATTGTTGAAAGTGTCCAGTTTTCAAACAATCAAGTTTGGCTTATAACGCTATTATTTATTAATGTTGTTTGTCTTTTTTATGCCATAGGCAGTTGAATTTTTCGGTGTCTTATTAGTATTTTTTTCTCGGTCATCTCTCGGTCTTCTCTCGGTCATCGCTCGGTTGGAGAGGTCAGGGATGAGCAAGGGATAACTATAGTTTCTTTCTCCTGTTTAGCGTCATGGAGAGGGACGAGATATTTATTTTACCATCAGTTGGTTCAGTTGCTCTTGCAGTTCAGCCTTGTTCGGTAAATACAACTGGTAACGCGCAGCAAAAAGATTGTTGTCAATACCCGCTAAGGCATATTCCATTAGCAATTCATCTTTCTTTGCCCCGAGCACTATACCGATAGGCGGGTTATCATCCGGCTGACAGATTTCTGTTTTGAAATAATTAAGGTACATATTCATCTGACCGATGTCTTGGTGCTTGATTTCGGCGCGTTTGAGGTCAATGAGTACATAGCATTTCAGTATAGTATGGTAAAACACCAAGTCCA
>JAFSPC010000105.1 GCA_017443075.1 Paludibacteraceae bacterium
GCCATGCGCTTCTGACCCTCGATGTCCAGAGCTACGATCTGTGTGTCAGGCGTGTAGATGAGTTTGCGAATGTCAGCAACGTTAACGGTGAAAGTCTGGTTGCCGTTGGCACCATAGATGTTGCAGGGAACTTGATCCTGCTTGCGCAAGCCTTTAGCGGCTTTCTTGCCGAACTCCGAACGGAGTGTACCGGTTAATTCAAATGTCTTCATTGTAAAATGTGTTACTCAATATGGGGCAGAGTTTGGGTGAGTTGTGTGGCTGCCCGTATCCCATCACACAGCGCGCATGCGCGCATTGACCACTAAAAAACCGCACAAAGCGGTTTTGCAGCGAGTTGTCTAACCTGGAATCGAACCAAGATCTTCAGAACCAAAATCTGACGTAATAGCCTTTATACCATTAGACAAAAGCGGATGCAAAGGTAAGACAATTTTTTCAAATATGCAAATTATTCGTCAATTAATTGCCTTACCGATGCATTAAACGCTTATATTGTCACACGTAGCTGACAAATCACCCGTTACTTAAGCACTCCGAGTGCTTTGCCGACCTTGATAAACGCCTCTACACCGCGGTCCAACTGTTCGTGCGAGTGAGCGGCACTGACCTGCACGCGGATGCGTGCCTGATCTTTCGGCACAACGGGGTAGTAGAAACCGGTAACATAAATGCCCTCCTGCTGCAGCGCAGCCGCAAAATCCTGACTGAGCTTGGCATCGTATAGCATGACGGCGCAGATGGCAGACTCGGTGGGCTTGATGTCGAAACCGGCAGCCTTCATGCGGCTGATAAAATACTCGGTGTTCGCATGCAGCCGGTCTTGTAGTTCGTTGCTGCGCGTAAGTATCTCTAACGTTTTGATTCCTGCTGCTGCAATCATCGGCGGCAGTGAGTTGCTGAACAGGTACGGTCGGCTGCGTTGGCGCAGCAGGTCGATGATCTCTTGCTTGCCTGTAGTGAATCCGCCCACCGATCCGCCAAACGCTTTGCCCAGCGTGCCGGTGATGATCTCAATCTTGCCGCGCAGGTTATATCGTTCGGTGACGCCGTGCCCAGTCCTGCCGACCACACCGGCAGAGTGGCTCTCGTCCACCATGACCATGGCGTCGTATTGTTGAGCGAGTTCGTAGATCTTATCCAGCGGGCACACGTTGCCGTCCATCGAGAACACGCCATCTGTGGCGATGATTCGATAACGTTGTGCTTGCGCGGCTTGCAGTTGTTTCTCAAGGTCTTGCATATCGCCATTGGCGTAGCGATAACGCACAGCCTTGCACAAGCGCACGCCGTCAATGATAGAGGCGTGGTTGAGAGCGTCGGAGATGATCGCATCGTCGGCTGTCAGCAGCGGTTCAAACAGCCCGCCATTGGCATCAAAGCATGAGGCGTAGAGGATAGTGTCCTCGGTGCCGAAGAACTCTGATATGGCACGCTCCAGTTGCTTGTGCGTATCCTGTGTGCCGCAGATGAAGCGAACGCTCGCCATACCATAGCCACGGCGATCCATACAATCTTTGGCGGCGGCAATCAGCTCGGGATTATCCGCCAGTCCGAGGTAGTTGTTGGCGCAGAAATTGATGACGTCGGTTGCGTTGTCAGCGGTTGCAACCTGAATACCTGATGTCTGCGGACTAACGATAATGCGTTCGCGCTTGTACAAGCCGGCAGACTCAATCTGTTGCAGCTCTGACTGAAGGTGTTGTTGGAATTTGGTGTACATGGGGAAGGGATTTAAGATTTATAATTACAATTCAAGATTTACTATTATTTATTTTGCAATAGTGTGATAGTTTTGCCATCGGTAGGCTATACCTAACTCCACCCGTTGCGGATAGATGCCCTGCACGTTACCCGCGGCGGCATTCTTCTTGTGAAACGAAATGATATCCGTCAGGCTTACGAAGTAGTTCGCCACAACCTGTATGCCTATAGGGAACTCATAGGTCAGGGTAGCCCCAATACCGGAGTGGTTATTGCTGAGCGAATAGACCTCAGCGCCTTTCTTGCCGATATTGGAGGCGTAATTGAAGTGTGTGAACGGTCCGCCGCCCACCGACAAGTACCCCTTCTGCAGGTTACCGAACCGAGCAAGGAACATAACGGGTATATCAAATCCGAACGCCCACAGCAGGTTTTGCGCATCGGTGTCTGCAAATCGGTTCTGCTCGGCGGTGAGCATCAGTCGTCCCTGGATGGCAAAATGTTTGGTAACAGTGAAATCGACAAATCCGCCAAGGTCAGCCCCGACCTTCATGTACGACGAGAACCAGTTCTGGTTCTGCCGGATAATGAAGTTGCTGATGTTAGCCGTGGCAATCAAGCCGCCGGTAACACGCTGTGGCAGTTTTTCCTGATCAATGGTATCGAGGTTAATCTCGGTATCCCATGCCTTGAGTTGCTGTGCTCCAATCGCCAGTGGTGACACGTTTACCTGCGCCATACCTAACAGTGGCATCAGCAAGGCTAAAATCGTGAACTTGTACTTCATAATTGTTGCATTTACAAAGCAAAACGAACGGTTATCTTTACTCCGTTTCTTCCCCACGCACCAATCTTGCGGCGATTGCCGTTGGGTAACTGGTAGTCGTTGTAGGTGATGCGGCGTACGTAGTCTATGCGGATGAACTTCAGTATATTCTCAAATCCTGCGGTGAACTCCATGTAAGGCAGTTTGCCGATAGGTGAGGAGGTGTAACCCGATATATATTCGCCATTGCTATCAAAGGTTGAGCTGTCCGGCAGTTTGTACAAGCCTTCATTACCAGCTTTATAGGGATTATTCTTTGCCGTCAGGCCGCCATAGATGCCCGAGAAGGATACCACTCCGCGCAGCTTCAGGCGATTGATGCCGGGTATGCGGTTCAGTATCCACCCCTTGAAAAAGTAGGTGGCATACAGGGCAACGTATTCGTCCATTATGAACTCCATCGGTTGCATCAGGTTGAAGGCGTTTTTGCCAAGAAAGATGGATGTGGAGGTAGTTGGCGAGTAGAGTTTGGTAAAGGGCACTTTGTTCCACACCATACCGGTCTGTATGCGCGCATCGAGGTGTCCGAAGCTTGAGAACCAGAATCGCTTCTCCGCGGTGAGTTGTGTTGCGTTGTAGAAGTATCCTCGACCGCCTGAATTGCGATCATCCAGATAGCCTATTGTATGCCTTATGCTGATGACGGGTGCATCTTGCTCGAGGGTGAACGGCGTTTCTACGCCCATGCGGTTGATGGGGAAGTCGGCCCCCGGTGAGTACTTCAGTTCCGCCCCGAACTCGTAGTTGTGGTACGCTTTGACGCGTTGCGTGCCGCTGATATTGCCAAGCGTGTCGTAGCCCAATATGCGGTCGTAGGTCATGGCGCCTGCAGCCTCGTTGTATTCGTAGTCGAAGTTCAGTTTGGTGGTTAGCTGAATGGGGAGCTCCTTGTAGTATTGCAGTCGTGCGCGCGCCACGTACTGGAAGTTACGCATCACGATCTTGCCGGTAGGTATAGACATCAGGATGTTGTCTCGGTCAACGATGCCGAACTGTTGCCCTGGTTCTTGCACATCGTAGTTGAGTGACAGCGCCAGATAGTCGCGCAGAGGCTCGTACTGGTGGTAGCGCTTCTTGTTGAACGAGTACATCAGCGTCAGGTCGCCCTTGGGGCGCTTGTCGCCAAAGCCGTAAGCAACGTAGGAGGATAGGAAGAATTGCGGATGTAGGTTGGCTGTGGTCGTACCGCCCACACGCAACCGAACGCCCTCAAGCATATTCCACGAGATGGTGTTATATATAGGCCCGAAATCCCATTTCGACTCGCCCCAGCGTGTGGAGGGCACGGTGGCGACAAACTCAGTAGTCAAGGCATCTACAGCCATCAGCAGGGCGTTGAACTTAGGCGTCGTCTTGAACTCCTGCACCAGATCCATAACCGATGATTCGTAGAACGACAAGGGCTCAGGACGGTGATCATCCCAATACTGAAAGTCCTCGCGTATGGATGTCGTGTCTGCAGGCTTGATGCTGTCGCTTAAGCCGTAGAATGGCGAATAGACCTCCTTGGAGATAGGGCTGTCAAAGTCAAAATCCGTGTAAATCTTTGTCTGCCGCGCCTGCAGGGTTCGCTTGCGGTCGGTGAGGTAGAACTTGCAATAGGTTTGTGTACGCTCGGGTATCCATAGTCCGTCCGGCAGCTGCTTGTACTCGTGCGCTACCGAGTAGTCGCTGACAAAGTTCAGATTGATATGCGGGGGGATATTGATGGCGTACTTCTTGAGTTTGTAGGTCGAGTCGTTCACTATATACAGGTGTCCGGTAAACGAGAACGATTCCGAGTTGACGGGTACGAACGCCAAGTCGATGCACGACACGCCGTCCACCATGATTGTATCCATGATGTAGTACTGGTAGTACGCCACCGCCAGCGTGGACGATAGCGGCGATACAAACCGGTTGAACAAGATATTGATATTATCCTGATTGATATCCACATCCTTGAATATGGCTTGCAGTTGCTTTTCCAGCGATTGAGTTGACATCAGCGATTCCAGACCGAAGAATCGCTTCTTGTCAATCATCTTTTTTTCGCGGTGAGGTTTCTGCTGGTAATACTCGTAGCCCATGTTCTCGCGTATAGACAAGGTCAGGGCAGGGTTGGTGCCGGTGGTGTCAATATACTTGCGTATGAAGTCCACTTCATGCCAGAATCCTTTGTTGAAGTTAGGCCGGAAGTTATCCAGTGCAAACGACTGCCTATGATAGGTGGACGCGGTATAATGGTCGCGAGTGCGCGGCGTGAGCGAATCCTTATGGGCTATCACTTTTTTGATCAGTTCAACAGCAGGGTTACCTTTGCGCTTATACTCCTGCTTGCGGTGCTTGGGAGTAACGACAATGTCCTGCAGGTTGTACACATCAGGCTC
Source organism: Paludibacteraceae bacterium (assembly GCA_017443075.1). Classification (GTDB taxonomy): domain Bacteria; phylum Bacteroidota; class Bacteroidia; order Bacteroidales; family Paludibacteraceae; genus Colicola. Next base: position 4,900 of record JAFSPC010000105.1, read on the forward strand.
AAGTTTGATCTTGATATTCTTGCGTTGTTGTCCTTTACGCAGGGTGTACATCTCGGTTTTGTATCCCATCATCTGGAAGTTGACCGTGGTGTAACCGACAGGATTACTGAGTGTAAAATTGCCGTCGATATCGGATGTCGTGCCGTACTGGGTATTGATAGAGCCTTCGCTGGTAGGCTTGATGAAATATAGTTGCACAAACGGCAACGGCTCACCCGTATCGGCATCCACCACGATACCGGTGATGGATGTAACATTGTCTTGTGCAACAACCGGAGCTAATACACCCAGCAGTACGAATAGTATGAATAACTTAAACCTTTGCAATGCAGTAACAACCAATCATAACCAGCACAACGCCGATCCATTGCAGGTAACCTACCTGCTCATGGAAAATCAGCACACCCGAAAGCATTCCTAATACGAATCCCAAACTCGTAAGCGGATATATCTGTGAGAACGGATACTTGTTCAGCAGCCAAAACCAGAACAGGTTGGCAGCAATCAGCAGGACAATGGCAAGCATCATCCATAGGTTAAGTATCACCTCATTCCAGATATACGACCATGTCCATTGCCATGCCGGCAGGTCGCGCATGGCGAGCTTGAGTGCTACCTGCCCCAGCACGAGCATTGCCGTTTGCAGTAGCATTAATAATACCATCCCGATCATCTTCAATTATCAATTATCATTTGTCAATTATCAATTATTTGCCATGTTTCAGTCTGTAGGATTCCAGTATGTCGCGGTAGCGCAGAATAACTTCGTCCATCACGTTTTCCCACGAGCGTGCAATGGTTGTTGAGGCGGTATTACCCACCTTGCGCAGGATATCGGGGTGAGCAATCAGATAACTTATTCTATCGGCATACATGTGTATATCATTGGGGGTAAGGAATCCGTTGATGTCCGGCTGAATAATCTCAGCAGCCGTTGAATCTTGCAGCATGAGTGCCGGTGTGTGCATGGCAGCCGCCTCGCGTACTACGAGCGGAGCGTTGTCGTAAAGCGATGGGAACAGAAACAGGTCGGCGGCGGCATCAATCGCCTTCAGGCGTTCGCGGTCGTGGATGTTACCTAACAGCGTTACGTTCTGCGCCAGACCCAGTTCCCTGATCTTGACGCGTATATCATGTACGGCGTAGCCCGTGCCGACCATGAACAGGTGGAACGGTTTATCCTTCATAAGCGCCAGGGCATCCAAGATAAATCCGATGTTCTTTTCCCATATATGTTGCCCTACAAACAGGAGCATCGTCTCATCGGGCAGCAGTCCTAACTCCTTGCGCATCTCGTTGCGCAGTACGGCAATCTCTTCGACAGGAGTGGAAAAGTCGTTGCCGTTCTCAACCACGGTGACCGCACCCTTATAACCATATTCGCGCAGGGTAGGCTCGACAGCTGCCTGAGGGATCCATACCTCATCGGCTTGCTCGTAGAACCGAATGATACGCTTCACCATCATGTCCACCACCTGTTTGTTAGGCACGTTGTGCTCAAAATCCTGACGGTATTTGGAGTGGAACGTGGCGACCAATGGTATGTGTTGCGATTTGGCAGCCGAACGCGCAAGGTTAGCCGTGGTGAACGGGCAATGTGCATGCACAAGATTGAAACGCATATTTTTCCACTCTTGCAAGAAGATCGGTGAGAAATACGGCATGCCGAACCTGTATGGTGGCCGGAAGGGAATGGGAATGGATGTGAAGCGGTAAATAGGATAGGGGGCTTGATTGATCACTTGTGAAGCTCCGGGGGCGTATGGCGTGATTACGGACACATCATACCCTTTCTGGTGTAGCCAATAGGCGTAGTTTTGTACCGTTAGTGCCACACCATCCAGCACTGGCGGAAAATTATCATTGAATAATCCTATCATTGTTTATTGAATAGCAATTGCAATTATCAGCATGCAAAGATACAAAAAAAATCCCACATTTGCAAGTTTTGTGGGATTTTTTTTTTATTTGCCCTTGTTGTAGGCTTTATTTTATTATTTGAGCACTACAGGTGAGTGACGAGGAACCAAAATCTTCATCACGCTCCAGCCGATGAGGTAAGCAACTGCGCAGATGCAGAATACAATCATGTAGGCTGCCGGTTTACCGGTAAAGCCGAAGAAGGCAAACAAGTCACCTTGCTTCTCTGCATACGTGAATAGCAGACCCGAACCGCGGTTGATGAGGTACGACCCGATACCGCCGGCCATGGCACCTATGCCGGTGACGGTGGCAACGGCACTCTTCGGGAACATATCACCCGTGGTGGAGAAGATGTTTGCGCTCCAACTCTGGTGAGCGGCGCCAACGATACCGATGATGATTGCTACTGCCCAAGGACCGTAGATGCCGCCAAGCGGCTGTGCGAACAAGGCAATGATAGGGAAGAACGCAAAGATAAGCATCGCACGCATACGGCCTGCGTAGGGCTCCATGCCCTTCTTCTCAACGAAAATCTTAGGCAGATAGCCACCGAATAGGGAGATAACGGTCACAATAGCATACAATGTGAATATGAGTGCTATACCCTGCGGGTCGGAAGCCTTGATGCCGAACTGGTCCTGGAAATACGCCGGAGCCCAGAACAGGAAGAACCACCACACGCCGTCGGTCATGAACTTGCCAAACGCAAACGACCAGGTCTGTTTGTGCTTGAATGCTTCGGTGAAGCTCATCTGCTTCTCCTCTTTCGCCTCCTGCTTCGGAGTGTCTTTCTCGTCCTGATGGATGTACTCCAACTCAGCCGCGTTCACGTGCTTGCTATCCTCGGGCTTATCATATACAAAGATCCATATACCTGCCCACAGGAATCCTAACGCACCGATGATGATGAACGCCCATTCCCAGCCAAGGCTCTTTGCCAACAGAGGAATAGTAGCCGGCGCTGCGAGCGCACCTACCGATGCACCTGCGTTGAACAGAGCGGTAGCGAACGCACGGTCTTTCTTAGGGAAATACTCAGCTGTCACCTTGATAGCGGCAGTGAAGTTACCCGCCTCACCAAGGCCCAAAATCAGACGGCAGGCGAGGAACAGCCACACACTCACCATGGAGATACTTGCGGCCAACGCACCTGTGGCGTTCAGTAAGGCGGCTTTGTCGGCTACACCTACGATGTTCTCTGTCACCCAACCGCAACCGGCGTGCAGCACAGCACCCAGCGACCATACGACGATGGCTATCAGGTAACCTTTCTTCGTGCCCATCCAGTCGATGAACTTACCGGCGAACAGACAGAAGATAGCATACGCGATGGAGAAGACACCGGTGATCTTGCCGTAGTCGGCATCCGTCCAGTGGAACTCGGGCTGAATAAACTCCTTGAAGGTCAACGACAGAACCTGACGATCCATGTAGTTGACGGTGGTGGCGAAGAAGAGCATCGCACACATCACCCAACGCCAGTTGGTCATAATATCCTTTTTATTCATAAACCTTATTAATTTACGATTTAACAATATACGATTTGTTCTTCGTACGTACGCCTTAGCGTTGTACTCGGCCGTTGGCATTGCCACCTGCAAGACTCAAGACCTCATCCTCGCTGACGAGATTGAAGTCGCCGTTGATGGTGTGCTTGAGTGCGGATGCTGCAACGGCAAACTCAAGCGCTGCGCCCTGATCCTCGGGGTACTTGAGCATGCCGTGAATCAAGCCGCCGGAGAACGAGTCACCGCCACCTACGCGGTCGATGATCGGGTTGATCTCGTAACGCTTGCTCTGGTAGAACTCCTTGCCGTTGTATATCATTGCTTTCCAGCCGTTGAAGGTAGCGCTGTAGCTCTCGCGCAGCGTCGAAACGACATACTTGAAGCCGAACTCTTTCATCATCTGCTCGAAGATGCCTTTGTAGCCCTCAGCGTTGGTCTCGCCGCCTTCTACGTCTGCATCGGGCTTGAAGCCGAGGCATAGCTCTGCGTCTTCCTCGTTGCCGATACAAACATCTACGTATTGCATCAGCGGACGCATGATAGAGATAGCTTTCTCGCTCGTCCAGAGTTTCTTGCGGAAATTGAGGTCCACGCTCACGCATACGCCGTGACGCTTGGCAGCCTCGCAGGCGAGGCGGGTGATTTCGGCAGCCTTGTCCGAGATAGCAGGGGTGATTCCGCTCCAGTGGAACCATGCTGCACCCTCCATAATCTTGTCGAAGTCAAAATCCTTTGGATCAGCCTCAGCGATAGCGCTGTGGGCACGGTCGTAGATGACCTTCGACGGACGCATCGAAGCACCGGTCTCGCAGTAGTACAGACCTACGCGGTCACCGCCGCGAACGATATAGTCGTCCTTGACGCCATAGCGGCGCAGGGCGTTGACTGCAATCTGACCTATCTCATGCTTGGGCAGTTTGGTAACAAGGTATGCCTCGTGGCCATAGTTGGCGCAGGAGATTGCTACATTCGCTTCACCGCCACCCGGGATAATACGGAAATGATCTGACTGAATGAAACGATCTTGTCCCTCCGGACTCAGGCGAAGCATGATCTCGCCCAATGTAATAATTTTAGCCATAGGTTAAATGAATTAAAATTGGTTAATAAATATTGTTAATTAGTTGTTGTTTTTGTTTTTATTCTTCATATAGCGTTTCTTCTGCGCTTTTGTCATGTCTTGGGTGACGACCTCGTCCGGGAGCGCAGGCACCACTACCACAGCCGGTTTGTCATAACGCACAAACTGCGAGCCGTCCCATATCTGTGGCAGGAAATGCGTATAAGGATATTCCTCCGCCATTTCTTTCTGTTTGAAATACTTCTCGTCCAGATAGACGAATCCCACATGCACTTCTTTGCCGGCAGCCAATCCGACCGGTTGTCCCGCTTCCACATTCTCACCCGGTTGCACCAACGCGCGGCGCATGTGATGATACACGGCGAACGTCTCGTCTGCATGGTTAATCACCACGCCTTTCTTGTCGCCGGACAGACAAACAACACCTCCGCGCATGGCATACACCGTGTCATTCTCCTGTACGCCGAAGGACATATAGTTCTCTTCCCGCTCGCTGCCTTTGAAATGGACGGTATGCGGATCTACCATTACTTTCTCACCCGCTGCCAAAGGCAGGGCATAATATCCCGCAGCCGCATCTTTCTTCGGGAACACACCTCTCCAGTAATGATAGTTTGTTGCTGCATAGTTGCCTTCCGAGGCCTGCGACTGCACAGGGCGGCTCTCCACCAGATTCTCTCCCGGAAGGGCGTTGTAGTATCTGGCTCCTTTGCGGACAACCATATAGGAGCAGTAATCGGTATTGATATAGATGCGTTCTTTGGACTTGGTCGCATTATTGTACCGTACGGTATTCTTCACTACAGGTTCCGGATTGTTCCTCGTCGAGAACACCCGCAGAAACTCCTGTGCCGTCATCCCCGCCGCCACAGCCCATAAGGCCATTACTGTCATCAATACTCTGTTTCTCATAACGATATTTATTGTTTGTTTATCGTGTTTTTATCGGTTATTTATAGTGTTGTTTTCGCTAACTTGCCTTCTTCCCTCTTCGATATCCCGATTTATCGTTTTCCTCCCTTTTCTCAAATGCAAGTTTTTTAGTTAACTAGCGCTTATACAAAGTGTTTTTATGAATTACTTCATCAATCTGTTCATGAGTTGAATATGACTTTAAAAAATCGAACGGCATTGTTACGTCCCATGTTATAACTTCTCCTTTCTTTACCATTGAACCATATTTATAAGCCACATCAACTTCCGCTAAATAATTACCACTAGCATCTGTCAAAGTAACTTTAAATGGGGTGAAGTCATATAAGTTCAATACTGTTTTCGAACCTGATTTAACTTGAATAGGTAAAGACCTTAAATAAACGCCATTTCTAATTGTTCGCAAAAAGCCGTTGACTAAATATACATAAGTTATATTGTTGGCTGGCACAACATCTATACCCCCAGATTCTGGTTCTTCTTCATTATATCGTGCACCGACATAATTAGGATGATCTGGATAATCTATTATATATTCATGCTTTGCTGTAGAGGATGTATCTGTATCCGGTGCACCGTAATTATCCGTGCGGACATATAACTTGCCATCTTCTTCATAGATAGAAACAGGAGACCAAACAGGCCCTCTTTCATATGTTACACTTCCATCATACATGGTACAAGAGGTCGTTTTCATCCAATACTCGCCCACAAAGGCTTTAGCAGTCTCTGGGCTAATTGATTTCTCGCAACTTGCTAAAATAATTGCAGTTATAGCAATTAAGAGAGTATATAAATTTTTCATAATAGTTATTTTCGTTTACTCATTAGCCCAATCACGAAGCCACGGAGGGATTATTATTTGTTTTCTTCTCTCGGTCATCTCTCGGTTGTGAGTCGGTCTTCGCTCGGTGGAATCAGTTCTTCTGGTTAATCAAGTTTACTACTACTTTGACCATTGTGTCTTTTTCTTCTGTGCGACTCTCGCAATCTACAGCAGTACGTTCCAATATGGAACTAACTACATTCGCTATCTTTTAGTATTGAACTATTGCATTTTTTGCAACAGTTGGTTTCAATGATTGTTTCCATTTTGGAAACTGTCGGTATTTTTCTTGGTTATCGCAAACATTGCGACTACCAAGGTCTCTTTTGTGGTGGGCGCAAAATTTGCGTCTACCAATATATTCTTTGTATATTAACGTGCAAAATCTACACGTTAATAACTTCCCCGCCTGCCTCCGGAAATAGAGGCAAGCGGGGATGAGCGTATTTAGAACTTGAAGTAGTTCTTCGCGTTGTTGTAGCAGATGTCTTCTACCATCTGTTGAACGCGGGCTTTCTCGTAGCCGGTGTATGGGATCATGCCGTTCTCGATATCATTGCCGAGAACGTTGCAGAGCGTGCGGCGGAAATACTCGTGACGCGGATAGCTCAGGAACGAACGGCTGTCGGTCAGCATACCTACCATGCGGCTCAAGAGACCGAGGTTACTCAAAGCCATCATCTGCTTCTCCATACCGTCCTTCTGATCGAGGAACCACCAGCCCGAACCGAACTGAATCTTGCCCGGTACCGAACCGTCCTGGAAGTTACC
>JAFSPC010000106.1 GCA_017443075.1 Paludibacteraceae bacterium
AGGGGAAATCCGGCATTGTATATTGTATGGCACGTAAGGAGGTAGAGTCGCTCGCACAGATCCAGCAGGTAAATAATATCTCCGCCATACCCAATCATGCCGGCATGGATACGGACGAGCGAAATGCCAATCAGGATTCCTTCCTGATGGAGAAATGCCAAGTAATCGTAGCTACAATCGCTTTTGGTATGGGTATCGACAAGCCGGATGTCCGGTTCGTTATCCACTACGATGTGCCCAAATCGCTGGAGGGCTATTACCAAGAGACCGGACGCGCCGGTCGTGACGGTGGTGAAGGACGCTGTATCTGCTTCTATTCGCCCAAGGACATCGAACGCCTCAGAAACTTCCAGCTGGATAAGAGCCGTCAGGACAACAATATGCAAGAAGCTGAGATCACCAATCAACTGCTCGCCGAAACGCAGCAATACATGGAGTCCGTCACATGCCGTAGACGACTGCTGCTGCATTACTTTGGCGAGAAGTATCCGCATGAGAACTGCGGCTGCTGCGACAATTGCAACAAGGTTTTCCGTCAGTATGATGCAACCGAGTTGCTCGGCTTGGCTATTGAGACGATTCAGGACTGCAACGAGCGGTTCAAGCCCGAGCATATAGTGGACATCCTGCATGGCAACAAGACGCCGGATGTGCTTAGCTTCCAACACGACAAGCTGGAGAACTTCGGTATAGCCTCGGATGAGGATGAGTACATCCTGAACACCATCATGAAGGAGGCACTTATGCACGGGTATCTCGAAAAAGATATTACCAGCTACGGTAGCGTACACATCACGCCTGCCGGCAAGAAATTCCTACGCCGCCCCACCAAGTTTGAGATACCTATCGAGGTGGTGGACGAAGATGCCGAGGAGAACATGGAGCAAGGCATGGTTGGCTCATCTGCCGCTGACACCGAGCTATACAGCATTCTTAAGGATCTGCGCAAAAAGGTGAGCAAACAGCATGATGTGCCACCGTATGTCATATTCCAAGACCCCAGCCTCGAAGCAATGGCAACCTTCTACCCCATCACGATGGAAGAGTTGCAGAACATCCCCGGGGTGGGCGCCGGCAAAGCAAAACGATACGGCTCGGAGTTTCTGAAAGTAATCAAAGAGTATGTCGATGAAAACGAAATCATTCGCCCTGAAGACTTACGCGTCAAAACAGTTGCGCACAAGTCGGCACACAAAGTTGCCATCATCGAGGGCATCGACCGGCGTATCGCTATCGACGACCTCGCACTGAGGTTTGGTATGTCGATGGAGGAAATCGTCAAAGAAATCGAAGCCATCGTCTATTCTGGTACGAAACTGAACATCCGCTACTTCCTTGAAGAGGTTATCGACCCCGATGCCATCGAGGAGATCTTTGACTACTTCAAGCATGCTGAGAGCGATAATATTAAGCTCGCCATGCAGGAGCTCGGCGAGGATTATTATACCGAGCTGGAGGTTCGGCTGGTACGTATTCAATTCCATAGCGATCTTGGCAACTAATCACGGATGCACAACCACGAAATAGATATCATCACATTAGGCTGCTCAAAGAACCTCGTTGACGCCGAGCGTGTCATGCGCAGGTTGGAGGTAGCCGGCTACACGTGTGTACATGATGCACCGGACCCCAAGGGCGAGATTGCTATCATCAACACATGCGGATTCATCGGCGATGCCAAGGAGGAAAGCATCAACATGATCTTGGAGATGGTTCAGCGCAAGCAGCATCGCCAACTACGCCGGTTGTACGTCATGGGATGCCTTAGCCAACGCTACATGCAGGAGTTGACCTCTGAGATTCCTGAGGTTGACGGGTGGTATGGCAAGTTCGATTATGACAATCTGATAGAGCACTTGACCGCCGCACGTAGCCATGAGTCAGCCATGGCGGCGGATATGTTCGGTGGCATGACTTGTGCGCCCTACGAGCGCACTATCACCACGCCCGCTCACTACACCTACATCAAGATATCCGAAGGCTGCAACCGCTTCTGCTCGTACTGCGCCATACCGCTTATCACAGGAAGACATCAATCACGGCCGATGGAGGATATCCTTGACGAGGTACGTTGGCTCGTCAGCCAAGGTGTCAAAGAGTTCAACGTGATTGCACAAGACTTGTCCTCATACGGATTGGATATTTATCATGAGCACCGTTTGGCGGAACTCATCGATCGTATGGCACAAATAGAAGGTGTGCAATGGATACGGCTGCACTACGCCTACCCGACTGATTTTCCGTTCGACATACTACCCGTGATGGCAAAGCACGCCAATGTATGCAACTATATGGACATCGCCCTGCAGCATTGCACCGACCACATGCTTTCGCTCATGCGCAGACACATCACCGCCGCCGAACAGGATGCCCTGCTCAACCGCATACGCCGTGAGGTGCCGGGCATAACATTGCGCACCACGCTGATGGTAGGGCACCCCGGCGAAACGGAAGAAGACTTTGCGGCGCTCAAAGCATGGGTGCAGCAACAACGCTTCGACCGTATGGGCGCTTTCGCTTATTCTGACGAAGAAGGTACTTATGCCAACAAACATTACAAGGACGACATACCACAGGCTGTCAAAGACCGCCGCTTGGACAAGCTAATGCTCATTCAGGAGCAGATTGCTGCAGAAAAGAGCGAACAAAAGGTTGGCACAACGTGCCGTGTGATTATTGATCGGCAGGAAGGTGACTACTACATCGGTCGCACCGAAGCCGACTCACCCGAAGTGGATTGCGAAGTGCTGATCAGTAATCAGTCATCTGATTTCGAACAGCAACTTACAATAGGCACATTCTATGATGTGATAATTACAGGCTTTGAGGGAGTGGATTTATACGCCGAGCCAATACTCCGCCATTAGGCTTTTGACTAACGACATTCGATCTATCGACTATATCAACACTATGACAAACAAAGATATTATACAATCCGTGTCGCAGAAGTCGGCACTGACTAAGCAGGCTACCGAACGTCTGTTGCGCTCGACGGTTCAGATTATCACCGAGACATTGAACGATGGCGGGGATATCAAGTTGCAGCACTTTGGTTCGCTTGAGGTGCGTTCGCATCAGGCACGCTCCATAGTTAACCCGCGTAATGGTCAGAAGACCGAGATTCCTGCCAAAGATGTTTGGACATTCAAGGCAAACACTCGGTTAAAAGAGGCTGTAAACGGGAATTGATTTACCAATTGACTTTCTACTCATAGATATATGGCAGAGCATTTGACATTAGTATCTCTACGCCGTGCACTCAGTGCACGCGCCGGGGTTAGCGAAAAGGTAGCTGACGATTTCCTGAGTAATCTGATAGGCAGTATTCAGGAAGGGCTGCAGCAGGATGGCAACGTTACTATCAATGGTTTGGGCACATTCAAGGTGCAGGATGTTCCTGCACGCGAAAGTGTGAACGTTACCACCGGTGAGCGGTTTACTATTGCCGGATACAAGAAGATTGTGTTCAGCGCCAACACAGCACCTAACAGCAAAGCCGCACAAGCGATAGCACAGCCTGTTGATCCGCTGCAGAAACTGGGCGAGCAGGCTGAAGAAATCAAAGGTATCCTAAGCGAATTGGATGCCATGACGCCTGATGCAACGCCAATGCCCGAACAAGAGCAACCGGCACAAGAGCTACCGGCACAAGAGCTACCAGAACAAGAGCAGCCCGAACATCAGGCTGCACCGCTTGTTGAGCCATTGGCAACAACGCAAGTTCAGGATACAACGAAAACGGAAGAAATTAAGGAATCTGAAGAAACAGCAAAAGCCCCAGAGACGACAAGGACTGCAAGCAGTACGCAAAAGACCGATAAACCATTCAACCCATGGCTGACAGGGCTCATCACTATTGGCGTATTTGCCATGTTACTCATCATCGCATATTTCATACTGCGTCATCAGATTGTAAATTGGGCTGACGGCATGCGTAGCAGTATAGAGCAACGTGTGAATACGACACCTGCCGAATCTACGCCGGCTAAGGCAACGGAGACACAAGTTGTCATTCCCGAACCGACATCTGCACCGGCGCAAGCTACAGAACCTGCACAAACGACACCTGCTGAATCGACACAATCTGCCCCATCATCCATGAAGCCGTATTATGACGACAATCAGCGCAAGTTCACCGAGTTCCAGGCCACTGAAGTAGTAGGTAAAGATAGTCGCTTGGCATGGGTGGCGAAAAAGCATTACGGAGAAAAGGCATTGTGGGTATTTATCTACGAGGCTAATCGTGATCGTCTGAATGCACCTGACCATGTCTTACCGGGCATGGAGTTGCGCATTCCAAAGCTGCCTGCCGAACTGCGCGACATCAACAATCCGGAAACCAAAGCGTTGCTTGAGCGCCTTAGCGACAAGTACCTTTATGCACGCTAATCAAATTTCGTTACATTTTGTCACAAGAATATATACATATTGAAGGGGCGCGAACTAACAACCTGAAGAATGTGAGTGTGGATATACCGCGCAACAAGATGGTGGTTGTTACAGGCGTTAGCGGCAGCGGCAAGTCATCGTTGGCGTTTGACACGTTGTACGCCGAGGGGCAACGCCGATATGTCGAGAGTCTGAGCGCCTATACCCGTCAGTTCCTCGGGCGAATGCAAAAGCCTGATGTAGATGTATTGGATGGTATTCCCCCTGCCATTGCTATTGAGCAAAAGGTCAGTTCACGCAACCCACGCTCTACGGTGGGTACAGTCACAGAGATTTACGACTATCTCAAGTTGCTCTTTGCGCGTGCCGGTACAACGATCTCACCCGTCAGTGGCGTTGAAGTCAAGCGGCACACCGTGACTGATGTACTTCGGCTGTTACGCTCACTACCCAACGGCACACGGGTTATGCTCCTGTCTGCTGTCCAACTACCTGACGATCAGGCTGAACAAGATAACTTGCAAACGCGCGCCGCTGCATGGATCAGCGAAGGCTACTCACGCCTGCTGCACGTGCATGACGACGGCAGTGCTGACATCCTGCGTTTGAGCAGTAGCATGACTGCCGACCTATTGAATGATATCAATAATCTCTATCTCTTAGTTGATCGCATCGTTGCCGATGGCCAGCAGGCAACAGAGAACCGATTTGCGGATTCAGTACAAACAGCCTTCTTCGAGGGCAAAGGCGAATGTGTCCTGCGTACCGAGTTACCGGCTGATACCGAATCTGCTGATACCAAACGAATCAACATGGTTCACTTCTCCGAACGATTTGAGGCAGATGGCATACAGTTTGTTGAACCTACCGAACATCTGTTCAACTTCAACAACCCGCTCGGAGCGTGCCCCACATGCAACGGATTCGGCAACATCATTGGCATTGATACCGATCTGGTGGTGCCTGACAAATCCAAAAGCATCTACGAGGATGCCATAGCCTGCTGGCGTGGGCAGAAGATGAGCGCCTGGCGTGACGAATTGATTTATCACGCAGCCGAGTTCGACTTCCCGATACACACTCCATTCTATGCGCTGACGCCTGAGCAGAAACAACTGATCTGGACGGGCAACCAATATTTCCATGGTTTGAACGAGTTCTTCCGCATGCTGGAGAAGGAGCAATACCAAAAGATACAATACCGTGTAATGCTTGCTCGCTTCAAAGGCAAAACTACATGCCCCGATTGCCGAGGTATGCGCCTCAGGAAGGAGGCCGAATATGTCTGGGTAGGCGGTAAGCGCATCACCGACATTGTTGCCATGCCCGTGAGCGAAGTAATGGATTGGGTTTGCGGATTGGAGGAAGACATCAGTCATCAGACACCCGACAGCAGCAATCACCTTGCCGGCATGGGCGAACTGCTCACAGAGATACATAATCGTCTGCAGTTCATGCACGATGTAGGGCTGAGCTATCTCTCACTTAACCGAATGGCATCCAGTCTGTCGGGTGGCGAGAGCCAGCGTATCAACCTTGCCAAATCATTAGGTAGCAGTCTCGTTGGGTCGCTATATGTGTTGGACGAGCCGTCTATCGGTCTGCATCCGCGCGATACGCAACGGCTCATACATGTGCTGCACGAGTTACGCGACTTAGGTAACACTATTGTGGTTGTCGAGCACGATGAGGATATAATGATGGCTGCCGATTATATGATTGAGATAGGGCCGAAAGCCGGCTCACTCGGAGGCGAGATAACGTATGTAGGCAAACCTCGCCTGCAACAGTTCCCATCCGTCGTTCCACAACAACGCAGGCATTGGAGTAATTACATCGAGATTGTAGGTGCGGCTGAGAACAACCTGCAGAACCTGAATGTCAAGTTTCCGTTGGGTGTGTTGACCGTGATCACCGGCGTGAGCGGTAGTGGCAAGTCATCACTTGTCAGCAAGGTGCTCTACCCTGCACTCAAGAAACATTACGGCGGTATTGCCGCCGAACACACCGGCGACTACGGTAGCCTGCGTGGCAGCATGCACCTTCTGAAGGATGTGGAGTTTGTCGATCAGAACCCGCTTAGCAAATCGTCACGCTCCAATCCGGTCACATACATGAAGGCGTTCGACGAGATACGCAGGATCTTTGCCGAGCAACAAGCTGCCAAGCAGATGGGTTTCACGCCGGCTCACTTCTCGTTCAACACCCCGGGAGGACGATGCGAGGAGTGTCAGGGCGAAGGTACAATCACTATTGAGATGCAATTTATGGCAGACATTGTGATTGAGTGCGAGCACTGCCACGGCAAGCGGTACAAGAAGGATGTACTGGACATCACCTTTGGTGGCAAAAACATATACGACATTCTTAACTTGACCGTTGACGAAGCCATCGATTTCTTCACCGAATATGGATGCCTGAAGGTGGTCAAACTGCTCAAGCCGTTGCAGGATGTAGGTATAGGGTACGTCAAACTCGGACAATCCAGCAGC
>JAFSPC010000107.1 GCA_017443075.1 Paludibacteraceae bacterium
GCAAACAGCACCTTCATATCCTCCAGCGAGCATATACTTACGCCGGCTTTACCTACGTCACCTACCACGCGCATATTGTCGGCATTGTAGCCGCGGTGTGTAGGCAGGTCGAAGGCGACAGACAAACCTTTCTGTCCGGAAGCCAAGTTACGACGATAGAAGGCATTTGACTCAGCGGCGGTAGAGAATCCGGCATATTGGCGAATCGTCCACGGACGCAACGGGTACATCGCGCTGTACGGACCACGCAGGAACGGAGGTATACCGGACACGTAGTCGAGGTGCTCCATACCTTTCAGATCCTCTTTGGTATAAATAGGCTTGACGTCGATGAGCTCAGGCGTCTGCCAATCGGCTACATTCGGGCCAACAACCTTGGTTGCAGCCACTTGTTGGATATCAATTTCTTTGAAATTCGGTTTCATAAGGCTACTTTATTTAGTAAGAAGTTGTTGGTTGAATTTTTTGAGTGTTTCCAATACGTTGCAACGAACATGGATAAAGTTCTCAATGCCAAGAGCCTGCAGGTCTTCCATGCATGCAGGTGCACCGGCAACGATAAAGATTGGTTGCTTGGTCTGCTTGCCTGTTGATTGTGCTTTCTCAGCCTCTTTTTGCAGCACTTTCCATGCTTCGGGAGCGAATGTTGCATACTCATCGTCGCTTGAGCAGAGTACGATAATGTCAGCCTTGGCTTTCTTGGCAGCCTTGATGCCTTCGCGTACGGTCTTGAAGCCGTTGTTGTCAATAACCTTATATCCTGCGCAGGCGAGGAAGTTGCAACTGAACTGTGCACGTGCGATACGCATAGCCAGATTGCCGATGGTGAGCATGAATGCAACAGGTTGCTTCTTGCTTGCCTCGGTCTGAAGACGCAATGTCTCAAACTCCTCGGCAGCACGAGCCACAGGTAGAGTAGGCAGCGCATTCTCGCAAGAACTACCGCATCCGCAGGAACCAGATTTTCCGGCATCTTCGGATTTTCTGGATTTGCAATTGCAAATCGAACTGCAAGCACCTGCATCGGCTTTAATCTTCTTGCCGGCGATTTCGGTGAAGTTCGGGAACTGGTTCGAGCCCAATAATACCTCTTTGCGACGGGCTACATCTTGCAGACGTGCCTTGAGGTTAGTTGCAATGTGCTCCTGTACCTTACCCTCGCTAACGAGTTGGTACATGCCGCCTTGCTCTTGGATGCCGAGGAACTGTTTCCATGCCTCTGCTGCGATAGATGCGGTGAGGTTCTCAAGATAATACGAACCGGCAGCGGGGTCGACGATCTTGTCAAAGTGTGCCTCTTCCTTGAGCAGCAGTTGCTGGTTGCGGGCTATACGCTCGGCAAAATCAGTCGGACGCTCATAGGTTACATCAAATGGTGTGACGGTTATTTCATCTACGCCTGCCAGAGCGGCACTCATCGTCTCGGTCTGCGAACGCAGGAGGTTGACGTAGGCGTCGAAGATAGTCATGTTGAATTTACTCGTCTCGGCGCTGACGTTCATCTTGGCTGCGTTCTTCAGCGCGGTGGTGAAGATAGGCGATTTGTATGCCTCAACGATCTTTGCCCACAGCAGACGACCCGCACGGAACTTGGCAATCTCCATAAAGTAGTTGCCGCCAATTCCCATGTTAAAGCGGATTGCATTAGCAGCGCGGTAGTTAGGTATGCCGGCTTCGGTGAGCATCGTCATGTACTCGGCACCCCAAGCCAGGGCATAAGCTAACTCTTGTGTAGCATAAGCGCCCGAGTTGTTCAGTACAACGGAGTTTACACCTACTACGCGGTAGCCCGGCAGCGACTTGGCGGCCTTAACCACAGCGGCTATCTTCTCGCTCACCTGCTCGCGACTAAGCGACTTACCCTTGATGAGCATTGCCTTGATGGGGTCAACATTGATTGAGCCGCGGAACAATTTGATGTCCACGCCTTTGTACTCACGACCGATGTAGCGCACAAGGATGTTCGCCAGCTCGGGAGCTTTGCAGGCGCATACGGTGAAATTGACAGGGATAACGTCAATGCGGATATCCTGCAGCAGCACTTTTATAAAGTGGTAGTTGAGCTTCTCTTTGCTCAAGCAGAACCCGAGCGAGTTGATACCTTTGTTCAGTACCTCCAGCGCTTTGGCGTTCGCCTTGCGGGCGTTCTCGCAAGCACAGATGTTCTGACGGATATCCCACTCGTTGTTTGTACGCGTACCGCGAACGTAGGGGAACTGTCCGGGTGCGGATGCCGTTGTCTTCAACCCTTTCAGGTCTTCCCGACGGTAGAAAGGCTGCACATTGAAGCCTTCCGGAGTGCGCCATACGAGCTTCTTGTCGAAGTCAGCGCCTTTCAAGTCTGCGATGATCTTGTTCTTCCATGTCTCGGTGGACACAGGAGCAAAATCAGCCGACAGATTTACTGGAATTTTTTCTTCTGCCATAGTTGTTTAATATAAGTTGTTGTTTCTGTTTTAGTCGTTTGTCTGCACTTTTTGTCCGGTTACAGAGTAGGTGGCATCACCTACCACGATGTACAATTGCCCGCCAATCAGCACCTTACGAGCTGTCGGCATGTCGGAGTGCTCAACAGCGGCTGCCGTATGCTCACCATCAATACACGAGGTGCGGAAAGCATTGTAGGTGGTTATGGTTGTGTTGTCGTTGTACGTAACGCGGATAGCAATTATTCCTCTATATCCGCTGTCACCGCCTACGGTGAAGGTTACGCTCGATGCCTCACCCGTCCACGTTGAACTATTGCTCATCTTGCCTGTGCTGGGCGTCAACTCGTTCCCCTTGTCATTCGTGCCGGCTACGAACTCAATCTTCGTCATTGTTGCGCCCGTCAGTTCAATCTTCGATTTGGCGTAGCACCTCAATTCGGTATAGAACTTAGCTGAATTGCTTGCGCCTGCCTTACTGAAGGTGATTGTCACGATGCCTGCCTTGGTGTTCGGCACCTCTTGACCGCGGCTATAACCAGACTCAAACGATGCCGTCTCGGTTACTGCACCTTGACCTGCTTGCATCTCGGCATGTGCAAACACCGCGTTATAGGTTACGTCGGCGGTCACGGCAGGCATGTAGGCTATATTCGAGAACTCGATTATATCCATCGGCAGGTAGTTCGGCAACGCACCTTCCCATGATCCTCCTGCCCAACCGTAGAAACTCTCGCTGGTCTCCGAGCAGGATGCCGGTGCATCGGGTAGGGCGGCTGGCTTGCTGTTGGCCTTAACGGAGTCTGTACGAAGTCTCTTGCCGTTCACCATCCATGTCACGCCGTATTTGACGGTCGCCTCTGGCGTTATGCTCTCGCAGGTAGGTGTCATCGTGCTTAGGTCAACCTGTTCGCCCTTCTTGTTACCCCAGATATACTCCGCCAGATCGGGATAGTCGATAAACGGGTTGCGGTTGTGCTGAACGGCATATACGGCATTGTTGCGCTTCACCTCTTTCTGGCTGACAGGATCTTGCCGATGCCATTTCAAAAAGAGGTTGGTGGCATATGTCGTCAAATTCGTCTTGTTGGCGGTGAACACCACCGAGCCGCTTGAACTGTTCAGCGCTCTGTCGCGGTAGCGGGCTACCATATAGAAGTACGTGCGCGCAAAGTCGCCCTTGTATTCGTCAGCCGGTTCAAACACTGTGCCCGTATATCCGGGGAAGGTGTTTGCACCTGATTTGCCCAAGGCGTGGTTCTCGGGGTCCTTGGTTATGCCTGTACCATTCGCACCGTTGACCTCGCCGTAGGGATTATTGCTGCGGAAGTTATTCACGCGTGCATCAGTCGGATAGACGTGAAACAGGTCGCTTTTCATCGGCGATGCCTCACCAAACCACGATTGAGGAATCGAGTGCTCCTTGTTCCAACCGTCGCACACCTGCTTCTGGGTGTGATTAGCTTGCGCCATTGTGAACGTACAAGTGGAGTACATATCCCATAGTGTGCCGTCCTCGCGGAAATCTATATCTTCATAGTAATCTTCCAGCGCGCTGTAGGATATGACGTTGTGGTCCTTGATGCAGGTATAGAGCGCGTCAAGAATGGCGTCGCTTGATTGCTTGTTATCTACTGCCGCATAATACTCATCAGGTATCTGTGCCCACATGGTTAGCGAGCAACAGATAGCCAAGATGATATTTAGTATCTTTTTCATCTTTCACCTTTCCCCTTTCACTTTACTCTCACTCCCTCCACGGTGAACAGTTGTTCGCCAACGAAGATATATATCTGCCCGCCAATCAGCACTTTGCGTGCTGCAGCCTCTGTGCTGACGGCAACCACTTCGGTTGTGCCTTGGCAGGTTGTTATGTAGCGGCTGTATATGGTGCCTGCGCCAGTGGCATTGATTGTCACGGCCTGGAATCCTATGCCCTTGCCGCTACCTGCATTCGAGCAGGTGAATGTGATGGGCGATGTGCCGGATAGCGACTGATTGTTCGTCCACTCATAATCGGTCATCGTGCTGCCTTTGCTTGCCTTGATGGTGGTCAGCACCTTGCCGGCTGTTGCCACTTGCAACTCATCGTATTGCGAGCCGCCGTATGTGCGCATCTTCACTTGGATAGACGACAAGCCCGACAAGTCAAGCTCCGGCGAGGTCAGCACCTTGCCTTGATCCAGCAACCAGTAACTGTTCGTCTTGCCGGCAGTGTTCGTCCAGCCATCTTGATGATCGGCGTCAAACGTGTACGTTGCTGAAGCCGAACCGCTGATGGTCTCCTGCTTGGCAAACACGGCGTACAATGTTATATCTGCGGTCATGGCAGGTATATCTTTGGTATCGGTGTACAGCACAGCAGGTTCTTCGTCGCTGATACCATTGATCGGCATATCCGACCAGCCTACAAACACATCACTCTCTGCTGAGCAACTGACGGGTGCTTGGGGCAGAGTAGGGACTGCAGCGTTGGCAACAACGGAATCGGTTTGTACATCTTCGCCGTTCACCGACCATGTTACGCCAAACTTTATCGAGGGTATATCGGGGGTAACAGGTGTTTGTTCCCCACGCCAGCCGTTACTCGTGCCCGGGACGAAGCCGTTCTCGCAAGAGGCAAGCAGTTGGCTCATATCAATCGTTTCGCCTGCGTGCTCGCCCCAGATATATTCGGCAAGGTACGGATAGTCGATAAACGGATTGCGGTTACCTTGTGTGGCTTGTATGCCGTTGTTGCGGTCGATCTCTTTTTGGCTGACGGGGTCCTCGCGATGCCATTTCATCAGCAACACCACGGCTTTCTTCGTTAAGCCGTAGTAACTCGATGCTGTATAACTGCCACTGAAGAAATTGTTTCCCTGCGTGATGTTTGATTGTTGCCATTTGACTATGGTTCCCATTATACCTCGTGCCCAGTCGCCTTTGTATTGGTCTTTTGGTTCGAACACATTGCCGCTACCTTTCACGCTTTCGCCCGCAGTCGAAGCGATGGTCTTCTTGTCGGTAGCCCACGATCCTGCTGCGCCGTAGTAGTTACCTCGCCAGTTCGTGCCGCCATTGACCTCGCCATACTCATAGTTGCTGCGTACGCCGTTGATCTTGCCGTCGGTAGGCAGCACATGAAAGATGTCGTTGCCTATGCCGCCCGTGCCGCCACCCCACCACGACTGGGGGATAGAGTGCTCACGGTTGTAACAATCGCAGATGCCGCTGTAGTTTCCGCACGTGTTACCCGATGAGAACACGCACTCGCCGTACATATCCCATATCTTGCCGGCTTTGCCCACCGAGTCCGATGGGTACACATCCGTTTTTAGATAGGCGGAGTACAACCCGTTGTAACCGATAGATTTGAAGCCTTTGTTTGTCGCGGCACTGACGGCCGACCACAATTCGCCGCCGGACTTGCCGTCCACGCTCGACCAATAAGACGCTATTTCACTTGGTGCCGTGACGTTCGCCGCCCAGCATAATTGCGCTGCCAGCGCGAGCGCAAGTACAGATAATGTATGTTTTTGCATTGTATTGATATGTTTGAGGTTAATTTGTATAATCTTGAGTATGCTTTTTGGCAAATATGAATCGTCCTGAGTATACTTTTGCACTTGCTAAGTGTAAAAGCGTACAAAGTTACAAAAAATATTTCATATTTGCAAATAAAAACGGCACTTTCTGTTAAAAATGCCGTTTTTTTGTTATATCTTACTTCGTGTCGGTTCTTTTGTGTTGGTTACTTCGTGTTATTTGCGGCTACGCCGTATTGGCAACTGTGTGTTAACAGCCGTTAGGCTAAACAACACGTAGTTATCAACAGCCGTCAGGCTAAACAACAGCGAAGCTCATCAAAACCTATTATAAAACACGTTCTCTTCTTTCCATTTGTCTTTTACCGCCGGTTGTTCTGCCGGATAACCTACCGGCACGATGCACAGGGGGATGAGATTATCTGGGATGTTCAGTATCTGCCGTGCCATACGAATACGTTCTGCATTAGGTTGTATGGCGCACCATACAGCACCGAGCCCCATTGAATGGGCTGCCAGCAGCAGGTTCTCGGTGCAAGCCGATACATCGTGAATCCAGAACTCCTGCGCCTCACCTTCCATTGTCTTGTTCAGATCGCCGCACATCACAAAGCACAGCGGAGCATTGTTCTGCACGCGGGTGTTCGGCAGCGAGTCGCCAATCTGCTTCAGCAGGGCGGGATCGTCCACTACGATGAATGCCCAAGGCTGACGGTTGACGGCTGATGGAGCTGCCATAGCGCAGCGAAGCAGCGTCTGCACTTGCTCATCGCTCGGGCGTTGATCAGTGAACTGACGCACCGATACGCGTGTTAGAATGTTGTTTACCACCTGCTCTTGAGCAGATTGAGGCCTTGGGTTGCATGATACCATTGTTGCCATTGCAATTAGAATAGGGATGATTCGTTTCATTTTTTATTCGTATTAATGTTTTTGATGCCGCTATTACATTCCACATGCAAAGATACAAAAATAATTTGATATTTGCAAATTTTTATATACAAATCTTCACTACTGCCCACTAAAAAAGTACAAAAACATAGATAAACCCTTTGAGTGCTTTAGAAGCGATGCTTCTTAACCC
>JAFSPC010000108.1 GCA_017443075.1 Paludibacteraceae bacterium
ACGGTCTGGTAGGTCGTCTTGTCGCTCTCTTCCGTCTTGCGGTTAAGATAGGGGGGGATGGGGAGTTCGCCTACAGCCTCCAGAATCTCGGAGAAAGCGATGGTTGGGTCGTCCCACGTGAACTGTATGGCATAGGTATTGCCTTGTTGCGTACCCTTATGCGCGCGCAGGTACACAACGCGCGTACCTATATCTACGGGTAGTTCCAGATACTCCGAGTTGAACTTTTTTGCATTGCCCAGCATACATTTCCACTTGCAACCGGTGGTGGCACTGAGCGACAACTGGTAGTCGTATGGCTCGATTGGCGCGAGGCAGAACACCTCAACGCGTGCGCCTGTAGGCTTGTGAAAAACCAACCGCGCCTGAATGACGCGGGTGTTGTTATATACGAGCAGTGAGTCTTTGGGAATATATTCGCCTATGCGGAAGAACTTATCCTCGCTTACTATCCCGTTGCGGTACACGAGCAGTTTGCTGTGGTCTCTTTGCGCGAGCGGGTACTTGGCTATTCTCTCGTCGGGCAGCGGATAATCGTACTCGGCTATTCGAATGGGGTTTTCTGTCATGATGTTTGTCTCTTTCGGCAGTCGTGGCGGGCTGCGTTCTGTTGTCTTTTGGCGGAGCGTTCTTCTTCCACTCCTTGTGTTCGCCTTGGAATAGTTCGTATCGGTTGTACAGGCAGTCCAGTTCACCATTGAGCAGGCGAATCTTCTGCGACGGCTTGAGCCCGATACACTTCAGTGCTTCTTCGTTGCTGGAGATGACCCACGCTGTAGCACCTGTGAACTGGAATTTCATCGCCTTGCCCATGTCGCTATAAAGGCGTAGCACGTCTTTGTCCTGCGCGAGGCGTTCGCCATAAGGGGGATTAATGATTACGAGTGCACCATCGGGGTGGAAGCCTTCCTCCTTGAGTTTGTCGGCTTTAAGTTCTTCGATGCGTATCTGCTTGACGGACACGTACCGTTGCACACCTGCCGAGCGTATGTTCTTCAGTGCCGCCTGCACGGCGTAGTAGCCGGCATCCGAACCATAGATGTGGTGGGTGAACGCGCGCTCGTCGCTATCGTCCTCGCTGACGGTGTCGAACAGATCCTTGTTGAAGTCCTTCCAGTTCTCGAAGGCAAAATGTTTGCGGAAAATGCCGGGGGGGATGTTCAGAGCGATGAGTGCCGCCTCGATGAGCAGCGTACCCGAGCCGCACATAGGGTCGTAGAGGTCCGACTGCCCTTTCCAACCCGCCATCATCAGCAACCCGGCCGCCAGCGCCTCGTTGATGGGGGCATCGGTTTGCGCCACGCGCCAACCGCGCTTGTGCAGGCTCTCACCGCTACTGTCGAGGCTGATTGTCACTGTTTCGGCTGCTATGTGTACGTTGATGTACAAGTCTGGCTCCGTGATGCGCACACTCGGGCGCTTGCCATACTTCCCGTTGAACAGGTCGGCTATGGCATCTTTGACCTTGTAGGTGACGTAGCGCGAGTGTTTGAAGGTTTCTGAATAGACCGTTGCATCAATGCTGAAGGTGGTGTCGAGATCCATGTATTGCTCCCAATCTATCTGCTTGACATGCTCATATACCTCGTCGGCATCGCCTGCGCGGAAGGTGGCAATCGGCACGAGCACGCGTGAGGCTGTGCGCAGCCACAGGTTGGCACGGTAGAGCAGGCTCTTGTCACCGGTGAACGTCACTGCACGGCGGCCAATCTCTATGTCGTTGCCGCCTAATGCAGTGATCTCACCTGCCAGCACCTCTTCCAGACCCTTGAAGGTCTTGGCTATCATTGTAAATTCAGTGGACATCATGGATAGTTGTCAGCATGAATTTTAACTTTTAACTCTTAGCTCTTAGCTCTACAGTTCTTGTCCGAACAGGTCGTAGGTCTTGTCGCCCTTGATGATTAGTATCTGTCCGTTGCGGATGATCTTGCGCGCATCTGTGGGCTGATTGCCGTTAACGGTTGTAACGCCGGAGCCGTCGTTGGGCAGGAAATGCTTCATATAGTACGGCGCGCACACCATGTCGGCGGGTTTGTCGTCCGTGGGCGCGGCAGTGCGGTTGATGGAGTGCCCGGATTGCGTGGCGTTCTCGTTCCAGAAACCGCGGTTGAGCCAAGTGGTGATAACCGTTCCGTTGCTGGTGTTCCAGTTGGTGTCGTCACCGTTGCCGGCTTCCTCGGGAAACCAATAGTTGATACCTGTTACGTTCTCCAGCGGCTTGAGTGCATCGACCAGATCTTTGACGAAATTGTATTGACCTTTGACATCACAAGTCCATATATCCCGAGTGTCGGTGTTGACACCGGAAGTAGGCCAGTACTGGAAATTATAAGCACACTCAACAATCTGTACCTGTTTTTCAGGGAAGTTAATGTTGAGGCTTTTGATGGCATTCACAAGATTGTCTTTGTTACTCTTTCCTGTTACTTGTTCATCAGTAAGATAACCGTGCCAGAAGGGATAATAACTAAGTCCGATGATATCGAAATCTACACCACAGTTAATCAGTTTGCTGTAGAAATAATAGTTATATCCTGTGTTTGTGGGGCGGTCGGTATGAATTATGATTTTAGCATTCGGGCATATCTCTCGTACGGCATTACATCCAGCTTTCAGCAATCCGAGATAGCCATCCCAGTTGCTGGAATTATCGTTGTAAGGTTTCACTTTTATTCCGCATAGTCCATACATGATTTCGTTGCCCACTTGTACTAAGTCCGGCGTAGCGCCTGCTTCATTCAGTGCATTCAATACGTTGCGGGTATATTCAGCCACGCTGTCTGCCATGGCAGCGTCCGTCAGGTCTTTCCATGCCACCGGAGCCTGAATATGGGTAGCATCGACCCACTCGTCGGAGTAGTGAAAATCGAGCATGAAATAAGCACCGGCGTCTTTGATACGTTTGCCCAGAGCAGAAACGTACTTCAGATCCTGACATACAGACGGGTCGGTTTGCCCTTTTGCTTTTTGAACAGGGTTGACAAAGATGCGCACACGGAACGTGTTCCAGCCGCAGTCTTCGACAAACCATGTAATCAGATTGTTGATTTTTTTTCCGTATGCGTCTTTGTAATACGAGTTATGTTTTTCATACTGCGGCAGTAGCGATATATCGCCGCCGACGTAGCGCGTGTCTGCAGCCTGAACGAATAGTGTCGGCAGGCACAGGCATGCTGTCAGAGTAAGGAGAAAAAGCTTTTTCATGATTTATGTTTTAGTTATATTTGCGTGAATATTCAAAAATGACATTACAAAGATACATAATTTTTCGCAAATATGCAAAAAAACGTGGGATAAATTTGTATTTTTCGAAAAAATAATGTATCTTTGCATGCTTTTTACGGCAAAACCGGCGTTTAGGATTTTGAATTTAAGATTACATTGCCGATGATTTGCGTTAAGGTAAGTATGCCGTGTGTGAAGCAAGGAAAGATGGCGGAGTGGTCGATCGCGGCGGTCTTGAAAACCGTTGACCTGCGAGGGTCCGGGGGTTCGAATCCCTCTCTTTCCGCTACAGAAGATATGACTTGTTTGTCCGAGTTTACTTGAGCAGGCAGGTCATATCTTCTTTTGCAAGGATACCTGCGGCTCATGGAGCCGATGGGGGCGTGCCGTTCAGACACGCCCCCATCTTCTTTTTACTTAGTCGCCCCGAATTGTAGGGGCAAACATGTTATTGTGCTGCAGGCACTTTCTTGCCGGTTACCTCATATTTATCGCCGTTACGCAGGATATAGAGGATGCCGTCTTCAATGGTCTTCGTATATCCGTTGCCTGAGCCGGTTGCGTTGTCGCCTTGTATATCCTCGACACCTTCCATGACGCCGAGCTGGATGATATACGGTTCGGCGAGTGTGCCAAGAATGGCGTCGTCGGTGTACTGCAGGCTCTGCTCAACGATAGTTGTCTTACCGGAAACGGGGTCGTACACTTTGATGGTGAGCGGTGTCTGCTCGTCGCCTGCCACAGTGAGGAACCAGTAACCTGCTGTATCTGTGTCGCTGATCATCTCCTCCGTTGCCGTGCCACGGCACTCCTCACCGGCGAAGATGCCCACCTCTACGTCGTGTACCACTGACTTGCCGTCCAGCACGCGTGCAACGATAGACATATTGCCGCTGTATGGGTCGGTGACCGGCTCGAATACCGTCTCGCCTGTAGCGGACAGCATGGCCGGTATGTAGTTCCTGCTACGTACAACCGAGGTCTCAGGGTACGTGAAGGTGAATGTCTCTGCTGTGTTGGAGAGGTACATGTAGCCCTCACCGGCAGTCATGCGCGTGAGGGTACCTACCCACTGTGCTCCATCGTAGGTGGCAAAAGCAAACTTGCTCTTGACCAGATCGCCTATAGCAGGCTCTATATCCGCGAGTGCATCGGCGACAGACATTGTCTGTAGTGGCAGATAACCGATCCAGTTCCACCCCTTGCGGATGGTGATTGGTGTACCGGCGCAGTTGACTGTCGTGCCATCTACCGTCAGCGTAGTCGGGCGCAGCGCGTAAATGCGGTACGAGCCGGTTACTCCCATCTTCTTGAGCGTACCGCCATAGGTGGTGTCTGCGGCATTGACGGTGAAGGTCTGTGTCTTGCTCTTGGCTACTTGGATGTCGCCGAGGATTGGCTCAAGCACTTTCTCCGTATTAGCCGATGTCGGGTTGACATTCAGGCTAATCCAGTTCCACGAGGGCAGGAGCGCCATCGTCTGTTGCAGGCGGTTTGTTACCTCCAGTACGACGGGGTCAGCCACTGTACCCTTCACCATGTTCGGCGTGAAGCGGAACGCTGCCGGCAGGACCTTGATTGCCGAATATGTGATACCCGTTTCAGCATTCCAAAGGCGGAACTGCATGTTCGTTTTGCTTGTTGTGTTGCCGTACACGGTCATCATGACATACCAGGCATCGTACCTGTCGATGTACTGCGGGTGAGCGATGCCTACGCACTCGCCATCGGTGAATGCAGCGAGTATGTCGTGTTCCGACTGTGCTACACCTGCGGGCAGTGCGAGCCGGGCGATGATGTTGCCTGTGGCTTCGTAGGCAGCCTCGTTCACTTTCCAGTCCGGTTCGGGGGCAAGCACTGAAGCTTCTATCACACATGGCTCAGCTATGCCGTCATTGCCCGTGAGCAGGAGTATATCCGAGTAGTAGCCTGCAGCGAGCGATGCAGGCAGGGTAGCTGTAAGCGTCAGTTCGCTCTGCGGTCTGATTACGCCTGAGGTGGCATTGAGTTGCAGCCATGCAGGGATATTCGTAATCTGCCAGGATTGCATCTCACTACCGGTATTAACCATGGTCAGTTCAAACGATTGTTCGTCCAATTCGTTCTTGGTGACAGACGCATAACTATCTTCCCAAAGCAGCGAGTTGCGTTGTACGTAGATGTTCCAGCATATAGGTGCTGAGTAGTTGCCATTCTCGTCGATTACATTCTTGACCTCTACCCGCAGGTTGCACCCCTCCACTCGCGCCGGTGCCATCTGTCGGTCATTGAGTTGGATGGTAATCTGCCGGTCGGAAGCGGTGAAGGTGAACGGCACGGACTCTACAGGGCGGGCTTCCACCAAGGCGGGATGGTTCGTGTTTGAGAATTGAGAATTGCCATTCAGCCAGTATGCAGAATGCTTGTTGAGGGCATTGGTGCAACGGTCCTCAAGAGTAGGAACAGTCTGGTGCTGGTTGCCGCTATCAATGGAGTCTTTCTCAAATGGATAGTATGCCACGAGGCCTGTCTCGTTGCCATGGAAACGGAAATGCGCGCTTAATAGTAGTAGTTCGTTGGTGACAGAAGCCCGCGCGATGCACAGTTCATCGAACGCTCCGGAGAGCCCTTCTCCGATAGTGAGATAATCGCCAAGACGAGGAGTCGTATTACCGTCCACGTACTGATATACGACGTGTTCGTCCAAGATGACAGAGGTAGAGCCGCTGCGACGTACATTGAGTACAATATAATGCCATGTGCCGAGCGCAAATGGAATGGTCTTGCGTGTCACCCCGTTAATGGCAACGGTAAGTTGTGCATCTTTGACGGCGAAGACAATGGTCGTATCGCCGTTTCTCAGGATTGTGCCGTCCGAATTGGCGTTCACCCAGAAATCAAGCACATAGTCATCTACGGCTGCTATACCCACTTCGCTGACAGGGACACGCAG
>JAFSPC010000109.1 GCA_017443075.1 Paludibacteraceae bacterium
ATCAGGGTTCTTGTCGAGGAAATTGCAGCCCGACAACCCTGCTACGAAAGCAAGCGTGATGATATAAATAATACTATATTTCGTTTTCATATCAGCTTCGTATTAGTTGTTAGAATCCTAATTTAACAGTCAGCGTAAACTGGCGTGGTACAGGCGAACTTACACCACCGGTGTTGTAATACTCGGGGTCGCGTCCGTTGAGTTTCTTATCCGCATAAGCGAGCCAGAGGTTGGTAGCGCTGAGCTTGACGCCGAAATTAGATACCGCCTTCTGTCCCTCGAAATACTTGGCAGGCAGGTCGTAGCTGAGTGACAACTCCTTGAGTCGGATGAAGTCGCCCTTGGCCACGCGCTCGGTCGAGTAGTTGTATGCGGAGTATGCCCAGTAGAGGTTGTGGATGTCGCGGTACTGGCGGTTGGTAGCGATGGCAGGAATGGTGGTTACAGCCTCGTCACCCGGTACAACCCAGCGGTTCTTCATCTCCTTCATGCTGGCGGTAAGGTCGCTATACTGGCTGCTGTATACGTAGCACAGCGGGTCCAGACGCAGTACGTTGCCGAAGCTGTAGGTGAAGAAGACGTTCAGCTTCAGACCGCGCCACGAGAATGTGTTGCCGAACGAACCTGTGATAGTCGGCTCAACCGTACCCTCGTACTTCAGATAGTCGGGTACTATCTCACCCTCAGCAGGCTTAGCAGGCCAGAAGGCTTGGAAATCCAACTCCTCGTAGTTGCCCGGTCCGGCAATAACGGTGTGGTCCTTGTCGATAAAGAAGGTAGGCAGACCTTCCTCGGTCAGTCCTGCAAACGGGATAGAGAACATGGCACCCACAGGATAATCCTGCTTACGGCTCATGAGCGAGCCGGAAACCAACTCATACACCTGCGGACGGGAGTCGAGCTTGGTGATGGTGTTCTTAGCCCAAGAGAAGATCCAGTCGGTAGTCCACTTGAAGTCACCGGCCTTGACGTTCACAGTCGAAAGTGTGAACTCGGCACCTGTGGAGTGCATCGTAGCATCGTTGGCGTACTTGGTAACGGCACCACCTATACCCATGGTCTGCACAAGACCGATCAAGTCGTAGTTGTTACGGTTGTACCAGTCGAACTCAAGATTAATGCGGTTATCCACAAATCCGAGGGCTACGCCTATGTTGAGCTCGTGTTTCTTCTCGTAAGTCAGTTCCGAGTTCTCGAGGTCAGCCAGTTCGATACCCGTTTCCGAAGCATTGGTGTTCGGGCGGTAGGGGCTATAACTCTGGAACACGGCGAGTGAGTTGGTTACCCATGCCGGACCACGGTCAGCGGTCAGCGAGTAACTGGCCTTGAGGCTGGCGTGTGTCCACCACTTGTCGAAGGTGTCCTCCCACCAGCGCTCCTCGTGCGCGTTCCATGCGGCTGACACGTTCCAAGTAGGCAGCCAGCGTGCTTGTTGGCTCTTACCTAACTTGTTGGTACCCTCATAACGGATAGTACCGTTGACGGTATAACGCGCCTTGTATGAGTATGTACCCATAGCAAAGAACGCGAGGTTACGATAGTAGCCGAAGTCGTTTGAGTAGTATGTACCGTTCTCCTCCTGCTGCTGCTTGAATATGCGGTAGTCGGTATAAGGTACGCCACCATTCTCGTACTGGTAGCCCCATCCGCGGAACCAAACGTACTGGCGCTCGGTAGAGTTCAACTCACCACCACCGAAAAGGCTGATGATATGGTCGCCATTGCGGCCAAGGTCGCGGTTGTAGCTGATGGTAGCACGGAAGTCGGTAGAGAGCAATGAATATTCCGTAAGGTTGTATATACCCCCCTTAGGCAGTACTGTTTCGGGCAGTGCCTTGTTGTCATCGGGGTCGGTATAGAGGAACGAGTTGTTCTCACGAATGGTGTTATCCTCGGGATCTATACCTGCCCGGTAAGCGCGCGCCTGGTTGGACTGGTCGGTGATATTATGCTCGGTGCGGCTCATGAGGTAGCGTATAGCACCCAGTGCCGTGATCTCCAGACCACGTACCGGCTTGTAGTTGAGCTCGCCCTGGAACTTGAGGTCGGTAACCTTGAGGTCCATGTAGTTGCGGTCCAACTCGTCCTTGATATTGAAGTCGCAGTAGTTGCGGCGATAATACGCATTCGGGTCCATGGCACGCGATGTATTCATTGCGTACGAGAACGGGTTGATATCGAACTCACGGCTGACAGCACCCGAGATAGGGTCCGTCTGTGCAGAGATTGTACCCGGTGCCTTCTGCTTACGGTAGCTACCCATGAAGTTGATACCAGCGGTCAGCTTCTGCTTGCTATTGGCAGGCAGCAGGTCGAAGTTGGCGTTAGCTGTACCGGTGAAACGCGAGATAGCACTGGACTTGTACCAGCCCGGGTCCTGCATGGCGGACAATGAAGCATACACGCGTGCACGCTCTGTACCGGCAGAGTAGGAGAGTGAGTGGTTGTGCATCACCGTCTGGTTGAACAACTCGTTGAACCAGTTGGTGTTGCGGAACTCAGCCTGACGCAGGTACGCATTCTTGGCAGCGGTGGTGTTCTCCAGACCAACGCCACCGGCTTCAGCCTGATCGATGAGCTTGTACATCAAGCCATAGACGCCACTGTTCTTGGCGCTACTGAGCGTACCATACTCGAGCCAACCTTTGCGCTCCAACTCCTGATAGATACCCATCTGCTCTTGTGAGTTACAGATGTTGTAGTCGTTGTAAGAGGGGATCATTCGGTAGGTAATCTCGCTGGTATATTGCAGACGGCTCTTGCCCGCCTGGCCCTTCTTGGTGGTAACAACGATCACGCCGGACATAGCTCGTGCACCATAGATAGAGGTGGCCGAACCGTCCTTCAGGATCTGGAAACTTTCAATATCCTCGGCATTGATACCTGCGATGGCGCTGGCGATAAGCGTTTTGGCGTCACCGGATGACAGGTCGTCGGCGCCCATTTCAACGGCATCCTCGAGTACGACGCCGTCCACCACCCACAGCGGTTTGGATGCGCCGTAGATAGATGTGGCACCGCGGACGCGGATCTTAGGTGCGGTACCGAACGTACCGCTGACGTTTTGGACACTCACACCGGCAGCCTTGCCTTCCAGCGAGCGGCTGATATCCGCTACACCGGACAGCATCGTCTCGTCAGCTTCCAACTTGGTTGTGGCACCGGTAAACAGACGTTTGTCCTGCTTAACCATACCTTGCACAACGACCTCTTGGATCTGCTGGCTTTCGGTTTCCAATGTTACTTTCATGTTGGGTTTGGCAGGGACTGTCACAGTCTTGTAACCCAGATACGAGATGACCAGGTTCTTCTTACCGTCGGGGACGTTGAGTTCGAATTGGCCATCAAAGTCTGTCACGGTACCAATGGTTGTGCCCTCGACAACGATGTTAGCGCCGATAGCGCCATCACCGTTCTCGTCAAGCACCGTACCTTTGACCTTCATCTGTGCGAGCAAAGCCACAGGCAGCAAGCACAGGCAGACTAATAATACGTAAATTCGCTTCATTATACACTATTTGTTGTTATGGGAACGAACGTGTTCCCGCGTTTATTGTTTGCTACAATGTTGTTCGCTTTTCCTCATTATTATTACGCGTATGCGCACACCTATAGACAACAAGTAACGACACTCGTGCTTGGGCATGAAATGTTTAAGGCGTGTGCGCGTGCACAGACGAAAAAGTTCGCAAAGTTACAAAATATTTCTACAATTTCCAAAAAAAGTGCAGGATTTTGTGCAAAATGTAAGTTTTTAAGCGTAATTCGTAAACTTTTTATTGCAAAAACTTGAGAATTGCCACCAAAACGTGCGCCGATGCCTATGTTGCTATGCCGTATTATTCGTACTTGAGGATGATCAGATTGTCGGGATTGAGCACCTCGGCTGCGACTTGTTGTAGTTGCTCGGTGGTAGTGGCGGCAATCTTGTTGATCGTTTCAATCCATGTGGGCGCATAACCTCGGTAGAGCATCGATTTAGCCATACTGAGTGCGTTGTTCTCCGCGTTTTGTGCGGCAATAGCCATTTGTCCGCGCAGTTGGCGTAGAGCAGAGCGCAGTTCGGAGGGTTTGAGTGGCGTGCGAATGAGGCGCAGCAGTTCTTTGCGCGTGACATCCATACATTGCTCAAGTTGTTCGGGTTCGCAGGCGAAATAGGCGCACCAGTATCCTGTGTCGGAGAGCGGGGTGTATGTCGATTCGACGGTATAGACGAGACCGCGTGCTTCGCGCAGTGCGATGTTTAAGCGGGAGTTGAGGCTTCCGCCCCCGAGAATGTTGTTGAGCAGGTAGAGCGCTAACTGCCTGTCGTGCCCGATGGGATACGCCCTGGCGCCAAGCATGACATGCGTCTGGTGGGTATGTTTCTGAAAAGATGCCGATTGTGGTTGCCGGTCTTGCTCTTGTGCAAAAGAAAGTAGCCTGTCAGGCGGCAAGGTGTTGGCGTAATCGCCAAAAGCCTGCTCAACGAGCCGGACAAAGCGCGTAGCGGGTATGTCGCCCTGGCAGAAGACGACCATCCGTTCGGGTCGGTAGTGCTGTAGCATCCATGCCCGTGGGCGGTCGGGTGAGGCGGATATATGTCGTAGCGTGCGCTTGGTGCCGAGTATGGGTAAGGCGAGCGAATGTCCGGCAAAGAGCAGGTTCTCGAAATCATCATAGATGAGTTCGCTGGGTGAGTCGTTGTAACTCTCAATCTCGTCGTAGATAACCATTCG
Organism: Paludibacteraceae bacterium; assembly: GCA_017443075.1. Taxonomy (GTDB): domain Bacteria; phylum Bacteroidota; class Bacteroidia; order Bacteroidales; family Paludibacteraceae; genus Colicola. The sequence goes on from JAFSPC010000109.1 coordinate 4,719, forward strand.
CTCTTTGTCCGTTTCGCTCTTCGGGAACGTAGGGCATAGCACCATTTCCGATATCAGGCGCAGGGTTTGCGGCACATGTTCGCAGAGCGTGGCGGCATAGAAAGTGGTTTCTTCCTTGGTGGTGTAGGCATTGATCTCTCCGCCGACACCCTCGATCTGACTGATTATTTGCCGTGCGGAGTGAAAAACGGTGCCCTTGAACACGCAATGCTCGATGTAATGCGCCATACCGTTCTCTTCGGGTCGTTCGTCGCGCGTGCCGGCGCCAATCATAACTCCGATATAAGCCACTGCAGATTGCGTACGGCAGTGAACAATTTTAATATTATTTGGCAGCGAATGATAAAAAAAATGCGTATTCTCTTGCATATTTGAAAAAAATGTTGTACTTTTGTAGCCGCTTTGGCAGAAGAGCTTATATAGCGTGACGGAATATGTCTGTTGTTTGACGGAATATGTCTGTTATGGCGAGCCTGAAGAGCGTAAAAGCGAGCGAAAGCAAAGCGGCATTGGCGGAATTGGTAGACGCGCTAGACTTAGGATCTAGTTCCTAAAGAGTGAAGGTTCGAGTCCTTTATGCCGCACACGTTTTAGTCGAAAGACCGTGTGCCTTGCACACTTAGAGACAAAAGCCTGTTATGTTCTGTGATTGGAATGTGACAGGCTTTGTTGTTTGCGTGCTTAAGTTTGCGCTCAGAGTGATTATTCTTAAGGGCACTTCTAAAAATTCCACGTTTTAGAATATAGCCCGATAAATAATAATAATTTGGCACTTTTATACTGCTTTTGGTTTTTTCTTGGTATCTTTTTGATTTACATTCAGTTACTATGCCCGCATAGCGCCTTCATGTAAATCAAAAACCTACTCAAGATAAAACTCAAAATCAGCATAAAGCAATTTTTAGAAGTGCCCTTTACTTTTAGCCTCATTCCACAGTTCATCCATTTCGGCCAGGGTCATGTCTTTGAGTTCCTTGCCTTGCTGGCGTGCTTTGGCTTCGATGTAATTGAAGCGCCTAATGAACTTGAGGTTGGTGTGCTCAAGCGCGTTGTCGGGGCGAATCTTGTAGAGTCGTGCGGCGTTGATGAGTGCAAAGAGTATATCCCCAAACTCGGCAGTCATTTTGTCGGTATCCATGTTGGCAACCTCTGCCTCAAACTCGCGTATTTCTTCGTTGACCTTGTTCCAGACGTCTTCGCGTTTCTCCCAATCAAAGCCGACATTAGCCACTTTGTCCTGAATCCGATATGCCTTGACGAGTGCGGGCAAAGAGTCGGGAATGCCAGCGAGAACCGTTTTGTTGCCCCCCTTCTCCTTGAGTTTGACCTGTTCCCACAAGTGGCTGACCTGTTCGGCATCCGCGGCAGCAGCCTCGCCATAGACGTGCGGGTGGCGGAAGATAAGTTTGTCGCACAGGCGGTTGCAGACATCGGCGATGTCGAAATCTCCTGTTTCGCTGCCCATCTTGGCATAGAAAACGACGTGCAGCAGGACATCGCCGAGTTCTTTGCTGATCTCCTGCATGTCATGTTTGGCTATGGCAGAGGCGAGTTCGAATGTTTCTTCGATTGTATTTTCTCGCAGGCTGTCGAAGGTCTGCTTGCGGTCCCATGGGCATCGTTCGCGCAGTTCATCCATGATGGTTAGCAGTCTGTCGAAAGCTGCCAGTTGTTGTTCGCGTGTATTCATTATGTGATAGTTATTGTTCGTAGAAGTTGAGCAGTTGCAGTTCGCCTTGTTCGGTCATGGCGGCGTAAGTCCATTGCCTGAAGCAGTCGCCGAGTATGATGACTCGGGCGCCGGAAGCGAGTTGGAGGTCTAACTCAATGTGCCGGTGACCGAAGATGTAGAAGTCGATAGGCTGCGTGTTGGTGAGCCTGACGGCTGTTGTTGACTGCGTGTTGTTAAGCCTGACGGCTGTTGATAACTGCGTGTTGTTAAGCCTGACGGCTGTTGATGACTGCGTGTTGTATAATTCGTGTTCCTTAGCGTAGAGGACGAGCTCTTCGCGGTTCTCGCCCTTGTAGGGGCAGGGGTTGGCAAGCTCCTTGAGCCGTGAGGATTTAGCCCAACTATAGCCAAATTTGTTTCCCCAAGCAGGAGGCACGAGGCGGAAAAAGAACTGTGCGACAGGGTTGTGGAAGATAGCGCGCAGCCTCATGAACGAGCGAATCTTGCGCTGTATATCTTTTGGGAACTGCCGAATGTAATCTGTAGGCACGAGTCCGTCGCCATGCGCAAGCATGCACCGTTTGCCGGCTATAGTAAGCGTTTCGCCATGCCGGTGGATGGTGACGCCTGTTCGGCGGGCAAGCCATCCGTAGGTCCAGATGTCATGATTACCGATGAAATAGTGGACGGGAATGCCTTTGTCAGTGATGGCTTTCAGGCAATCAAGCAGGGGTGCGAACTCTTGCTTGGAAGGGTCTCGCCAGAAATATTCGCTCCAGAAGTCGAAGATGTCACCCAAGAGGTAGAACGCCGTGGCATCTTGTGCCAAGGTGTTGAGCATGTGGACGAACCGAAGCTGGTGCTGCGAATCATCCACTCCAACCCCGCTTTGTTCACTTGCGGGGTATCCGATCGCCCGGCTGCCTATATGTGCATCGCTGAGGAAATAGAGCATTGAAGTTGAAAGTTGAATGAAGTTGAGAGTTGATTACAAGAAACCAAGCTCCAGTTTGGCTTCTTCGGACATCATGTCTTTGTTCCATTCGGGTTCGAAGACGAGATTGACATTTACCTGCTTGATGCCTTCAACGGTACCGACCTTCTGGCGTATATCCTCCATGAGAAAATCCGAAGCCGGACACATGGGGGAGGTAAGCGTCATATCAATATAGCACACGCCGTAGTCAGAGATGTCGATGCGATAAATAAGACCGAGGTCGTAGATGTTGACGGGTATCTCGGGGTCAAAAACGGTTTTGAGCATCCGTAAGACCTGTTCTTCTGTTTCTAAAAATTCGTTCATTATGCAGTTAAACCCTTTCGTTGAATAGGTGTTGTCCGTTGCGTGAGTGGCGCACACAAAGCTTAATTGGTTTGCCCGATCAGCGCGCCCGACGTGTGCTCGGGCGTTTGCGCAAAAACAGGGTACAAAGATACGAAAAAAAAAGGAGAAATGCAAATATTGGCAAGTTTTTAGTAAAAAATAGCATATTGATGTGCTAAAACGAAGTATAGCGAAATATTTTCGGCAAAGGGTGGCGAGGTATATTTTTGATGGAAATTGAACGCCGTAGTATATATATACAAAGTATATATATAATATAAGGCAAATGAATGTAAAAAAATCGGTTTATCCTACGGTTATCCGATGGATATTATATGGTTATCATACGGTGAAGGACTGTAAACGGCTCGGAAATGACTTGTAAATGGCTCGGACACGGCTCGACAACGGCTCGACAACGGCTCGACAAC
>JAFSPC010000110.1 GCA_017443075.1 Paludibacteraceae bacterium
GATTGATAACAAGACCGTCTTCCCCTTGGAACTCTGCACGATGCCGGGCTTTGCAGGTTCGTCGGCGTACTACCTGCGTTACATGGACCCGCACAACGACAAAGCGCTTGTCGATAAGGATGTGAATGCTTACTGGCGGCAGGTGGACCTCTATCTCGGCGGTTCCGAACACGCTACAGGACACCTGATTTACAGCCGTTTCTGGAACAAGTTACTCTATGACCTCGGTTATATATGCGAGGACGAACCGTTCAAGAAACTCATCAACCAAGGTATGATTCAGGGCCGTTCGAACTTCGTCTATCGCTATATCGGTGAAGGTGCGACGGGCAACCTCTATATCAGTTACAACCTCATCGAGAACCCCGAATACAAGGACAAAGTGCAGCCGATTCACGTGAACGTGAATATCGTCAACAACGATGTGCTGGACATCAACGCTTTCCGCGCATGGATGCCGGAGTTCAAGAACGCCGAGTTCGTCTTTGCCGATGGCACCTCGTCCGAGCTGACAGGCTACACCGCCGGTGCCAAGCAATATATCTGCGGCTGGGCGGTAGAGAAAATGAGTAAGTCGATGTTCAATGTGGTCAATCCCGATGACGTGATTGCCAAGTTCGGCGCCGACACGCTGCGTCTGTATGAGATGTTCCTCGGTCCGCTGGAGATGTCCAAACCATGGGATACCAACGGTATTGATGGCGTGCATCGTTTCCTCAAACGTCTCTGGAACATGTACGAGAATATCACGGACGAGGAACCGACCAAAGAAGAGCTGCGCAGCCTGCACAAACTGATTAAGAAAATCACGTGGGATGTGGAGAACTTCTCGTTCAACACCTCTATTCCGGCGTTCATGATTGCGCAGAACGAGTTAAGCGCACTCAAGTGCAGCAAACGCGCTATTTTGGAGCCCATCGCCGTTCTTCTTGCGCCGTACGCTCCGCACATCGCAGAGGAAATGTACGAGCGTTGCAAAACCTCCCTCTCTTGTGGAGAGGGCCGGGGTGAGGTTTCGTCCTTCGTTGTAAACGAATCGTGGCCGGAGTGCAACGAGGCGTACTTGGTTGAGGACACGCAGAAATACCCTGTTCAGTTCAACGGCAAGGTGCGTTTCACGTTCGAGTGCCTGAAGGACACCCCGAAAGAGGAAGTGGAAAAACTCGTTCTTGCACACGAAGACACTGCCAAGTACCTTGCCGGCAACACTCCCAAGAAGATCATCGTCGTTCCCGGCAGGATAGTGAACATTGTGATGTAATCGCAAGTTATGGCAAAGAAGAAGGACATAGAAAAAGTTGAGTCCGCTCCATTGCAACCTTTGGAGAATATTGAAAACCTCATCCAAGTCATCCGCGGCAAGCAAGTAATTCTTGACCGCGACTTGGCTAGGTTGTATGGTGTAGAAACACGTGTGCTGAATCAAGCTGTTCAGCGTAACATAGAGCGTTTTCCTGAAGACTTTATGTTCCAGTTAACAAAAGAGGAAGCGGAATTTTCAAAATCACAAATTGTGACCTTGAATGAGGAAGATACAAATATAAAGTCGCAAATTGCGACCTCATATGAGTTTCCAAGATCACAGATTGTGACCTTGAATGAAGGAGAACCTTCAAGATCGCAAAATGCGACCATGAAAGTAAAACAGGGACAAAACATTAAGTATCTTCCTTACGCCTTCACCGAAAACGGTATAGCGATGCTCAGTAGTGTCCTCCGTTCCCCGATAGCCATAGCTACTAACATCCAGATTATGCGGGCGTTTACGGCGATGCGTCGTTTCATCGCTGCCAACGCGCAAGTGTTTCAACGGCTGGAGGTCATTGAACATACACAACTGAGTTTAGCGGCTCATCAGGAGGAGGCGGACAGGAAGTTTGAAGAAATCTTCCGTCGTTTGGATGACGGCAGTGTGATACAGAAACAAGGGATTTTTTATGATGGTCAGATTTTCGATGCCTATGTATTTATTACGGAACGCGTGCGCGAGGCAAAGAAACGTATTGTGCTGATAGACAATTATATAGATGAAACCGTCTTTACGATATTGGACAAGCGTACCCAAGGAACGAAGGCAAAGGTCTATACTAAAAACCTAACGCCACAGCTGTCCCTTGATTTAGAGAAACATAACGCCCAATATGCCCCGATAGAGGTGGTGCCTTTTGACCGCTCGCACGACCGGTTCTTGTGCATTGATGATACTGTTTATCATATCGGAGCGAGTCTCAAGGACCTCGGTAAGAAATGGTTTGCCTTCGCTAAGATGGAATTAACAACCGACGAATTATTAGCTAAGATATAACCTCCGCGCGGAGATCGAACAAGTTCAGGATAAGTACAGGACAAGTTCGGGACAAGCACAGGATTACTAAACAACAGATAAAAACCAATGTAATATCTCGTCCCTCTCCGAGACGCAAAACAGGAGAAACGCGCAAAGTGTTGCGCGATGACATATTGATTAAAAGAAGCGTTTGCTTTACTCTTTAAGAGAAAAACTAGGAATCTTTCTTAGACGAGAGTTTGGCGAATAGGCTTCACGTATCAGCGTGAAGTTACTATCTGCACACTTGTCTAAAAGGTTTTTCCTAGTACCTTCTCTTAGAGTGTGTGGCATAGCAGCCTCACGCTTTTGTTTTTTTATTACTTAATCCGCTTTGCCCGTGGCTGTTGCAAGGCAACAAAACATTTTAGTATAATGAAAAAATCTATCTTTATTTTGGCAACTCTCTTTGCCGCAACAGCTGCTTACGCTCAAATCACGTTAGAGAAAACATTAGATGGTTTCTATACCATATCGGCAAATTATGATGAGGGTATATTCGATCATTATGTGCAATCACCGTATTTTTACAATACCCAGATTCAAACAAACGAGCCAAGTGTTCCCAATGAGCCTATTCAAGGAGCTCCACGTCGTGCAAATGCAAGTAATAAATGTGTCCTCAATCTTTATGATGTGGATGATTTTTCTTTGTACAAGACAATAGAAATTGAGAATGTTACGGGTTCATATGTCTGTTTGGTATCAAAGAATATTCTATCGACTGATAATAAAGTATGTTTTTGCATACCAGGCGGTTATGGTACTAATCAATCATACATATATAATGAGGATGGACAGTTAGTTGCTACTATTAACGGAGATGGAAATTTTCCTCCCTCATTATTAAAAGTAAATGATAGATATCTTTTAATTTGTAGAGATTATGAAAAGACCTATATCTATTCGGTTCCCGGCAACGGCAATGCAACAGCAGTAAGCACTCCTTCTTCACCGAAACGTTCGGCGCGTAAGATTGCGCGTGACGGTCAAGTGCTTGTTCAAACCGGCAATAACACTTATACCCTCACCGGCGCAGAGGTAAAGTAAGAGTATAGCAATGGTATAGTAACCCTATACAATCAACACATCTTTCTGTGTGAATGAGTGGATCTGTGAATTATCGTCACTTTTTGCACTTACCTGCCGTGTACGTGAAGCGACTGAGGCGCACCGAAAATGTCCAGTGGACATTTGAAGGAGTAAGTGCGCCGCGCGAGTCCGCAGGGCGGACATAGAACTCCTAAAAGCCGACACGTACAAGAAAGATACGGGACGATACAGGGGGCATAATCGCCCCCTGTATCATTATAAATCTTAATAATCGTACATCTTTACTCTGCCAGATCGACATTATAATACCGTACTCGGCCTTGTGGCGTGCAGCCGTTTCCTAAAAAAACGATGCCAAATAAAAAAAGCAGCAAAATCCTGCAAATGGAAAATTAAAATAGATTTTATTTCTTTTTTACTACGTTCAAACGATTATTTTGAAAAAAATCTTGCACATTCGGATTTTTTGTAGTAATTTTGCATGCAAATTGCAACGCGCTATTTGAAAGAATGAGAAAAGGGAATGAGAAAGGAGTACAAAAAACAAAAAAGAGAGCCGAAACTCTCTTTTTGTGAACCAGCTGGGGCTCGAACCCAGGACCCCATCCTTAAAAGGGATGTGCTCTACCTGCTGAGCTACTGATTCTCGCGTTCGACAAACTTCGCTATCCGATGTCGCGAGGCGACATAAAGCGCGAAGTTGTCTCCGCTCTCCCCACCAAAACGTTGCGGTTGCAAGTTTTGTCGGAGACCCTGAAAAAGGTGCTTTTACGCAAAGCGGATACAAAGGTACGACAATTATTCCGAAATTGCAAAAAATAGCATAATAATTTATAGTAAATAGGCAATAATTTATGGATTTTGCTAACTACACACGTCGAAAGACGAGTACAACGCATGTCGGTAGCCTCGCTATCGGCAGCGATTACCCTATACGTATTCAGACAATGGCAAACACCTCTACCAACGATATAGAGGGCAGCATTCAGCAGGCTTTGCGTTGCCGCGAGGCAGGTGCCGAACTGCTTCGGTTCACCACGCAGGGGCTACGTGAGGTAGAGAGCCTCAGGCTGATACACGAACAGTTACAACCTGTTGTGGGCGATGGCCTGCCATTGGTGGCAGATGTGCATTTTCAGGCAGATGTGGCGGATGCAGCCGCACGCGTGGTAGAGAAGGTGCGCGTTAACCCGGGTAACTACATCGACCCGGCGCGTAAGTTCCTGCATATCGATTATACCGATGCCGAGTATGCTGCGGAACTGAATCGCCTGCGTGAGCGGTTCACCGCATTGCTGGCTATTTGTCGTGAGCACAAGACGGCCATTCGTCTGGGCGTTAATCATGGCAGTCTGTCCGACAGGATCATGTCGCGCTACGGAGATACGCCGGCAGGCATGGTGGAAAGTGTGATGGAGTTTTTGCGCGTGGCGGTGGATGCACATTTTGCCGACATCGTTATCTCTATCAAGGCATCCAATACACGCGTGATGGTCGATACGATGCGTCTGTTGGTGGCACAGATGGCCAAGGAGCAGATGGCTTTTCCGCTGCATCTGGGCGTAACCGAGGCGGGTGAGGGCGAAGACGGGCGAATTAAATCCGCCGTTGGCATAGGTGCGCTCTTAGCCGAAGGCATAGGTGACACAATTCGTGTTTCGCTGTCCGAAGCACCGGAGGCAGAGATACCTGTGGCGCGTGCGTTGCGCGATTACTTTGCCGACCCGCAATCCCCGCGGTACAACGCAGCGCAAGCCGAGGTCAAGGGTGGGGTGGTGTGCTATACTTCTGATGTCAGCGAGTGGGCACTGTTCGCCTTGTACGCTGCCGCTGAGTGTGGCAGATTGCTGTGGCAGACAGAAGCAAAAGTGCTGCGACTGAGTAATCCGCATTTCGCGCCTGAGCCGTTGGAGCGCCTGAGCAAGGATATACTACAGGCGGCAGGTGTCATCCGATATAAGACGGAGTTCGTGTCTTGCCCGGGTTGCGGACGCACACTATTCGGCTTGCAGGATACGATAGCCGCTATCAAGGCAGCGTTCCGCGAGGCGGAGGTGATGCATCCCGAACTGCGCACGCTGAAGATTGGCGTGATGGGCTGCATCGTGAACGGGCCGGGTGAGATGGCGGATGCCGATTATGGCTACGTGGGTGCTGCACGAGGCAAGGTCAGTCTCTACAAGGGAAAAAACTGCATCCGCATGAATATCCCACAGGAGGAAGCTGTGCAAGCACTGGTGGATTTTATCGTCAGTGACCGATAGACAATTGTCAATTATCAATAGTCTGTTGATTGAGAAATTGAAGCGCCGGATTGGGCATCCACGTTGTCGTTGGGCTCAGTCGGCGCATCTTCGTTATCCATATGCACCTTGGCTATCTTCTTGATCTTGGCAAATGCAGCCTGCAGGTGCGGCACATCGGTCTTGGCAGGGTCGAACGTAATCGTTACGGTCTTGTCGTCCAAGTTACACTCCATGTCCTTGACGCCGCGCTCGAAAGCGATGTTTTTCTCAATCTTGTCGATGCAACCTTGGCAATGGATATCTACATCGAACACTACGGTCTGACGCTCGCCACGAGCCCACATCCCCATGCTGACAAAAAGCAACAAACAAAAGGTTATGAAACGATTCATTATTTTGACAAAATTTAGATAATTAGGAGTGCAAAATTAGCGATTTTTTTTGATAAATGCAAATAATCTTTCGTTTTTTTGAAAAAAAAATCAAAATACTTGCAAATATGAAAAAAAAAGCGTAACTTTGTGGCGTAATTTTAAACCTCGCAATTATGATTCTCATCGCTGATTCAGGTTCAACCAAGACGCAATGGTGTCTGTTGTCCGCATCCGGGCAGGCATCCGAATTTAAGATGGACGGCATCAATCCGTTCTATCAGACGGCGGATGCTATCAAGAATAGTATCTCCAACCAGTTGTTGCCTCAGATGGGGCAGTTGCTATGGGCGGGTAAGATTACGAACGTCTATTTCTACGGCGCAGGTTGTACGCCTGAGAAATCCCCATTGGTGCAGATGGCAGTCAAGTCGGTGTTCAAGGACGCCGAGGTAGAGGTCTATTCGGATATGGTAGGCGCCGCGCGCGCCTTGCTGCAGCATAACGAGGGCGTGGCTTGTATTTTGGGTACGGGATCTAACTCCTGCCTATACGATGGCGAGAAGTTCACCAAGAACGTGCCGGCGCTCGGCTATATACTTGGTGACGAGGGCTCGGGGGCCGTATTAGGCAAACGCCTCGTGGCCGACCTGTTGAAAGACCAGCTGGATGACAAACTGAAAAAAATGTTCCTGCAGGAGTACAATCTCACGCAGGCGGATATCATCGACAAGGTCTATCGTCAGCCGTTCCCGAACAGGTTCTTGGCATCACTCAGCAAGTTCTGCGCCGATCATATCGACAACCCGATTATCTACGATTTGGTATATGACCATTTTCAGACGTTTGTAACGCGCATACTGAAGCAGTACCCCGCTGTGCCGGTTGGGTTTGTGGGATCAATAGCATATTACTATCGTCCTGTTCTGACGAAAGTGCTGGCTGACAATCATATTGAGATAGCGCAGATCTTGCAATCGCCTATGTCCGGACTGATTGAGTATCATAAGGCTGACGCCAAACCTACAATGTAACAACGCGTGCTTTTCGCCGAGAGAAACATGCGCATCTTCCGACTATCCATCGGAAATAAGAACACCAAAACCTACTAATACAAAACCGAAAAACATGTTCGTAAAAATCACCGAACAGCCGTCGTTGCACGACGATCTGGACAAAAAAGATGTGAGCATGTTGCTCACTGAGATGAACGAGGAGGACCAAAAAGTGCCACTCGCTGTCAAAGCCGCTATCCCTCAGATCACTAAGTTGGTTGAGGGCATCGTGCCACGCATGAAACGTGGCGGTCGAATCTTCTACATGGGTGCTGGTACTTCGGGCCGGTTAGGCGTATTGGACGCCTCTGAGATCCCTCCCACGTTTGGTATGCCTAATACGTATGTGATAGGGCTGATAGCCGGTGGTGACACGGCCCTGCGCAATCCTGTTGAGAAAGCCGAGGACGACCCGGACAAAGCTTGGTCAGAACTGCTGGAGCACAATATCTCGCCGTTGGATACGGTGATTGGCGTTGCGGCATCGGGTACCACACCTTACGTAATAGGCGCGCTCAAGCACGCGCGGGCGTACGGATGCCTGACGGCCTCAATCAGTTGTAATCCTGACTCGCCCGTAGCTGCTGAGGCGGAGATACCGATCGAGGCTATTGTCGGCCCCGAGTTCGTAACCGGCAGCACGCGCCTTAAGTCGGGCACCGCGCAAAAACTGATCTGTAATATGATCACCACCACTACGATGATCAAGATGGGGCGTGTCAAGGGCAATAAGATGGTGAACATGCAACTCAGTAACAAGAAACTGGTCGATCGTGGCACGCGTATGCTGGTGGAGGAATTGGGGCTGGATTACGACGCGGCGCAGCACCTTCTGCTACTGCACGGTAGCGTCAAAAAGGCGATAGACGCCTACAAGGCTGCCGAGGAATGATACGGCAGGCAGAGCAATTCGGATAAAGGTTATTCACAATAGTAGAAACCCTAATACAAGTGATATATGAAAAAGTTGTATTTGATGTCCATACTGCTAATGCTCCCACTCTTGGCGTGGTCAAGCATCACGGTACGAGGCGTGGTGACCTCCGCGGCGGACAAAGAGCCCGTGATTGGCGCATCGGTGCTGGAGGTGGGCACTGCCAATGGTACGATCACCGACATCGATGGTATGTACGAGTTGACCGTAAGCGACAATGCTACCATCGAGGTGAGTTATGTAGGCCTGAAAACGCAAAAGGTGAAAGTGACCGGCGCACAGCTTAACATCGTGCTGATGGATGATGCTATAGCTGTCGAAGAGGTCGTCGTCACTGCCATGGGTGTTGTGCAGGAGAAGAAACGAATGAACTTCGCTGTGCAGAACATCGCGGGCGAATCGCTGACTGAGAACCGTAGTGCCAACTTCGTCGACGCATTGCAAGGCAAGGTCGCTGGCATACAAGTCACTAATGGTGGCGGGTCGCCGAACTCAGGCAGTCAGATTATTGTGCGTGGTATATCGTCGGTGAATACTTCCAAGTCCAACGAGCCATTGTTTATCCTTGACGGTATGCCTATCAGTGGCGGTGCTACCGCAGCTGCAGACATCAACCCCAATGATATTGAGAATGTAACCGTGCTCAAGGGCGCAGCCGCTGCCGCGTTGTATGGTCAGGATGCCGCCAATGGCGTGATCATGATCACTACCAAACAGGGCGAGGCAGGCAAACTGCAGGTGAACGCCTCTGGCAGTTGGCAATGGGATCAGCCCACGCGCGTACCCCAATTACAGACTACCTACGGACCTGGTTCACAAGGCTTCTACAAGGATCGAGTCGTTACAGGAGGTTGGGGACCAATGCTCGACCCGGGGACAAAGATTTATGACAACTTGAATAATTTCTTGCGCACTGGGTTCTATCATAAGTACGACTTCTCCGTGCAAGGCGGTACGGAAAAGTTCACTGCCTACGCTTCTGCCAACTGGTCGAACGCCGATGGTATCATCCCCGAGGACTACAAGCAGAAGTTCGGTGCACTGCTCAAGGCAAGTTATTCCCCCGCCAAGTGGATAACATTCAATGCCTCGGCTAACATCAGCCATACCAAGAGCCGTTCCACATCAGGTATAGGCACAGCATACGGCTGGGCGATAACCGATGATATAACTGACTATCAGTTGCAGAACGGCTTCCCGAGATACCTCGCATACAACGAATCGAAGAAGTACAACTCCACCTTCAGTCCGCTATACTCCATCTACAACGATGGCGGTGAGGCAAAAGCCTTGCGCAACGTGCTGAACGCATCAGTCGTGCTCAAGCCGGTGAAAGGACTGAACATAACCGGACGCGTGAGCTATGATGTGAAGAAATCTACTTCAGAGAGTTATACCGTGCCGCGTTGGGACGACTCGTATGTCGTTCAGTCAATCAAGGACCCGGGGGGCGACGCTACGGATGAGCAGAAAGCTGCCTTTCTGGCATATCAGAATTACCTGACAGGCGATTACCTGAACAACCCTTACCTGACCAGCGATGACATAGCGAACATGGATAAGTCCAAGTTAGGTGCCTATAGTGCAACTACGGGCAGCAGCGAACTGCTGACGGCAGGATTCACGGCAAGCTACAAAGCCGAGTTGCCGATGGACTTTGGCTTGGAGGCTATGGTAGGCGGCGACCTGAAGATGACCAAAGGCTTCTCTACCTACGTGCACGGTGTGGACTTTATCATACCGGGTACATATAGCCTGCAGAACTGCAACTCGCAGGAGGTCTATCAGGCAGATCGTACAGCTTCGCATAGCGGCAAACGAATGTTCGGTTACTATTATGAGTTGCGTGCCGACTACAAGGGCTTGGCTTCACTGTCTGTTACGGGGCGTTGGGACTGGAGTTCTACTATCAAGAAGAACCCCTACTTCTATCCTTCAGTTACGGCAGGTATAACCCTTTCGGAACTGATTCCGGGATTGAATCAGACTACTAACAACTGGCTTAGCTACTGGAAGCTGCGTGGCAACTACGCTGTTGTCGGTTCAGATGCACCGGCCTATCTCTACGACCGGCGGTTCAAGCAGTTCGGCACCTATCCCGACGGTGGTTATGGTATCGACCCGACGATGTCCTCCGCTTCGCTCGAGCTCGCACCCGAGATGTCCTATTCGTGGGAGATCGGTATGGACCTACGATTGTTTAACAACCGCACACGCTTGGATATAGCATACTACAACACAAAGGTGGATAACCAGATCGTGACCGTGCGCGTGTCGCCGGCTTCAGGATATATCCTGCAGACGCGTAACGAAGGTGCTGTACGTAACCAAGGTCTGGAGTTTACACTTGAGCAGGATGTGCTCAAACGTAAGAATTTCAGTTGGACACTGGGGCTGAACTTTGGTTTCAACCGTGGCAAAGTAACTTATCTGCCCGAAGGCGTGAGCGAGATCACCAACGTGCAGTACGGTGATGTGTTCACTTCGGCATACATGGGCGGTTCGACCACCTCACTGACGGGTAAGGATTATCGCCGTAATAGCGCCGGGCAAGTGATAGTGGACGAAAACGGCTATCCGATGATTGATCCGAACAAGAATATCCTGATCGGTAATCGCGAACCGCTATTCCAAGCCGGACTGACAAGCCAGATGAACATCTACGGCGTCAACTTCTCGTTCCTGTTCGACGGGCGATACGGAGGCGATGTGCTGAATGTGACAGGGCGTAACCTGATCAGCAATGGTAATTCCAAACTGCTGGAGACCTACCGCGGCCGGCAGGTCGTATTCAATGGCGTAACCGAACATACGGCAGCTGACGGCTCGGTATATTATGAGCAGAACACCACTCCTATCACGCTCGACTATACTACGATTACCAACTATTTCTATCAGGTCAGCTCCAATTTTATAGAAGATGGCTCATATATCCGATTGAGCTACGTCACGCTTGGGTATGACTTCTGCACTATTCCTGCCTTCAAGCAGAACCAGAAGGTGTTCAAGAGCCTGAAACTGAACTTTACGTGCAACAACGTGTTCCTGCTAACCAAGTACACCGGCACCGACCCGATGTGTAATGCGTCAACCAGCGCCAATGGTACAGGTTCGGCAGGTATAGATGACAGCCCGGTGCCGTCTACGCGTTCGTTCAACATCTCACTGAGCGCAAGCTTCTAAGGCCTTCGTATTTTCAAAATCCTTAAATTGTAGAGATTATGAAGAAATTTATCTATATAGTCAGTTTAGCCGGTGCGTTGCTGCTGACGGCTTGTGACGACTTTCTGGACGTCAATACCAGTCAGGATTCTCCTATCACCATTACCGTCGATCAGGCTATACCTACCGCTTGCTTCTACGCTGCGCAACTCTGCTATGACCATGCAGAGTACGGCGTCTATCTGTCGCAGGCGCTGACCACCGGCGGTAAGAGCCAGACCGGTTCGTATCCGTACAGCCAAGGCTGGGAGTTCTTGGGTGTGAACCGTCACCCGATGTGGCGTCGTCACTTCTACGACTTGGGCGCGAACATCAACAAGATGAATGAGATAGCCATGGACAAAGGTAATTTGAATGCCGTGCTTATCGGTCGAACGATTATGTTAGGCTCCACGCTCTTCACTACCGATGCCTTTGGCGATATGCCGCGTTCGGAGTCATATCAAAAGAGTTCGCCCGCGTACGACATGCAGGAGGATATCTACAAATGGATGTTCGAGGAGGCGGACGAACTGGTCAAACTCTATGCCGACCCGGCATGGACGCAGTGTGAGACCAATCTGCCTATCTCGCAAAAGATGGATCGCATCTATGCCGGTGACATCTACAAGTGGGGCTTGTACGCCAAGGCGCTGCGGTGCCGCTTGTGGCTACGCAAACTGCCTAACTGGGACAACACGCCTGCCACCTGCAACAAGATTATCGCCATGGTGGACGAGGTGCTCAACGATGCCAACTGGCAAGAACCGCTCTACCGATACGATGGCGGCAAGACCGAGCAGAACTGCCCGTGGGGACCATACGCTCCCGTTATCAACTCCTGGGAGAGCCGTGGCAACCGCCTCGCTTCATCTATTCCGACTACATTCTTCGCGCATGCCATCCTCGGCTGCTTTGACAAATACTACCAGTCGTCGCGTGGCTACGCACTTGACCCGCGTGCCTCGAAGATTATGACACCTCGTGCCATGACCGGCGGTCCGAAACTTATCCGTCACTTGGAGAGCAATATCGGCATGGACAACTCAATGAAAATAACGTACTATCCTGATCTCTTCACAACAGACGAACTGACTAATCCATACACTCAGAACAATGGCTATATAGCTTTGATAACTACTGAAGAACTGATGTTCATCAAAGCCGAGGCGCAGTACTGGGCAGGTAACAAGGCGGGGGCATACCAGACTACACGCGACGCGGTGGTGCTGAATATGGAGCGCTATGGCATATATGAAGCCGCTATCACGAGCGGCAACGCGAAGAAGCAGTACGCCCGGTTCTTCAATATCAAACTCCCGGGAGCAGCTCAGTTCACCCTCGCCGATCTCATGCAGCAGAAGTACGTAGCCATGTACCTGCAGCCCGAGCAGTGGACAGACATGCGCCGTTACAACTACTCCAGCATGACCAACGGCATCCAGTATGACAATAGCTACGTATATACCGTCGAGCACGTACACAACGGCAAGAATGCTTCGTTTGCTACGGACTCGGTGAACTTCAGCAGCGAATACTCGTTGCGCCGTCCGTACAACCTGTACGAGCCGTATTGGAATACTCCGGAAGATTACGGAATTAATGCTGATCTCTCTCCGAATGCGTGGGTTAATCGGTTGAATGCTGATACGGAGACGGAAACCAAGTACAACAAAGGCGAATTGGATCGTATCGGTTATTACACCACGAATGATAAAGGTGACAAAGTACTTGATTTCCATGTACTCAAGCGCCGGCTTATCTGGGCGCATAACACCTGTGGCAAGGCGCAGTGTGCTGACCCGACAATTTGGCAGTAATACCCGACAACTTCATTATAATGAATTAAGAAAGGCTCTGTTATGAAAAAGATAATTATCATTATGGCAGCAGGCGTGATGCTACTCACATCTTGCGCCAAGCACGACTTTTTCGATGAGGATACCATCACAGGCAAGGTGGGACCCGAGGCGTATTGGGAGGTCGGTAGTGCCGTTGTCTCTGCCGGCGGAAATATGGACTTTTCCGCGCAATACTACTCGTCTGCTGACAAGATCGACCATTCCGAGGTGTGGTATGATGTCGAGGAAACACTCGACAAAATCGTTACCTGCCCCTGGACGGCTACGTTCACTTACACCCTATCCAGCAATACTACGCAACAGAAGCGCGTGTCGCAACTCATTCAGGAGTATGCGCATACCGAAGACCTCTGGAGTGACAGCCTGCACGCCTATCTGTTGGAGGGCACATTCCCCGTCAGCGGTACGCTCGCACCGTTTGAATGGAAGCAACCGATACAGTTCGACTCCGCCAAGATGGTACAGTATTTCGGTGACACATATATGCAGGAGTTCAAGGATGCCGTGCACCAGAAGATGAAGTATGCCGACTACCGCAAGATGTATGTCGGTATGGGTAAGTTGGACGACTTTATGCAGTTTACCGACTCTACCGAGGATAAGAACCAAGGCGAAGGCGTATATGTATATCACTTCCCAAAGAACGCGCAAGGCGAATAACTTGTCCCCTACGCCATCGACTCTATCTGGCAGACGATCGGCTTTGCCGAACTGATTGAGAATAGTGCAAACGGCTATTATGACGTCGAGTACAAGCGCACATATTCGATCAACGCCATCATGCGAGTGTATGATAAGCGAGGAATATACGGACGTACAGTATCGAAACATATAGATATTAATTAATGGGAGGATGCATTATGAATAAGTATTGCAAGATTCTGACATTGGCAATCGTGGCAATTAGTCTTGCCGCCTGTGTTGACAATATACCCAAGGAGGAAAACCTCCCGCAGGACGCTGTGTCCTTCAACTATAAGATTAACGGCGATTATGCGCTCGACTACTATGTCGGTTCGGTTATCACGTTCAACAACACGTCACCTACCGAGGGCACGCCCAAATGGGAGTTTGGCGATGGCACGACGGCAGAAGGCAACAGTGTGGAGCACTACTACGAGGTTGCCGGTACGTATAAGGTCAAACTGACCATCGGTGACTACAGCAAATCGCAGGTTATCATGATCTCTGACATCAAACCGCTGATGTCCATCAATCCTATTGAGGGGGGCTTGTGTGAGGTGAACACGACGAAGATTACCTTCTCGCTGGAGGTACCTAATCCGCAGAACC
>JAFSPC010000111.1 GCA_017443075.1 Paludibacteraceae bacterium
GAGAATACTCTGCTCCGTGCTAATCAGTGAAAGTCCGTGTAGCATAAAAGTAACGAACACGGAGTTACACGGACCCCCACGGAATACTGAGAATACTCTGCTCCGTGCTAATCAGTGAAAGTCCGTGTAGCATAAAAGTAACGAATACGGAGTAACCAACACGCAGTCCCTAACACGCAGTCCTCAACACGCAGTCCCCAACACGGCGCAGCCGTAACCAACACGAAGTTAAAATGAAGAATAGACTGGTAATACTTCCGCTTCTGCTCCTGCTCTTATCCGCCTGCCATGTCCGGCAAGAGCAGTACCAGATTGGCGTAAGCCAATGCTTGAATGACGATTGGCGGCAAAAGATGAATGCCGAGATGGATTGCGAAGCCCTGCGGCATCCTGACATCCGTCTGCACCGGCGCGTTGCGTATGGCAATACGCTGCTACAGTGTGCGCAGATCGATAGCTTCATCAGCGAGCAGGTGGATGCTATCATCGTCAGCCCCAATGATGCCGACCATGTGCAAACGGCTATAGCACGTGCATACAAAGCAGGTATTCCTGTTGTGGTCGCTGACAGACGGGTGAATGGTGATGAGTGGACGGCATTCGTCGGAGGAGATAACTACAGCGTCGGATTGCTGATGGCTGAGTGGGTGAAATCGGTCAAAGACAGGCTGCCTGAAACAGAAAGCCGCAGATCAACCCTGCACGTGCTAGAGGTGTTAGGGCAACCGGGGTCTATGCCCGAACAGTTGCGCCACCAAGGCATGAGTGATGGCCTGACAGGGGCGCAAGGCATTCAGGTGAATGCCGTATTAGGCTGCTGGGATGCGTATAATGAGGTCAGCAAGTACCTCGATCAGCATCATGATGTGCGAGCCATCGTAGCGCAAAACGATATCATGGCTATCGAGGCTGCCAAGGCCGTCAACGAGTCGCCGTACTACGGCAAGGGCAGTGTGCATATAATGGGCGTAGATGGTATAATCAACGGCCTGCAAGCCATCGTCGACGGGGATATCGAGTGTACGGCAGCCTATCCGACTCGCGGAGATATGCTCATCCATACCGTTGTGCAGATCCTGACCCATCAGCCCTACGTGCGCGACACTGTCATTCCTACCACCATGATAGATGCTACCATGGCTTTGCCGCTGCTCAGGCAGTTTGAGGTAATGATGCACGATCTGGAGACGATGCAAATGGTGCATGCATTGTCCGAGAAGAACATGAGTGCCATTCGCATGGATAAGAATATCCTGATTATAGCCTTCATTGTTGTGGCATTACTTTTGGCGGTAGCCTTGATTGGGGTAGTGTGGATGCAAACCAAGATGCAGACAAAGATCAATGATACCATTCTGCCCCAATTGGAGGATGTGCAGCAGGCGATGCAGCTTAGCCACAAAGATGCCATGTTCGCTGAGCGGATCAGGCAACTGGTAGATGAACACCTCACCGACCCCAAACTGACGGTCGAATATATGGCAACAATGCTGCAACTCGACAGAACACAACTCTTCCGCAGGGTGAAGGCTATCACCGGAAAGGGACCTACCGAATACATACGTGAGCGACGACTCATTCGGGCGGATGAACTATTGCGAACTACGGATAAGAATATCCGTCAAGTAGCCAATGAGTTGCGCTTCTCAAGCCCCGGATATTTCAGCAAATATTACAAAGAGTATTTCGGACATTTGCCCAGCGAACAGTAGTTTTCAGAAGGCTAAATGTAAAATATGTTGCAAAGTGACCATATTTTGTTGTGATGAAACATGAGTGGTACATTTTGCAACATATTTTTTTGCATTTGTTTATAAATTGTTGTAATTTTGCACAGATTTTTTGAAAAACACATTCCGAAGTGCAAAAACAATTAACCCTTATTTATAAACAATCAACGCTGAATATCATGAAGCAAAATCCAATCATTTTTGCCATTGCCCTCATGATGCTGACCTGCTCTGTATCGTTGCGAGCCCAAGTGCAAGCAAGCGGTACGGTGCTGGAGGCTGCCAACGATGAACCGATTATCGGTGCATCGGTTCTTGAAGAGGGAACGACAAATGGTACGATTACCGATTTCGACGGTAATTTTTCGCTGACGGTAAGCGAAGGCGCGCAGCTTGTGATCTCCTATGTGGGATTTCAGGCGCAAACCCTGCCGGCTGCCGCTAACATGTCTGTGCGTATGGCTGAGGACAGTGAGCTCCTGGAGGAGGTTGTGGTTACCGGCTATACTGCCCAACGTAAGGCTGACCTGACCGGCGCCGTCACCGCCATCAGCAGCAAGGACCTTGAGAAACAACAGGAGAACAACCCGATGAAAGCCTTGCAAGGCAAGGTGCCGGGCATGAACATCACGGCTGACGGTGCACCATCCGGCGCTGCCACTATCCGTATTCGCGGTATAGGTACGCTCAACGACAACGACCCGTTGTACATCATCGACGGTGTGCCTACCAAATCCGGCATGCATGAGCTGAACCCGAACGACATCGAGAGTATTCAGGTGCTGAAGGACGCTGCATCTGCCAGTATCTACGGTAGCCGCGCTGCCAACGGTGTGATCATCATCACAACGAAGAAAGGTGCTGAAGGCAAGATTCGTATTGATCTGGACGCCAGCGTGGCAGTGCAGTCGTACGTGAACCGCATGAAGGTGCTGAATGCCGAGCAGTATGGTCGCGCCATGTGGCAGGCGTATATCAATGACGGTACAGCCGACCCGAACACCAATGTGCTCGGCTATCGCTATGACTGGGGCTATGATGCGCAAGGCAATCCTGTGCTGAATAACATCATGTTGGGTAAGTATATGGACAACGCCGGTACCGTACCCGTAAGCAACACCGACTGGTTCAACGAGACTACGCGCCCGGGCGTGATACAAAATTATAACGTAGCCGTGAGCAACGGTAGCCAGAAGGGGAGTTCGTTCTTCTCGCTGGGTTATTACAAGAACGAGGGTATCATCAAGACCTCGGACTTCGACCGCTTCTCTGCACGTATCAACAGCGACTATAAGATTCTGAAGGATTATGTCACCATTGGTGAGAACTTCACGCTGAACCGCACCTCGGAGGTTGGTGCACCGGGCGGCTTTATCAACAGCGTGCTGCAATATAACCCTATGCTGCCGGCATATAATACCAACGGCGAGTTGGCGCAAGCGCCTTCGTCCAGCGGTTTCCCGCAGCGTGAGAACCCCCTGTCTATCCTTGAGCGTAACAAGGATAACCGGTACACCTACTGGCGCGTGTTCGGCAACGTGTTTATCAACATCACTCCCTACAAGGGTCTGAACATCCGTACCACGGCGGGTATCGACTATGCGCAGAAGAAGCAGCGCTTCTTTACCTATCCAATCGCGGAAGGCGTTGTGGCTAATGATAAGAATGCCGTTGAGGCGAAACAAGAGCATTGGCTCAAGTGGATGTGGAACGCCATTATTACCTACAATCTGGAGATTGGTAAGCATCGTGCTGACTTCTTGTTGGGTACGGAGTTGAACCGCGAGATTGATGAGTGGTTCTCCGGCTACAAAGAGGACTTTATCGTGCTCACGCCCAACTACATGTGGCCTGACGCCGGTAGCGGTAAGGCACAATCGTACGGTGGTGCCGGCAGTTATTCGCTAATCTCCTTTTTCGGCAAGGCTAACTATACGTACGACAACCGATACCTGTTCTCGGTTACGCTGCGTCACGATGGTTCGAGCCGCTTCGGCAAGCATAACCGCTTTGCTACGTTCCCCTCGTTCAGTGCAGGATGGCGTATCAGTCAGGAGAAGTTTATGCGTGAGACCACCTCGTGGCTCGACGACCTGAAGATCCGCGCATCGTGGGGTCAGACCGGTAACCAGGACATTTCTCCCACCGCGCGTTATACGATTTACAAGTCTAACTATGGTGTAGAGGAGAACGGTGGCCAGAGTTATGGTACATCGTACGACATCACCGGTAGCAACGGCGGACATATCCTGCCCTCAGGTTTCAAGCGTGACCAGTTGGGTAACGATGATATCAAGTGGGAGACCACCACTCAAACCAATGCCGGTTTGGATTTCTCATTGTTCAAGCAGACGTTCTACGGCTCGGTTGACTGGTTCTACAAGCAGACCAAGGATATTCTCGTTTGCATGGATGGTATAGCCGCCATGGGTGAGGGTGGCTCGCAATGGATCAATGCCGGTGCAATGGATAACATGGGTGTTGAGGTCTCGCTGGGCTATCGCAATCAGACGAAGAGCGGATTCAAGTACGACATCAGTGCTAACCTCTCGCACTATGACAACACCGTAACCAAACTGCCTGAGACGATTGCTGCCAAGGGTACGTTCGGTGGTAATGGCGTGCAGTCGGTTGTAGGGCACGCCATGGGATCGCAGGTGGGCTATATAGCCGATGGCATCTTCAAGTCGCAGGAGGAGATCGACAACCACGCCATTCAGGAGGGTGCCGGTCTGGGGCGTATACGCTACCGTGACATCGATGGCGATGGCATCATTACCGAGAAAGACCAGACATGGATTTATACCCCTGTTCCGGCGATTAACTTCGGTGCAAATTTCTATTTCGAGTACAAGGGCTTTGACCTGACGCTGTTCTTCCAAGGCATAGGCGGTGTGCAGATCATTACGAAGGATTATAAGGAGCAGACCGACCTCTGGGCAGGTGTGAATGTGGCTAACCTGAACAAAGGTACTCGCGTGCTGGATGCTTGGAGCCCGAGTAACCCGAATAGCAATATCCCCGCGCTGTCCACCAACAACAATAACAACGAGACCCGCGTGAGCACCTATTTCGTGGAGGACGGCTCGTTCCTCAAGTTGCGTAATATCCAGCTTGGCTACAATCTGCCGCAGTCCGCGTGTGAAAAGATGCTGATGCAGAACTGGCGCTGGTTCATCTCTGCACAGAACGTGTTCACCATCCATTCTGCCAAGTTCAGCGGTGTGGATCCTGAGAATCCTACGTTTGGCTATCCTATCCCTCTGACCGTGACGCTTGGCACGAAAGTGACATTCTAAGTGTAGAGTAGTTAAGTACGTATAAAGTAGAAAGATTTATAGTTATGAAGACAATCAATCAAATCATACTTGGTGCGCTATCCGCCTGCACATTGCTGTTGTGCTCCTGCGATAGTTTTCTCAATCAAGATGTGCCCCAAGGTATATTGAGTGGCGATCAGGTGAACGACCCGTTGTATATCGACAATATCGTTATCTCCGCCTACGCCATTTTTATCTCGGCTGAGGATGTCAACTCCTCATTCTCGATGTGGAACTTCGATGTCCGTTCGGACGACGCCTACAAGGGTGGTATCAGTGAGAACGATGGCGATGTGTTCCATCAGCTGGAGATATCGCAAGGTGTAATGACCACCAACTGGAATATCAACGATATGTGGGTGCGCCTGTACAACTGCCTGAGCCGCGTCAATGCAGCCATCGATGCGCTCAATGCCATGGATGACAGCTATGCGCTCAAAAGTCAGCGTCTGGGTGAGATGAAGTTCTTGCGTGCATACGGTCACTTCCTGCTCAAGCGCTTGTACAAGAATATCCCCTTCGTGGTGGCCCCGAACATGACGGAGGCTGACTACAAGGAGTTACGCAACGACACCTATACCAACGACCAAGGCTGGCAACTGATTGCCGACGACCTTGAGTATGCCTACAGTGTGCTCCCTGCCTCGCAGGCGGACAAAGGTCGCCCTACGCGCTCTTCAGCTGCCGCTTTGCTCGCCAAGGTCTATCTGTACAAGGCATACCGTCAGGACGATCCTGCTTCGCACGCCGTGACAGAGGTCAACAAGGATGACCTGCAGAAGGTGCTCACCTATACCGACGAGGCTATCTATACCGCCGGCGGTTATGGCTTGGAGGATGATTTCCATAACAATTTCCGTCCCGAACTGCAGTATGAGAACGGCAAGGAGAGCATCTGGGCAATGCAATATTCCACCAATGATGGTACGAACCTTGGTAACTGCAACTGGTCGTACGGATTGATGGTGCCGGGTATAGAGGGTGTGACCGATGGTGGTTGCGACTTCTACAAGCCCAGCCAGAACCTCGTGAATGCCTTCCGTACCAATGCTGAAGGACTGCCATTCATCACCGACTTCAATCAGAAGGATTTTGATGCAGCTACCGACAATGCTGACCCACGCCTGTGGCTGACGGTAGGTATAGCCGGATTCCCCTATATGTTCAACCCGAAGTATATCATGGCGCGCACGCACGACTGGAGCCGCTCCAACGGCTTGTACGGCTATAATGTGACCCTGAAGCATAACGTGGACCCCGATGGCGGGTATCTCATTCGCTCCAAACTCTGGTTTGGCAGCCCGATGAACCGCATCGTCCTAAGGTACGCCGATGTGATGCTCATGCGTGCTGAAGCACTCGCACAACTGGGGCAGAACCATGAGGCTATCGAGCTCGTTAACCGCCTCCGTAACCGTGCTTCGCGCAGCACAGGTATGCTTGCCGGATATGATGTCAACTACGGTGCCAAGATTCGCGTCAAGGCATATACTGATGATAACGATGCACTCGCACGCGTCAAGATGGAACGACGGTTGGAGTTAGCCATGGAGTCCGAGCGATTCTTCGACCTCGTGCGATGGGGCGAAGCAGCTGAGGTGCTGAACACCTATTACAAGGAGGAAGCCAACGACTGCCGCATCTATAGCAACGCCGCCTTCACAGCCAACAAGAACGAGTACCTGCCTATTCCCCACGAGCAGATGGCGGCGTCCAACGGACATTACAAGCAAAACATCGGTGGCTGGTAAGCCATTTACAATTAATCATTTAGAAGTATAGTTATGAAGACCATTTATAAGATAGCAACTCTCTGCTTGCTTCTGTTGGCAGTTGTCAGTTGCGACAAGAGGGACAACTCGTTTGACGTCAGCGGTGACTGCAAGATCGAGTCGCTGGTGTTCGACGACCTCTACAAGGGTGTGATTGATCACGCCGCACGCACTATCGTGGTCGGAGTGCCTGAGATACACGATGATCACGAGATGACTATCACCACCCTCGCTCTCTCAGCCGGTGCTACAGCCGATCGCAAGCAGGGCGGCAAGGTGAACCTGACATCGCCCATCGTTATCCGCGTTACCAACGGTAATGTGTATCTTGATTACAAGGTTAGTGTCAAGCACGACGAGGCACGTATCCTCTCATTCGTGCTCAACGATGAGTATCTGGGTATCATCGACCAGGAGGCACGCACTATCGCTGTTTCCGTACCCGTCGGCACGGATATGAAGGCGCTCATCCCCACCGTCAAGATGACCGAGGGAGCTACGCTGACGCCTGCAGCCGGTGTCCCGTGCGACTTTACCAGCCCCGTACAGTTCACCGTTACCAACAACACCGCATCCACCACGTATACCGTTACCGTCAAGCAGAAAGGCAACCCCGTAGTGCTCTATCTGGGCTTGGCAGAGACCGTGGCACAGCTCAATCCTGAGGAGCAGGAGGCCGTTACATGGTTGCTCAGCAATGTTGAGAACTCCGATTATGCTTCGTTCGCCAACTTCGCTGCCGGCCGTGTGAACATGACCGACTGCAAAGTCATCTGGTGGCACTTCCACAAGGATGGCGGATTGGAGGGCAAAGCAGCCTTTGAGGCGAACGCGCCCGAGGCTGTGGATGTGTTCGCTCTCGACAGACTCAAGGAGTTCTATCAGGCTGGCGGCTCGTTCCTGCTCACGCGTTATGCTGTTAACCTGCCGTTCTATCTGGGCGAGGCAGAGTGCTTCCCGAACAACTGCTGGGGGCAGAACGAAGCCGATGCCGAGACCGTAGGCTCCCCTTGGGAGTTCAATATAGAGGGCCACACCGATCACGCTCTGTGGCAGAACCTGCTGATGAACTCAGACAATCCGGGGCACGTTTATACCTGCGATGCGGGCTATCGTATCACCAACTCCACCGCACAGTACCACATCGGTACCGACTGGGGCGGGTATGACTCACGCGAAGTGTTCGCACAAAAGACCGGTGCTGTGGATATAGCCGGTGGTGCAGATGCTGTCGTAGCATGGGAGTACAAGCGTACAGCCGACCATGGGGCCATCATCTGCATCGGCTCGGGATGCTACGACTGGTATTCGGTAGCCGGCTCTGACGGCACGGAGTATTACCACGCCAACATTGCCAAGATTACCGAAAATGCGTTTAATTACCTAATGCAATAACGCCTTATGAGAACGATACAATTATTCAATATCCTGGCTATGTCAACATGCCTGTTGGCTGCCTGCAACGATAATTATCCTCAGGAGCAGAAGGATTGGGACAACACTACCGCCTATTTCAACTCATCTGACGAGAACGGCACCACCACCTACTACCGGCCATCAGTAGGCAGCGTGGGCGACCCTATGCCCTTCTACGATCCTGTGGCAAAGGAGTACAAAGTGCTCTATCTGCATAACTTCGAGCAGAACCTTGAGCAGACTTTCCACCCCATCTGGGGCGTACGTACCACCGATGCAGCCACCTACACCCCTATGGGTGAGGTGCTGCCCACCGGACGTGACGGCGAGCAGGATGCTGCGCTCGGTACCGGCTGTGTCGTCTATGACGAGGCGCAGCAGCTCTATTATATCTATTACACCGGCGAGCGATACAAGCCCGCTGCTGACGAGGATAGGCAGGTCGTCATGCGTGCCACCAGCCATGACTGCAAGACGTGGACCAAGGATCAGCTCTTCCGACTGCGGGGTGCCGACTACGGCTATAGCTCGCTTAACTTCCGCGACCCGTATATCTGGCGAGGCGACGACAATCTCTACCACATGATCGTGGCTACCAAGCCTGTGCCTGCAGGTTCACGCTCCGAAGCCAAAGAGGGCTGTTTTGCTGAGTTCACCTCTCCGGACCTTAAGGCGTGGCAACACCAAGGCACGTTCGCCAAGATGATCTGGGATCGTTTCCTCGAGTGCCCGAACGTGTTCAAGATCGGCGACTGGTGGTATTTGACATACAGCGATATGAGTGCCTTCGAGCGACGCGTACATTACCTGAAGGGGCGCACTATCGACGAACTGAAAGCCGCCACCGCGCCTACATGGCCCGACTCGAAAGAGGGCGCACTGGACTGCCGGGCTTTCTATGCCGGCAATACCGCTTCAGATGGCAACAACCGCTATATGTGGGGCTGGTGTCCCGACCGGCGCAATCGCGACAATACGGATATCAGTGCCGACGCCGAACCTAAGTGGGGAGGCACGCTCACCGTGCATCGTCTGGCACAGCGCGAGGATGGTACGCTCTATCTGACCGAAGTGCCGGCTATGGCTGACAAGTATAGCAGGACGGCTGCGCTCAAGGCACTCAAACTCATCGGTGACGAGGGGAACATCAACGTAACTGACGGCATATATGCGATGAAGGCGTATAGCTCGGCTTGGTTCAACACCTTAGGCTACCACAACCACATATCGCTCACCGTCACCACCTCCGGCGATGCTGACCGCTTTGGCGTGTCCTTCGGGCGCGGCGAACGCGATGCCAACGGGAACGAGAAGTACTACAGTATCATGGTCTGCCCTGACGGTGCGAACAACTACATCCGCCTCGAGGAAGAGCAGGGTAAGTGGGAACTCAAGGGCGGAGGTAGTTATATCTTCCCCATTCCCGCCGACCATACGTATAACATCAATATCTATACCGACAACTCGGTGCTCGTGATGTACATCAACGATGTGGTAGCTTATACGCAACGCTTGTACGGCATCCAACGTAACGGATGGTCGGTCAACTGCTATGAGGGCGCTATGACTGTCAAGGATATTCAAGTCAAGCAATATTAACCCATATTATTAACCGGATAAGGGGTAGGTAGCCCCTGCCCCTTGTCCACATAAAATCGTTAAAACAATGAAAAAGATTTCTCTTATTGCGCTTTTTGCAGCGCTGGTAGCCGGTAACATCAACGCCGCCGATCTGTTCACCGGCTCGCACGCCGTATCGTGGGACACTCCGCTTAATCTCGAAGCTGCTAAGTTCGCTGATGCCAAACCCGGTGACAAACTCGCTGTCACCTATATGACAGGTGCTGACGGCATCGAGTTCAAGGTGCTCGAGGTTTGGGATCATCTGGCAGGTAGCCGTGAAGCGGCTTGGCTGAACGATAATGGCACCTACGAGCAGTTTCTTACCGCCAAGGCTGTCGACCAAATCAAGGCTAATGGCCTGCAGATCGTAGGTAACCGCTTCACTATCACCAAGGTCGAACTCGCTGACGGCAAAGAACTCAAAGAGGGCGTAACCGTTTGGACGGGCTTCTTCTGGGCTGATGAGTGGTCAACACTCGAACTCTACAAAGAGGGCTACAACACTATTGATTTCAGCAAGGCTACCGCACTCCGCATCTATAGCGAAGCTAACCGTTCGGACTTTGTCATCAATATCAAAGAGTCGTGGGAAGATGCCGGACATATCACCGACCAAAATGCCATGACCGCAGGCGATGGCTATATGGAACTTCCGCTGACCGACGACCTGCGCACGCGTCTGGCTAATGCCGCTCACTGGATGATTCAGTTCAACAAGGAAGCCGGTGCACCCTTCAATGTAACCGATGTTGTACTCGTTGGCGATTTCGCCACCGCTGTCGACAACACCACAGTTGCGTCCAAGACCGTCAAACGGATTGAGAACGGACAGATTGTCATCCTCAAGGACGGCGTCCGCTACAACACGCTTGGCGCACAACTCTAATATCCTTACTATACAACAATAGCAGCCGGGCAGTTAAGCTCGGCTGTTGTTGTGTCGGTATGTTGAATGGATGGTTTGGTGCAGTTTAGAATGTTAAAAGTGACGATCTTGTGCAGCTTAGAATGTTAAAAGTGGACGATTTTGTGCAGTTTAGAACGATTTTTCTTGCTTAGCTCAAGTGGTTATCGGCGTACGGCGTAGCGGAAAGTCCACACTTTGAATATTGCTTAATCCATCTCAATCATGAACACCTGATTCCTATATGCCGAAGAACGTGAGCCGCTGTCATTATACAAACTTTCATAACTCCGACGAAAAGATACTTAGAGTTTTGAGTCAAATAGTACATTTTTGTGTGCTTTTTTGTGTTTTTGTTGCTGAAAAATTTGCAAATATCATCAAAAAGTTGTATCTTTGCAGTGTTTTTCGGTGCAAAAAGTTCAAAAAATGTGCTTTTGTTACTTGCAAAAAGTTTGTGTTTTATGCTTAAAAGGAAGATTATAAGTGAGTTGGAGAGCTGGTTGAAAGACTCGAAGAAGAAAGCCTTACTCTTAAAAGGCGCACGTCAGGTTGGTAAGACCACGATTGTCCGTGAGTTTGCAAAAAATTACTATGCGCATTTTGTGGAAATAAATTTTGAGAGACTTCCACTGGTTAAGCAGGCTTTTGATGGTAATCTGGATGCTGATTCTATCATTTCCAAATTGTCATTGATGGGGTTCGGTCCGTTTGTGGAGCATGAAACGTTAGTTTTTTTCGATGAGATACAGACATGCCCCAACGCCAGGACGGCAATAAAGTTTCTAATAGAAGATGCTAGGTTTGACTATATAGAATCCGGTTCACTATTGGGGTTGAATTATGCCGATGTCGGGTCGTATCCTGTCGGGTTTGAGCAGGGCGTGAATATGTACCCATTGGATTTTGAGGAATTTTTATGGGCGAAGGGCGTGCCTGAAAATGTTGTAGATACCTTAAAGTCAACTTTGCATTATCGCAAGCCAATTGATAATTTTATGCACGAGCAATTGAGCAAATATTATCGAGAATACCTGATTGTAGGCGGCATGCCGGAAGTGGTAAATACGTATTTGCATAATGTAGATTTTTCCAAGACTCTTCAAGTGCAACGCAGTATTGTAGATAGTTATCGAGATGACATTGCCAAATACGCAGGTAATGAAAAGAACCGTGCAAAATTGTTCTTTGATGCCATACCCTCTGAATTAAGCAAAGAGAAGAAACGGTTTATCATCGCAGATATTGAGCAGAAAGCAGCAGCTCAAAAATA
>JAFSPC010000112.1 GCA_017443075.1 Paludibacteraceae bacterium
TCTACCGCCAGAAGCAGCTCCCCTCCTTCGGGTATGCGCAGAATTTCATCCCGCGCTTCATCCACTTCTACAACAACTTATGATTGATAGAATGGTGGTCGTGGGAGCAGCCCAATCCGCTCAAATAGAGGCAATCTGAGCGGATTGGGATTTATTTTCTTCAACACTAACATTCAACTCTCAACTATAATGAACAGACCAACAATAATTGATTTTGTAGAACACTACACTAAGCAGTATGCCGAGCACGTGTTCCTGCGTGAGAAAATTAACGACGCGTGGACTGCAACAACCTATGCCCAGACGCGCGAGCAAGCCCACCAGATAGGTGCCGGATTGATAGCATTAGGATTGCAGAAAGGTGAACGTGTCGCCCTACTCTCGCAAGGGCGAAACCTATGGGTGACGGGCGAGTTGGGTATCCTGTATGCAGGAGCCGTGAACGTGCCGCTATCCATCAAGCTCGAAGAGGCATCCGACCTGCTGTTCCGCATTCAGCACTCCGATGCCGTGATGATCATGACCTCCGAGCAACAGTTGCCCAAGATACGCAAGATCCTGCCCCAATGTCCGAATGTGCGTCAGGTGATTGTGTTTGACCCGCTGAGTCAATATGAGGACCGCGAGATAGGTATCGACAAAGTGATTGCCTTGGGCAACAAGCAACTGCAGACTGACCCCGAAGCGTTCGTCACACGCTACCGGAGCGTGCAGCCCGATGATTATGCCAACATATCCTATACCTCGGGCACAACAGCCGACCCGAAAGGTATCCTGCTCACCCATCGCAACTATACTGCTAATGTTGAGCAAGCACGTTCGGTTGTAGGCATAGACAAGGATGACGTTATGCTGATCATCCTGCCCTTGGACCATTGTTTTGCGCACGTGGCAGGCTTCTACACGATGATGTCCTACTGCGGCTCGATTGCTACCGTGCCGGTCGGCAAGACCGCTATGGCTACGCTTCGAAACATCCCTATCGCCATCCGCGAGACACAGCCGGCTATCATGCTGTCCGTACCCGCCTTGGCGCGGAACTTCCGCAAGAACATAGAGGCAGGTATCAGGGCCAAAGGCCCGGCTGTCGAGCGGCTGTATAACTTTGCCCTCCAAAATGCTATTGCCTACAACAAAGAGTATTGGAACCGTGGCGGCTGGCAAGCATGGCGTTTTCCCTTGGTTAAGTTATTCGACAGACTCATCTTCAAGGCGGTACGCGAGGGCTTTGGCGGAAAGATGAAGTTCTTCGTAGGCGGAGGGGCACTCCTTGATATCGAGCTCCAACGCTACTTCTGTGCAGTAGGTATGCCTATGTTCCAAGGTTACGGACTGAGTGAGGCTACGCCTATCATCTGCGCCAACTCCGGCAAAGCGGCTATCTTCGGTTCCAGCGGCAGAATAGTAGCCAACGAGGAGGTGAAGATCTGCGATAGCGAGGGGAACGTCGTTCCCGACGGCGAGCGTGGCGAGATAGTCATTCGTGGCGAGAACGTGATGGCGGGCTACTGGAAGAACCCCGAGGCTACCGAAAAGACGATTGTGGACGGCTGGTTGCACACAGGCGATATGGGATATGTCACAAAGCAACATCCCGGATTCCTGTGGGTAGTGGGACGATTTAAGAGCCTGCTGATTAGTGCCGATGGTGAGAAGTATAGTCCCGAAGGCTTTGAGGACGGTTTGACCGACGGTTCACCATACGTGGAGCAATGTATCCTGCACAACAACCAGAACCCCTACACGATCGCCCTGATCGTACCGAACAAAGATTCGCTTCGCGACTATTGCAAGCAGCAAGGCGCAGACCCGCAGTCGGAAACCGGACAGAAACTGATGCTGGATAAGATTCAGGCAGAGGTGGATGCGTATAAGCCCGGCGGCAAGCATGCCGGCATCTTCCCTGAGGCATGGCTGCCCAAGGCACTTGCCGTTCTGCCGGAGGCGTTTACCGAGCAGAACCACCTCGTCAACTCCACGATGAAGGTTGTGCGCGGCAAGGTTGAGACATACTTTGCCGACCGTATAGATTACGCG
Source organism: Paludibacteraceae bacterium (assembly GCA_017443075.1). Lineage (GTDB taxonomy): Bacteria > Bacteroidota > Bacteroidia > Bacteroidales > Paludibacteraceae > Colicola. The sequence continues at coordinate 2,038 of JAFSPC010000112.1, forward strand.
TACACGCAGGAGGGCAAGGCGTTATATAACCCAAAGAACATGGCGGCGATGGCAAATTGAAAGTTGAGAGAAGTTGAGAACTGAAAAAGATTAAAAGTTAAGAGGTTAGAGGTGATAGGACTATGGTGCCATTGTTAGAGAACAGGAAGTGGAAAGTTGTCAAATCGGAGAACATCCTCAGGATGGGCGAGTGGTTGAGTGTGCGGCAAGAGACGGTCGAACTGCCATCAGGACGCCAAATACCCACATGGTTCGTGCTGGAGTTTCCCGATTGGATCAACGTGATTGCCATCACGAAGGACGGCAAGTTTGTGTTGGAGGACCAGTACCGCCACGCCTTGGGGCAGACATGCTACGAGATTGTGGCAGGCGTGATTGACGCAGGCGAGACACCCTTACAAGCCGCCCAACGCGAACTGAGTGAGGAGACAGGGTATGGCGGAGGTACATGGGATCTATTCATGACGCTCTCCCCTAACCCAACGAACCATAATAATCTCGTCTATACCTTTCTCGCTCGCGATGTGGAGAAGCTGAGCGAACAACACCAGGAGGCGACGGAGGATATACATGTGGATATCTTCACACGCGACGAGGTGCGCGAAATCCTTGACCGCGGCATGATCATGCAAGCCCTGATGGCGGCTCCGCTATGGAAATACTTTGCCATTCATAAAGTATAACAATCAATCGATAATGAATATAAAGTATATCCTTCATAGAGAACAATAAATCGAAAATATAATTAACAAACTAATTTTATACATCATGAAACCAACTCACATTGAGCATTTAGGTATTGCTGTTACCAGCATTGAAGAAGCTGCTCCCTTCTTCGAGTTTTTGTCAGGCGCTCCGTGCTACAGCATCGAGGTTGTAGAGGATCAGAAAGTACGTACCGCCTTCTTCAAGGTAGGTGAGGTAAAGATTGAGCTCCTCGAGCCGACCTCTCCTGAATCAACCATCGCCAAGTTCATCGAGAAGAACGGCGGCCGTGGTGGCGTACATCATGTAGCTTTCAACGTGGATAACGTAGCTGAAGCTTTGGCTGAATGCGAGGCGAAAGGCATCCAACTCATTGACAAAGCCCCACGTAAGGGTGCCGAAAACCTGATGATCGCCTTCCTCCATCCGAAGTCAACCAAGGGCGTTCTGACCGAGCTCTGCCAACAACCCAAATAAACAGAAAAAAGAATAGTATCAGCCAAGCTTGGCTGATGAAAACTGACTACAATTATGGATCAAGCTAAATTGCAAAAACTGATTGACTCGCGAACAAAGGCGATGGCGGGTGGTGGCGAGGCTGCCGTGGAGAAACATCATGCCAAAGGTAGTTATACCGCGCGCGAGCGTATAAATATGTTATTAGACGAGGGCTCGTTTGAAGAGGTTGACATGTTCCTTACCCACCGTTGTACCGACTTCGGCATGGAGAAGAAAGTGTTCCTCGGCGATGGCGTAGCCTGCGGCTCGGGTACGATTGACGGCCGTCTGGTGTTTGTGTTTGCACAGGACGCTACCGTTATAGGCGGCTCGCTATCAGAAACGATGGCGCAGAAGATTTGCCACGTCATGGATATGGCTATGAAGCTGGGCGCACCTATCATCGGATTGAACGACTCGGGGGGCGCACGTATTCAGGAGGGCGCATGTGCTCTGGCAGGATATGCCGAGATCTTCGAGCGTAACATTCTGGCATCAGGTGTTGTACCACAGATTAGCGTTATCTTTGGCCCGTGTGCCGGTGGTGCCGTATATAGCCCTGCCCTGACCGACTTTATCATGATGACCGAGCAGAACTCGTACATGTTCATTACCGGACCGAAGGTAGTTAAAAGCGTCACGGGTGAGGATGTTACGGTTGAGCAACTGGGTGGTGCCAAGGTGCATGCCACCAAGTCAGGCGTAACGCACTTTGTGGCCGCTACCGAGGACGAGGCTATGGCTGAGATACGCCGCCTCATCTCCTTCATTCCGCAAAACAATATGGAGGAGGCTCCGCTCATGGAGTGTACCGACGATCCTGCACGTATCGAGGACAGCCTGAACGAGATCGTACCTGACGATCCGAACAAGCCCTACAACATGAAGGACATTATCAATACGATTGTTGATAATGGCGATTTCATGGAGGTACAGAAGGATTATGCCAAGAACATCATCTGTGGTTTTGCCCGCTTCAACGGTCGCTCTACAGGTATCATAGCCAACCAGCCCAACTGGCTTGCCGGCGTGCTTGACTGCGACGCCAGCCGTAAGGCTGCACGCTTCGTGCGTTTCTGCGACGCCTTCAACATCCAGATCCTGACATTGGTGGACGTACCGGGCTTCCTGTGCGGTACGGGGCAAGAGTACGCAGGTATCATCGATCATGGTGCCAAACTGATGTTCGCTTATGGCGAAGCTACCGTACCCAAGGTAACGATTACCGTGCGTAAGTCATACGGCGGTAGCCATATCGTGATGAGCTGTAAGCAACTCCGTGGTGACATGTGCTACGCATGGCCTAATGCCGAGATTGCTGTGATGGGTGCCAGTGGTGCCGTAGGAGTGCTGCAAGCCAAAGCTATCAAGGCTATCGAGGATTCTGCTGAGAAGAAAGCGTTCATCGCCGAGAAGGAGGCTGAGTACAAGGATAAGTTTGCTTCACCCTATCAGGCTGCTAACCGCGGATATATTGACGACGTTATTGAGCCGCGCAACACACGTGCACGTATCATACGCGCATTCGAAATGCTGCAGACCAAGCGCCTGACAAACCCGCTGAAGAAGCATAGCAATATACCTTTATAAATATGGTAAATCGTAAATTGACTAAATTGTAAATCGTATGATTTTATTAGCAGTTAACTGGCCACATGTGTGGATGGTAACGTTGCTGGGATTTGCGATCGTACTAATACTGCTGGTTGTACTGATCTATGTGCTGAAGTTGTTCGGCTTCATCATGCGTCCGCGCGTGAAAGTGGAGAACCCGCACGAGGTGCATGAGGCAGTAGGCGCACCACGCAAGCAAACATCGGAGAAGATCACCCTCACCGGCAACGCCACAGCAGCAATAGCCATGGCGCTACACCTGTATTACAACGGCGTGCATGACGAGGAACCCACACAAGTAACAATCAAAAAGGTGGAGCGCAAGTATTCCCCATGGAATAGTAAGCTCTACGGTATGAACAACTTACACAGGTCTTGATTTTTCTCGGCATCTTTGCGTTTGGGATTCGATCATTATCGATACCATAACACCCTCACCCAAAAACACAAATCTGCTCAAGAAAACCTCAAGACTAAAAACAAGAAACACAATGAAAGCATTCAAATTTGTGATTGACGGTCATAAGTACAGCACGACCGTCAATGAGATAGATGGCAACCATGCCGAGGTAACTGTCAACGGCACAACTTTCACGGTTGAGTTGGAGAAAGATGAGCCTAAGGTAGTTGCCAAGAAAGCTGACCCGATGAAGGTCGTTAGCGCAGCACAAACCGGCACCCAAGCCGGCGCAGCAGGCGTTCAGGTGGTCAAATCACCTCTGCCTGGCTCCATCATCAAGGTTGCAGTCAAGGTTGGCGACAAGGTACAACCCGGTGACGAACTGCTGACCATGGAATCCATGAAGATGGAAAATAGTATCAAGTCGGAGTACGCCGGCACAGTTAAGGCTATCTATGCCGAGCCGGGCAAGAACGTGATGCAGGAGGATCGTCTGATTGAGATCGAGACCGCCGCTCCTGCTGCCGCACCTAAAGCTGAACCCGCTGCACCTAAGGCTACTCCTGCACCTGCTGCTAAACCTGCCGCACCTGCTGCAGGACTTAAGGTTACGTCTCCCCTACCCGGCTCGGTCATCAAGGTGTTTGTCAAGGAGGGCGACGAAGTCAAGAAGGGCAATACCTTGCTCACACTTGAGTCCATGAAGATGGAGAATGCCGTGCTCGCTGAGCAAGACGGCGTGGTTAAGCAAGTATGTGTAAGCGCCGGTCAGAACGTTATGCAAGAAGACTTGCTGATAGTACTCGGATAAACAGATCACTAACACAGAAAGAAGAATTACTATGTGGAATGACATTTTAGAATTCTTGCGAGGCATGGGATTTATGCATATCGATTGGCAGCAGGCATGCATGCTGGTCATATCGTTCTTCCTGTTGTTCCTCGCTATCAAGAAGCAGTACGAACCGCTCTTGCTTTTGCCTATAGCGTTCGGTATGCTTCTGACTAACCTGCCCGGTGCGAACATGTTCCACTCCGAGTTGTGGACGGCTTTTCTTGACCCGAGCAGTCCTGCCTACCACTCGTATGGCGCCATTCTAAAGGAAGGCGGCCTGCTGGATGTATTGTATATTGGTGTCAAAGCCGGCGTCTATCCGTGCCTTATCTTCATTGGCGTTGGTGCTATGACGGATTTTGGTCCGCTGATTGCCAACCCTAAGAGTTTGCTATTAGGTGCGGCTGCGCAGATTGGTATCTTCATTACGTTCCTGTGCGCCAACGCGTTAGGTTTTACCGAGGCTCAAGCCGGTGCTATTGGTATCATTGGTGGTGCCGATGGTCCGACGAGTATCTTCCTGACCTCCAAGTTGGCTCCCGAACTGCTTGGCCCTATTGCGATTGCAGCATACAGCTACATGGCTCTTGTGCCGGTTATTCAACCCCCTATCATGCGACTGCTGACCACGAAGGAAGAGCGTGCCATCAAGATGAAGCAACTGCGTGCCGTGAGCAAGACGGAGAAGATTATCTTCCCTATTCTTGTTACTACCATTGTTGCCCTCATCCTGCCGGACGCAGCTCCGCTAATAGGCTGCCTGATGTTAGGTAACCTGATGAAGGAGTGTGGTGTTGTCGATCGCTTGAGCAAGACCGCACAAAACGAACTGATGAACATCGTGGTTATCTTCCTCGGTCTGTCAGTTGGTGCTACGGCTACAGGCGCTTCGTTCCTGAACCTGCAGACGATCATGATTCTGGTGATGGGTATCGTTGCCTTTGGTATGGGTAGCGGCGGTGGTGTGCTACTGGCTAAGCTGATGAACGTGTTTAGCAAGGAGAAGATCAACCCGCTAATCGGTTCTGCCGGCGTGAGTGCCGTACCGATGGCAGCACGTGTCAGCCAGCAGGTCGGACAAGAGGAGAACCCCGGTAACTTCCTGCTCATGCACGCCATGGGCCCGAATGTAGCCGGTGTGATTGGCTCTGCCGTTGCTGCCGGTATTCTGCTTACCATGCTCGGCTAAGCCAAGGGCTTACAACGGAAAAGAAAGCGTGCCTATTTGAGGTGACCCAAAAAAGTTGGACGGATTTAATAAATCTATTTGACTTGATTTAGAAAGTGAGTTCGGTATTGTACCGGGCTCATTTTCAGTTTTAGTTTGATACATTCATTGTTGTAACACTGGATTAAAGAGATGTTATTGTTGACATGGATTCTTAATTTGCTTTTCTTTTTTTTAGTATTTTTTAGTGGACACTAATGATTATATATAACTATTGCAAATCTTATCCTCTATTATTCCTATAGTATAAACAAGATTTATAGTTGCAGAAGCCGTTAGTAGCATTTCTTTTTTTGTTGCCGGTTCTTTGTGGGCAAGCATATTTGCAAGTTTTAAAGTAGCTTTTGTGTAGGCTCTATATTCTTCATAGCATTTCCCCTGAAGTTTAAAAGATAAATAGTGTACCAACATTTCATAAGCATCTGTCTTCCCTATCTCTTTGCCCTCCTCTGTAAGTTTACCATGTAGTTCTGCATCATATACCAGTTTAGCTAATTGAATCAACAAATGGCGACAAGTATTACCGATATTTCTATAAGCATCTGTATCTGTTGCTTTGGCACAATCAATTTCAAGTTTAGCGACTATATCTTTCATTTCATCCCACTTGATAATTTCTACCACAATGTCATGGGTGAATGGAGTATTTGAATCGTATTGCTCTAATTCGGGAATTTTTACCACTCCTATAGAGCGCAATAAAATTCTTAAGTCACTTAAATCTACTTTAGTGTTTTCGTAGTCACAATAATTTTTGATAACAAGAGATATGAAGTTATACAATGCACGATTACTATTTTCACTTAGTTCATGGCAAACTTTCTCTAACACCAAATTAATCCTTTCTTTTGGAGGAATGAGTATGTTAGTCCCCTTAAAAGTGACCATTGTGTTGCACATACTCCATCTACCAGAGTAACCATTTTCTGCACACTTTTTCTTGAAATCATCAGTTAAAAAGTATGATACAGGTACTACCTTTAATAATTCCTCAACGATATTGTCTGAGTTATTAGCGAAATCTCCCATAAACTATTTGAAATGCTTTTTATATTTTAGCTCCTTTTTTGAGATTACATTCTTTACACAACAACTGAAGATTCTCTAGCTCGGAGGAGCCCCCTTTCGAAAAAGGTATAATATGGTCAAGCTGTAAGTTCTTAGTGCTACCACATTCACGACAACGACCACCATCACGCATATAAACAAGTCCTACTATGTCCCGTGGAATATATGGACGTTTGTGTTCTTCATCAAATATGACACCTTCTTCCACCAATCTTTGTCGTGCTATTTGTTTAAGTGCCTTTTTTAATTCATCGGCTTTTAGTTCTTCCTTATATTTCTCTATCTGTTGCTCATTTATATAATCATTTATCTCGTCCCTGTTAAAATTTAGTTCAAGAATATCTTGATCA
>JAFSPC010000113.1 GCA_017443075.1 Paludibacteraceae bacterium
GGCGAAGTCAGGATCAACGTTTATTTCAAGCAGGGCACTGACCCTAACATGGCGGCTGTCAATGTACAGAACCGTGTGTCGGCGGCATTAGGCTTGCTGCCGCAAGAGGTGACGCGTGTAGGTGTCAAGGTTGAGAAACGCCAAAACAATATTCTGCAAATCGGCGCGCTCGTCAGTCGCGATGGCAAGTTTGACAATGATTTTATTGCCAACTATATTGACATCAACGTTAAGCCACGCCTGTTGCGTATAACGGGCGTTGGTGCTGTGCAGAACTTGGGTAACACCTATTCGCTCCGCATCTGGATGAAACCTGATGTCATGGCGCGCTACGGTTTGACACCCGATGACATCTTTGCCGCCATCGGCAACCAAAACATGGTAGCAGCCACGGGCTCGCTCGGCGAACAGAGTGGTAACACCTATCAGTACAACTTGGAGTATAAGGGACGCTTGCAGTCTATTGAGGAGTTTGAGTCTATCGTGCTGCGCAGCGCCGGAGGTAATGTGTTACATCTGCGCGATGTGGCAGATGTAGAATTAGGCGCTCTGAGTTACAGTTTCTCTTCGCGCGTGGATGGTCAGCCCGGCGTTGCGTTTATCATCAACCAAGCCCCAGGGGCCAATGCCACTCAGGTCAATGCCGCTATCAATGACTTGTACGACCAACTCAAGCGGACTATGCCGGCCGGACTGGAGTTCACCATCCTGCAGACTTCCGATGATTTCCTCTATGCAGCCATCCATAATGTGGTTGAGACATTGATTATTGCTATCTTGCTCGTTATTTTGGTGGTATATTTCTTCCTACAGGATTTCAAGGCGACCCTTATCCCCTCTATCTCCATCATCGTTTCGTTGTTAGGAACGTTTGCTGTGGTGAAGGTAGCCGGTTTCTCACTTAATATACTTACACTCTTTGCCTTGGTGCTCGCCATCGGTACAGTGGTCGATGATGCCATCGTCGTTGTCGAGGCTGTGATGGCCAAGATGGAGAATGGCTACAAGTCGGCATATAAGGCTACCAAAGATGCCATGAGCGAGGTCACGGTTGCCGTTATCAGTTGTACGCTTGTTTTTATGGCTGTGTTTATTCCTGTCACCTTTATGCCGGGTACCAGTGGCACGTTCTTTACCCAGTTCGGTATAACCATTGCAAGCTCGGTGGGATTGAGTTGTATCTCTGCGCTTACGCTTTGCCCTGCTCTTACCGCCGTACTCTTCCGCCCGAAGAACGATGGTGATGATAAGCAGCACAAGGGGCTCAATTATTGGGTCAGAACGGCTTATGAGGCGGCCTACAATGCTATCCTTGGCAAGTACAAAACCGGCGTGTCTAAGTTCCTAATCAAGCCCCGTCGTGCGTGGCTGTGGCTGATTGCTGCTGTGGTTATCATGGTTCTTGCTATGCGCGCGCTACCGGCAGGCCTGGTGCCGCAGGAAGACCAAGGAGTTATCATGGTGGATGTAACCGCGCCGGCAGGATCACCGCTGGTAGAGACTGACAAGATCATGGCGCAGGTCGAGGAGCACGTACTACGTCTTGAGGAGGTAGAGAGCTATGCCAAGATTTCCGGCTTCGGATTGTTGTCAGGTACGGGCGTAAGCTATGGTACGCTTGTTATCCGGCTCAAGCCATGGGATCAGCGTAAGGGCATTGAGCATTACATCGACTACGTGATGGCTAAACTATATCTCTCCTGTGAGGATATCAAGGATGCACAGATCATCCCCTTCCAAATGCCACAAATCCCGGGTTATGGTAATAGTAACGCCATCGATCTGCAGATGGAGGACTTGCAGGGTGGGGATATGTCCAAGTTCAACGAGGTCGTGAACAATTTCCTTGCCGAATTGCAAAAGCACCCCGAGGTGCAGATGGCTATGTCGCTTTATTCGGAGTCCTTCCCCAAATACAAGGTTGATGTCAATGCTACGCAATGTGACCGCGCCGGCATTTCTACTGATGTGGTGCTCAATACACTTGGTTCATTCTGTGGTAGTGCTTACATTAGCAACTTCAACCAGTATGGCAAGGTCTATCGTGTGATGGCAGGTGCTGCACCCGAATATCGCCTCGATCCAAATTCGCTGAACAATATCTTCGTGCGCGTAGGGGATGAGATGGCGCCTATTTCCCAGTTCGTCACTCTCGTGCCTGCTGTGGGCTCTGCTACCCAGAAGCGCTTCAACCTCTATCAGTCCATCGCATGCTCTGTTCAGCCTAACGCCGGATTTAGCGAAGGCGATGTACAACGCGTTATCGCCGAGGTCGCCAAGGAGCATCTGCCCACCGGTTATAGTTACGAATATGGTGGTATGAGCCGTGAGCTGGAAGCAAACAGCAAATCGAATCTCACCGGATTGATCTATCTCGTCTGTGTATTGCTCATCTATATGATTCTTGCGTCGCTCTACGAGTCGTTCTTTATCCCGCTGGCGGTGCTGCTGTCTGTGCCATTCGGATTGATGGGCTCTTTCGCCTTCTCTTGGCTATGCGGTCAGCAGAACAATATCTATCTCCAGACCGGTGTCATCATGCTTATAGGTTTGTTGGCAAAAACAGCCATTCTTATCACTGAGTTTGCTGTTGAGAAACGCAAGCAAGGCATGCCTATTTTAGAGGCAGCTTTACAAGCCTGCGAGGATCGTCTGCGACCTATTCTGATGACGGTTGTTACGATGATTGCCGGTATGATCCCATTGATTATCGAGGGCGGGGCTGGTGCTAACGGCAACCGTGCCCTTGCTATTGGTGTCACTGGTGGCATGGCGGTTGGTACGCTGGCGCTCGTGTTTGTTGTGCCGGCGTTCTATATCATCTTCCAGAAGTTGCACGAACGCTTCCAAGGTAACGATGGTTCAATAGGCGAGGCAACTCTTTCTGCCGAAGGGGGGCAGTCTTCAGTCAGTGAAGTGGTCAGTCCGCGAAGTGGTCTTTCAGCATTAGCGGTTCTTATCATAGCTGTGTCTCTTTCATCTTGTGGCATATTCAAGCAATATGAGCCTGTGAAGCAACCTGCTTCCGACAGCCTCATAACTGCTGTCAGCGAGGCTGATTGGCAAGTGTATATTCAGGATCCGCAGTTACGCCTGTTGATTGATTCCGCTTTGGCCAACAATGTAGATTATCGTTCGTGTAAGCTCGCTATTCAGGAAGCCGATGCACGGCTTCGTGCTGCCAAGTTAGGGTTCGCACCGACGCTGGCTATCAGCCCTGCTAATGTGGGCGTAGCAGGCACGCTCACCCCCGGAGTCGGCGCCGCCGGCCCTGTGCTGAGTTACCAAGTACCGCTCTCACTCAACTGGGGTGGCGAAGGCTTCGGTACCATCACCAACCGCAAGCGGCAGGCGGATGTCCTGCGCGCACAAGCTGAAGATAACATGGCTGCCGCTCATGCCAATCTCGTGGCTACTGTTGCAAGAGCATATACACAACTGCAACTGCTCGACTATCAGGCAACGATCATCGATTCTACCGAACTGATCTGGCAGCGGGTATTGCAGATGCAGCGTGTGCTTGTCAAGAATGGCCAGGCGTACTCTCCTTCGGTAGGACAGATGGAGGCTTCGCTTATCAATGTGCAGATTCAGCGCAA
>JAFSPC010000114.1 GCA_017443075.1 Paludibacteraceae bacterium
AAAAATGATATATACAAGGTTTTTACTGCTTTTCGGCGAATTGAGTATTATTTTTCGTAAATTGTGTAACGGATATTTCAGAAGTATACGTACAGGACTATTTCAGCCGAAGCGATATACGCTTGCGGTTGCGGTCGATGGCGATGACTTCAACTGTTATGTGCTGGTGCAGGCTCAGAGACTTGCCACGCAACTGCGAAACGTGAATCAGTCCGTCCTTATGAATGCCCATATCCACAAACGCGCCGAAGTTGCTGATGTTCGTAACCACCCCGGGCAGCGTCATGCCCTCTTGCAGGTCATCGATGGTATGGACGGATTCGCTAAAGTGAAACTCCTCAATCTGCAGCCGTGGGTCGCGTGAGGGTTTGTCGAGTTCGCGCCAAATGTCCTGCAAGGTAGGCAGACCAACTTCATCAGTGACGAAATCTTGCAATCGCACTTCACCACCGGCGTTCTTCGCCTGCTGCAGTTGAGCCGCTATGGCATAGCGCTCGGGGTGGACGGCCGTATTGTCCAAGGGATTGCGACCACCGGCTATACGCAAGAAACCTGCACACTGCTCAAAGGTCTTGGCGCCCAACTTTGGCACTTGCATCAGTGCCTGGCGGTCGGGGAACGCACCGTGCTCGGTACGGTAGTTGACAATGTTCTGCGCCAGAACGGGTCCGACGCCGGAAATATAAGTGAGTAAGTGCTTGCTGGCGGTATTGACATCCACGCCCACATAGTTCACCACGCTCTCCACGGTACGGTCAAGACTACGCTTGAGTTCAGCCTGGTCAACATCGTGCTGATACTGCCCTACGCCGATACTCTTGGGGTCGATCTTCACCAGTTCTGCCAGCGGGTCCATCAACCGCCGTCCGATACTGACAGCGCCCCGAACGGTTACATCCTCGTCGGGGAACTCCTCGCGCGCAATCTTCGATGCCGAATAAACCGATGCGCCACTCTCGCTGACAATATAGACCGCAACACTACCGGCAGTCAGCCCGCTCTTGCTGTCAGCCCGTTTCCCCGACAGACTGCCTACACTATGTGACAACACATCGCGAACAAAAGCCTCTGTCTCACGGCTGGCTGTACCGTTGCCTATTGCTATCGCCTCGATAGCAAACCCTTGGATAGCCCGCTTGAGCTCTGCTTCCGCCTCGCTTTTTCTATTGACAGGCGGGTGAGGATAGATGGCAGTATGAAAGAGCAGGTCACCTTGCGCCGACAGGCATACGAGTTTGCAGCCGGTACGGAAACCCGGGTCGAGCGCCAAGACACGTTTCTGCCCGAGGGGTGATTCTAATAAGAGTTGTCTAAGATTGCCGGCAAACACGCGTATAGCCTCCTCATCAGCCTTCTGCTTGGAAGATGCCGCGAACTCTGTCTCGATGGCAGGTTTGAGTAGTCGCTTGTAGCAATCCTCGATGGCCTGTTCGACCTCATAAGCGGCGCTGCTATTATTGCGCAGCCAGAGGCGTGCAAGTTTGTCCAAGGCCTTCTCTTGATCACAAGATATATCCACACGAATGAATCCTTCTGTTTCAGCACGCCTGATAGCTAACAAGCGGTGCGAGCTGATATGCTTGAGCGGTTCCTCCACAGCAAAGTAATCACGGTAGTTATCCGCCTCTTGTGCCCGCTGCTCGGTGAGTTGTTTGACGGGCTTTGTTCGAATGACAGCCGTATAGGCAAACTCCCGTCGGACGGCGTTACGCGAGCGTTCGTCGATACTGATCAGTTCTGCAATAATATCGCGCGCACCTTGCAGAGCTTGCTCTGTCTGCCCGAATCGTTGCGCTTCGCGGCGGCAGTCGGTGCGCGGGTCCTGACGCAAGAGAAGGTCTGCCAAGGGCTGTAAGCCTTGCTCGCGTGCCTTGTCGGCCCGGGTCTTACGGTGAGGCTTGTATGGCAAATAGATATCCTCAAGTTCGACAGCACTCTCACAATCATCAATACGCTGCCTCAATTCAGGTGTGAGAGCCCCTTGTTCGCCGATGGTAGAGAGCACCGTTTGCTTACGGCGCTCCAACTCCTCTAATTCGGCATTGGCGGCCTCGATAGCGGCAATCTGTAGTTCGTCAAGTGAGCCTGTACGCTCCTTGCGGTAGCGGGCAATAAACGGGATAGTAGCCCCTTCGTGCAACAGGCCGATGACGGCTTGCACCTGTTTCTCGCTCAGGGTGAGGCGACGACTGATGATGGAGATGATGTTCATAACTTTGTGTCGGGGATGGCGGGTTGGCAGATGGAAATAATCAAAATTGAATGCAAAGATACGAAAAAAAAGTGAGTTTTACAAATAAATTGCAAAATTATGCACAATTTATGAGAAATATACGGTTAAATGTTTGCATTTGTCAAAAAAAATACGTATCTTTGCAGTACAAAAATGTTGCACCAAAAGAAACATAATTATCATTTTCCATAGTAATCAAATACCATTTTCTTTACACCCATGAGAAACATAATTACCATTTCAGTTGTATTGCTACTATTGCTACCGAGCTGCAATCAGCAGCCTTCGTACCGCATTGGTGTGAGCCAATGTCTGGACGATGCATGGCGCCAGAAGATGAACGAAGAGATGGAGCGTGAGTTGCTGCTCCACCCCGACATGACATTGTATAAGCGCATAGCCTACGGCAATAATGAACTACAGTGTGCACAGATTGACAGTTTTGTAAGCGAGCGTGTAGATCTGCTGATTGTCAGTCCGAACGAGGCAGAAGAGGTCAAGCCAGCCGTGACGCGAGCGTACAAGGCGGGCATACCTGTGATTGTAGCCGACCGCAGGGTGACAGGCGAAGATTGGACAGCGTTTATCGGCGGAGACAACTACCGTGTGGGCGAGTTGATGGGCGAGTGGATCAATGGTGTAAGAAACCAGCGAGATGAAGCCGGTGGTCATGTGAAAGGTGAAAGAGGAAAGAAGTCTGCCCTGCAGGTGGTAGAGGTTGCAGGTTTGACCGGTTCGACACCGGCAAGGTTACGCCACGAGGGAATGAAAGACAAGTTGCAGGCATTGTGTGGCACGGATATGCCCGAGGTGCACACGGTGTTAGGCGAATGGCAGAAGGAAGATGCCTACGAGGCAGTATGCGCCTATTTGAGCGAGCACGCGGATGTGGATGTAATTGTCGCGCAGAACGACCTGATGGCTATCGGAGCATCGGAGGCGGTGCGCGACAGCAAGGGCTATGGTGCAGGCAGCATACGGATCATGGGGGTGGATGGTATATTGCCCGGCTTGCAGGCCATAGTTGACGGCGTGATAGAATGTACAGCGACGTACCTGTCGCGTGGGGATATGGTGATAGAGACCGCAGCGAAGATACTGAGCGGCGCCCCATACGTGCGCGACACCGTACTGCAGACGACCATGGTCGACGCCACAGCAGCCCGTGCGCTACTGATGCAGCACAGCGAGCGTCTGCACGACCTGCAGACCCTGCATACCCTACAAGTGCGCTCCGACAACCTATGGAAACAGATGCGCGCCGACAAGGCGGTGCTGATAACAATCATCGTATTGGTGTGCCTGCTGCTGTTTGCTGCCGTGGGGGTATTGGTATATCTGTTTACGCGTTTGAGCACAGAGATTCGTCAAGATATACTGCCGCATCTGGAGGAGGTGGAGCAGACGCTGGAAACGATTCAGCTCAGCCAACGCGATGTGGCTTTTGCCGAGCGACTCAAGCAGATAGTAGATGAATACGTTGACAGCCCAGACTTGAATGTAGAGTTCTTGGGTACCAAGCTTCAACTAAGCCGCACACAGATCTTCCGCCGCGTGAAGACCGTGACCGGCAAAGGGCCGTTAGAGTACATCCGCGAGCGCCGCCTGATACGTGCCGATGAGTTGCTACGCACCACAGATATGACCATCCAGCAGGTGGCAACACAGCTGTGCTTCTCCAGCCCGGGATACTTCACCAAATGCTACAAAGCCCACTTCGAGCACTTGCCAAGCGAGCGCGAGTAAACGCAAGAAATAACACATTTGTTGCAAAATATACCACAAATGTTGCGTTGGAACAAATGTGCTATATTTTGCAACATATTTATTTGCACATATACGTAAAAAGTTGTATCTTTGCACTCGAAAAAAAAACACACAACACCTATATTCGATATGAGAAAGATTATGACACTGCTATGCGCCTTGCTGAGCCTTAGTGCAGCAGCAACGACGCTTATCCGTCCGTCAAAGCAGGCACACTACTTTGTGTTCCCTATTCAGGAAAATGCTCCGACCATCCGCGTACGCGTTGTGTACGAGAACCGCGAGGTAGATCACTTCAACATCATGTTGGCCCGTACGGGCGTGGATTATACGGTGCCTTACGACATCAGCCGGTACGATGTACGTAACCTGCTGTTCATTGTGGATTCAGACAGCAAGATGCTGACCGACAACACAACCGACGAGTTTGACATGAGTAATACAGAGATGTACCGCCCTGCGTACCACCACACGCCGTCTTACGGCTGGATGAACGACCCGAATGGTATGTACTACGACCCTGCAACAAAGTTGTGGCACCTGTATTACCAATGTAATCCGTACGGCTCGAAGTGGGAGAACATGACATGGGGTCACTCGACCTCGGCTGACCTTATTCATTGGGAGCATCAGCCAATGGCCATCCGCCCTGACGGATTGGGTACCATCTTCAGCGGCAGTGCTGTAATCGACCACGATAACACCGCAGGATTCGGCAGAGACGCCGTGATTGCGATGTACACCTCAGCAGGTGAGGCGCAGACACAATCCATCGCCTACTCAACCGATGGTGGTATAACCTTTACCCCGTATGCAGGCAACCCGGTGCTGCGCGCCGATATACCTGACTTCCGCGACCCGAAGATCTTCCGCAACGAGCAGACCGGCGAGTGGAATGTTGCGCTGGCAGCAGGTCAGGAGGTACGCTACTACGCCTCGCGCAACCTGAAGGATTGGCGTTATCTGTCGTCGTTCGGCAAGGGCTACGGCAGCCATGGCGGGGTATGGGAGTGCCCTGACATGATAGAGTTGCCCGTACGCGGCACGGACAAGACCAAGTGGGTGCTACTGCTGAACATCAACCCCGGCGGTCCCTTCGGAGGCAGCGCGACGCAGTACTTTGTGGGTGACTGGGACGGTCAGACCTTCCGTTGCGACCACCGCGGCGCACGTTGGATGGATTATGGCAAAGATCACTACGCCACTGTCAGTTTTGCCGGTGCGCCGGATAACCGGCACGTCGTAATCGCGTGGATGAGCAACTGGCTATACGCCAACGATGTGCCGACCATGCAGTACCGCTCAGCCAACAGTCTGCCCCGCGAGATAGACCTGTACGAGGATAAGAACGGCGAGTTACGTATAGGCGTGCGCCCTGCCAAAGAGGTAATGAAGCTCGGCAAACGCTTCACACTGAAGCCAAAGAAAGGCAAGACTGCAACGATAGAGATCAGCAACAACAGCGGTGAGGTGGCAACGCTGACCTACGATAAGCACCACCAGACGCTGACCTTTGACCGCACAGAGTCAGGGCAGACAGCGTTCAGCAAGCACTTCCCGGGCAAGGTGAAGATGCCTATCTTCCCCCGGAAAGGCGACAATATGGACCAAGTGACAATCGATGTGTTTGTTGATAACTGCTCGGTAGAGATATTTGATGCCGACGGCCGATTTGCCCTGACGAACCTGATCTTCCCCAACGAGCCGATGTGCAACTATCATGT
Organism: Paludibacteraceae bacterium; assembly: GCA_017443075.1. Taxonomy (GTDB): domain Bacteria; phylum Bacteroidota; class Bacteroidia; order Bacteroidales; family Paludibacteraceae; genus Colicola. The sequence continues at coordinate 5,725 of JAFSPC010000114.1, forward strand.
GGAGTGAAAGGTGTTGAAAGTTGAATGCAAAACAATATAAAAACATAAATCATGAGCAACACTCAAAAAACATCAATCGGGGCACTTGCAGTATGCATGTTGTGCTTCTTTACCATGGGATTTGTTGACCTTGTAGGTATAGCCAGCAACTATGTGAAAGCAGATATCGGTCTGACAGATGCCCAGGCGAACATCATGCCGTCGCTGGTATTCTTCTGGTTCTTGATTTTTTCCGTCCCGACAGGTATGCTGATGAACAAGATCGGCAGGAAAAAGACCGTATTGCTATCCATCATAGTGACAGCCGTATCTCTGCTGCTGCCATTATGCGGCGAGAGCTATCCGCTTATGTTGTGTGCGTTCTCGCTATTGGGTATAGGTAATGCGCTGATGCAGACGTCGTTGAACCCGCTGGTGAGCACAATTGTCAAGGGCGGCAATCTGTCGTCAACTCTAACATTCGGTCAGTTTGTAAAGGCAATCGCCTCGTTCTGCGCGCCACTGATCGCAGCCTGGGGTGCAACACATTTTGCCGGTGAGATAGGTTGGAAGATATTATTCCCTATCTATGGTTGCATAGCCGTTATCGCGGTGCTGGCACTTGGTTTTACCTCGATAGAGGAAGAACCTGTCGGGCAAGGGAGCAGTTTCGTTGAGTGTTTCCGACTGCTGGGCAAGCCGTTTATCCTATTGTGTTTTTTGGGTATAATGTGCCACGTAGGTATAGATGTAGGAACGAACACCACAGCCCCGAAGATTCTGATGGAGCGCCTCGGAATGGATCTGGCAGCAGCAGGTTTTGCCACATCGCTGTACTTCATCTTCCGTACCATCGGCTGCCTGAGCGGCTCAGCCATTCTGCGTTATGTGCCGGAGAAGGTGTTTTTCGCCATCTCGGTAGTGATGATTGTGGCAGCCATGGTTCTGTTAGGCATAGGCGAGGCTAAATGGGTATTATACACAGGTATAGCACTGGTAGGCTTTGGCAACAGTAACATCTTCTCGATCTGCTTTGCACAGGCACTTAACCACGACCCAGAGCACAAGAATGAGATTTCCGGTCTGATGATAATGGGACTGTTTGGCGGTACGATCTTCCCGTTGTGCATGGGATATATGTCAGACCTGATGGGTGTAGTAGGTGCCGTGCTGGTGATGGCAGTAGGTGCGCTGTACTTGTCATTCTTTACGCTGAAGATATCAGCATAAAGCAATTTTTAAAAATGCCCTTAAGAAATAACAATACATCAGCCACACTTGGCTGAATAAATATCCGATACAATGAAAAAATACGTAGTAGGAATAGGCGAGGCATTGTTCGACTGCCTGCCTGAAGGCCGCAAGTTAGGCGGTGCGCCGGCAAACTTTGCTTATCATGTGAGCCAGTTTGGCTTGAACGGTTGCGCCATCTCTGCCATCGGTGATGATGAGTTGGGGGAAGAGATCGTAGAAACCTTTGAGCGCGTTAATCTGAACCATATCCTGCCCAAGGTTGAGCAACCGACAGGCACAGTTAAGGTTACGTTGGACGACAAGTGTGTGCCACAGTACGACATCTGTCTGGGTGTGGCGTGGGATAATATCCCTCTGACAGACGAGATGATAGATATAGCCCGCCAGGCGGAGGCTATCTGCTTCGGTTCGCTGGCCCAACGCAGTGAGGTGAGCCGCAAGACTATCCACACGTTTTTAGACGCAGCGCCAAAGGGTGCCTTGCGTGTGTTTGACATCAACCTGCGTCAGCAGTGGTACACCGCCGAGGTTATTGCAGAGAGTTTGAATCGCGCCAACGTACTGAAGATCAACGACGAGGAGCTGGATGTTGTGGCTACGATGCTGTTAGGCGTACCCACCATGCCGGGGAAGTTGATTGCCGAGGATGCTGAGCAGACGCGTCTGGTGTGCCGCGATCTGATTGCCAAGTACGACCTAAAGATGCTGATTCTGACCTGCGGCGCAATCGGTTCGTATGTGTTCACCGCCGAAGAAGAGAGTTATGTACAGACGCCCAAGGTACAAGTGGCAGACACCGTAGGTGCCGGCGACTCGTTTACCGCTACGTTTGTAGCGCAACTGCTGTTGGGCAAACCGATGCGTGAGGCGCACAAGCAAGCCGTAGCCGTCAGCGCCTTCGTCTGCACGCAAAACGGCGCGATGCCGGTGCTGCCCGAGGAGCTGAAGGCGTGACAGGTCGTGATTATCATCTGGCCGGTAAAAACAAAGGCGGAGCACCATACATGTGCTCCGCCTTTGCTATTATCCTTATGCCAGGATTGTCGGGTAAAAATAATACACATTTTATTATGACGAAAAAGAATCAAATCCATCCCAGCGCATAGAGGGGAATATATTGAACATCACCCACTTTTTGCATAGAGGATTTACAAACAACTATCGCTTCTCGTATCATAGGATTGCCCATCTCAATTGCCATATCCAATGAAGCATGACGCATATAATCATCACCGGACTTGACCTCAATAATAGTTATCTTATTGCTTTCAGCAACAAGGAAATCCAACTCTTGTCGGCTCTTGCGATCATAATAATGCAACGCAAATCCCTTCTTTACTAATTCTGAGGCAACATAATTTTCCGTAAGTGCTCCTTCATTAATATCAAGCTCACCATTTAGCACTTGCCATTGAATAGGTTCACGCCACATGGAGCATAGCAAACCGGTGTCCAGCAAGAACACCTTATACAAACTGCGTTTCTCGTATTGCTCAAAAGGCAATAGCATGTCGTGTGTATTGTAAGATATATAGGCAACCCCCGCATCAATGAGCCATTGAGCAGCATTTTCGTATTTTTGA
>JAFSPC010000115.1 GCA_017443075.1 Paludibacteraceae bacterium
ATCTGGCATTCTTCTCGTCGATCATGGCGTTTGTTTTATATTGCTATGCGGTTCGTCTGATTGGTGTCACACAGGCGAATGCCTTCAACAACGCCCGACCTATTTTTACCGCACTCATCATGCTCACTATCTTCGGCGAGCACTTACCTTTAGGTAAATGGCTTGGCATAGCACTTGTGGTGATTGGTTTGTTTGTTTGTCAAAAACGAGAAAAACAGCATTTATGCAAACAATAATGCCTTTTACGTTTGCAAATGTCGGATATTTGTCGTACCTTTGCAATCCTTTGTGCAAAAATATAATTATCTGATATGGATCATTTGTACTCAGTAGAATTTTTTTACAACTTCCTGTTCGTGATGGCACTCATCGGGTTTGTTGTGTTTGTGGCGCTCTATTTCGTGGATGCCGGTTACGGCAAGATGCGTACCGAGAAGTGGGGCCCGGCGATCAACAACAAGATCGGCTGGTTTTTGATGGAGGTTCCGGTGTTTATTGCTGTGTTGTACTTGTGGGGTATATCCCCTGTACGCAGCCATATACCATACCTGCTGTTCTTCCTGATATTTGAGTTGCACTATTTCCAACGCTCGTTTATCTTTCCTATGCTGATGCGAGGCAACAGCAAGATGCCCGTCATTATTATGGGATTGTCGGTTGTGTGGAACTTGATTAACGGCTATGTGCAGGGCTATTGGTTGTTTCATATCGCGCCTGTCTACGCGCCCTATCATGCCGATTGGGTACGTGACCCGCGTTTCATCGTGGGCACGGTGATTTTCTTGTGCGGGTTTATCATCAATCTCCACTCCGATCATGTCATCCGCAACCTGCGCCAGCCGGGCGACACCAAGCATTACTTGCCCAAGAAGGGGATGTACCGCTTTGTTACATCTGCCAACTATTTCGGCGAGATTACCGAGTGGCTGGGTTTTGCTATCCTTACTTGGTCGTGGGCGGGCGCATTGTTCTTCTGGTTCAGCTGCTGCAACCTTGTGCCGCGCGCCAACTCCATCTATCTGCGTTACGAGAAGGAGTTCCCCGACGAGTTCGACCGCAAGAAACTAAAACGTATCATTCCGTTTATTTACTAATGACAACCAAGCTTTTTACCCCTTATCAATTAGGACCTATCACGTTGCGGAACAGGTTCATTCGTTCCGCAGCCTTCGAGAATATGTGTACAGGCAACGTGCCCTCGCAGATGTTGCACGACTACCACGTTAGCGTTGCGCGAGGCGGAGTAGGTATGACTACCGTGGCGTATTGCGCTGTGGACCTGAGCGGCGTCAGTTTCGACGGGCAGCTCTATGTCCGACCCGAAGCACTGCCAGGGCTCAAGCGGCTCACTGACGATGTGCATGCCGAAGGCGCAAAAGCCAGCATACAACTCGGCCATTGTGGCAACATGACGCATTTCTCTACCTGCCATTGTATGCCCGTGAGTGCATCGAACGGTTTCAACCTCTACAGCCCCACTATACATCGCAGGCTCAAGGTCGCCGAGATCAAAGCCTTGGTCAAGAAGTTTGGCGAGGCGGTGGACTTTTGCCGTGAGGCAGGGTTCGACTGTGTCGAGATACATGCAGGGCATGCCTATCTCATATCGCAGTTTATCAGTCCGCGTACCAATCATCGCCATGACGAATATGGCGGTAGCTTCGAGAACCGCGTTAGGTTCCTCAATGAGGTCCTCGACGAGGTCATGATGCACGCAAAGGATGATATGGCTGTGATCGTCAAGACCAACATGTGGGACGACTGCTGGCACGGCTCTGACCTGAATGAAGGCATACGTATAGCACAGGAGATAGCCAAACACAAGGTGCATGGTATAGTCCTGTCAGGCGGTACGGTCAGCCGCTCGCCGATGACGATACTAGGGGGGGCTATGCCTATCAAAACACTCGCACACTATATGCCCATGAAGTCGCTATGGTGGCTCAAGGCTGCCTTGCATATACCGTTTGTTGGGGATATAATGACGCCTACAGTGCCTTTTAAGGAGTTGTACTTCATGCCGCAGGCCAAACGCTTCCAAGAGGCTGTCAACGACGTACCCCTCATCTATGTAGGAGGCGTGCAGTCCGGCGACAACTGCCAACAGATCATGGACGAGGGCTTCGAACTATTCCAACTGGCACATGTGCTCATCAAGGACCCGGATTTTGTCCGTCACGTCCAGGATAATCCGCATTACCATGCCGGATGCAACCGTTCGAACTACTGCGTTGGGCGTATGTACAGCCGGGAGATGAAGTGTCATGAGTGCGTCTTGCGCGATGGGGAGGCTATACCGGCTTCTATCCAACGCGAGATAGCACGTCTCGAGGCGAATGCCCGGAAGAGCATCAATGCACAGAAATAGTTAGAATCCGGCAGCCATGCATGGCTACTCATAGTAGGCTTTTAGCTCAAGCGGTCTTTCGACCAAAACTAACAACTTTCAACTTATATGCGCTCCTTATACACTATCTTGTTGCTCATCTGTTCGAACGTCTTTATGACCTTGGCTTGGTATGGGCATCTGAAACTTGCTGAGATGAAGTGGTTTCAGCATTTGCCGTTGATTGGCGTTATTTTGCTGAGTTGGGGTATTGCTTTTTTTGAGTATTGCCTGCAGGTGCCTGCAAACCGAATGGGGTTTCTGGGCAATGGTGGCCCGTTCAACCTGATGCAGCTTAAGATTATTCAGGAGGTTATCACCTTGTCTGTTTTCATCGTTTTTTCGGTCGTGGCGTTTCACATGCAGGTCAAGTGGAATCATGTCATTGCCGCTTTCCTGATGATCTTGGCAGTCTATTTTGTCTTCAAGGGCTAATTGATACCCTCATTTTGTTCATTCAAACGACCCGTAATAACCCAATAAAATTGAGGTTAATTGTTCGTAGCTACATCCATTGTTTCCTGTTCATTGTTTCCAATCTTTGCCCTCTCCTCACTATCAGTCTTCCGTCATCCGCTTGCAAAATACATTTTTCTATAAAAATATTCGACAATCATTTGCATTTGTCGAATATTTTTTGTACCTTTGCAAGTGAAATCGTAATATTCAAACTATGAGTTACACACAAATGGCACAATTAGAAGTAATGAATGCTGTTGCTAATGTTACTTCACAAGAGGATTACGACGCATTGCGTATGACGCTATCTTTGTTCTTTGCAGAGCGTGCTCAGCGTGCTCTTGACAAACTATGGGATGAAGGCAAACTTAGCCAAGCCAAATTAGATGAGTTGCGTGGTCAACATTTGCGAACGCTATACAACTAATGCGGTACGTAGTTCTTGATACCAACTGCCTTATTCAGGCGATACCATCAAAGAGCCGTTATCATAAGATTTGGACGGATTTCCTTGAGGGGAGGTACATTATGTGTGTTAGCAATGAGATTCTATCTGAATACGAAGAAATTCTTAGCCGTCTTATGTCGGCAGAAGTCGCTACTAATATTGTTGAGGCAATAGCACGACATCCAAAAGTTTATTATTGTGAGGCGCATTTTCGGTTTCGGTTGCTTCATGATATTGATAAGGATGATGATAAATTTGTAGATTGCGCAATTGCATCTAACGCAGATTATATCGTAACTGATGATAACCATTTCAATCATTTGAAAAAAATACCATTTCCGTCAATCACAATACTCTCTTTGGATGAATTTTACAATTCTCTATAGAATAGGTTAATGTTTACCTGATTTCTGTTTCCTGTTAATTGTTTCCAATCTTTGCCCTCTCCTCACTATCAGTCTTCCGTCATCTGTCATCTGCTCATACACATTGTCAGTATCCCTCTCAACCACCTTACCTGCACCTCACCGGCAGTCCCCCTGCATCTCACCACGGGTCGAACTATAAACATGATAGAAGGCTTATAGGAACCTCATAGGAACCTCATAAGCCTTCTGTCTTGTAAATCAGCATATTACACTATATGCTTTTTATGCCTTTTTTAGCATGTCTTCCCGTCTTGCTAATTCTTTTGCAAAGGTACAAAAAATAGTTGATATTTGCAAATTTTTATGCAAAAAAATGCCATCAGCGTTTCCCTTTTCATTCAATCCCTTCTTAATCGGCTAAGTATCAATGCTGTTGTCCTCGATGCTCACAGAATGTCGTTATATATCAGCATATCTTCCCACGCAGGTTCCGTCAAGCCGTAGTCGGCAAGGCTGGTGTAGTCGCTATCCGCCTCAAACAACCCATACACCGTCGAACCGCTGCCGCTCATCGCGGCATATACCGCACCGGCTGCTAACAGGCGTTGCTTGATCTCGCTTAACTCAGGATGCAGCGGGAACACTGTGCGCTCAAAATCGTTGTAGATGATATCGCCATGACGCACAAGGTCGATGGGGGATATGCCTTTCCGAACCAGCGCGGCTAACGATGGCTGGTCACCCGACAACTGTATACCACCATACGCCTCACGTGTGCTGATGTGTACGTCGGGCTTGAGCATGATCAGCCGGAAACCGCCAAGCGACAACGGGATAGGCGTCAGCCGCTCGCCTATACCTTCCGCCAGACAGGGCGTGTTATATACAAAGAACGCGCAGTCGGCACCCAGCGGCGATACCTCGGCTGCGAGTTGATCACGGGCTAAGCCCAACTCAAACACCTCGTTCAGCGCGATTGCCATATGTGCTGCATCGCTCGACCCGCCACCTAGACCGGCACCGAACGGTATACGCTTGTCAAAACGGATATGAACGTTACCAATCTGCGGATAGCGCGCCTGCATGCGTCGGTAGCACTTGATCAGTAGGTTATCTTCGTCGGCGCAGTCCACTGCTGTGCCGCTTTGCTCAAATCTGAACAATTTTGCCTCGCTCACCGACAACACATCGTACAACCCTTTAACTGGGTAGAACAATGTTTCCAGATCATGGTAGCCGTCTGCGCGAGTGCCGATAACGCGCAGACCGATGTTAATCTTGCAGTTGGGGTAGAGTTCCATAAGTTATTATTGATTTGACTTTTTCCTATTTACTGTTTGCCGCTTATATCTACTATTCTATAGGTAAAATTCTTTCGTCAGTTGTTGGTACGCCTCACTTCGTCCGCCTTGTTCATCCTCAAGGGTGAGGTGTGTCGTTTGTGCGCTATGCATGGCTGCTGTCCCTGCTGCCGCGTGCTCGGGGGGCTGCTTGTACTCCGACGGCTCTGGGGTGCGCCAAGCCATCATCACGCGTTTGGCAGGCTTGTCGGGTTTGGGGTGCACGTAGCAACATTGCGTACATTCCAACCCGTTGCGCTCTGCCAGCTCCTGCAGCACCTGTTCTGCCTCTGTGGGAGCGATGAGCGCCAATATGCCATCGGGCGCTAATAGGTGTGCACAAGTGCACATCAGGTCACTGAACGGTAACGTATCGTTATGCCTTGCCACCCTTCGTGCCGCGTCAGGGTTCTTCAGACTATCGACAAAGTATGGCGGATTGCTGACAATCAGGTCATAGACGTCCGACCCCTGCGCTGACCGACCGCTGTCGCCCAACTGCTGCAGCGGGCTGTGGGCTGCACGCAGGCGAGCCGACCACGGCGAGGCGGCAAAATTCTCCTGCGCTTGTTCGTATGCCTCTTGTGAGATATCTATCGCAGTAATCTGTGCTGCGGGGCAACGCTGCGCCAGCATCAAGGCTATCAAGCCCGAACCCGTACCCACATCCATAATGCTACTTGGTATACGACCGGATGGTAACCTAACCGGTGCCCATGCGCCTAACAGCACACCGTCGGTGCCAACCTTCATCGCGCAACGATCGTGTCGGACGAAGAACTGGCGGAACCGAAAACCAGGATTGGCTTTCTTACTCTTGGATGTATGCGCAGGCATGTTCGTGATGCTGTTCGTGGTGGTGTTCGTGGTGATGAAGGGTATGAATGCACAGATAGATGCCCAAACCCATGAAGAGAACCGCACATATATGTCTGAACCATTTCTCAAACGTGCGCAGCTTGCTCGTCAGGCTGCTGATGTTCACTACGCTGTACGACACCAGCCAGGCAATCAGCATGATAGGCAGACCGGTACCCAAACCGAACACGACCGGCAGTAACCAGTTCCAACTGGCTGGCAGCGATACTGTGATATCAATCATCGTGATGAAATATACCAAACGGTGCGGACAAAACGCAATGGCAAAGAATATACCTAACATGAACGACCACAACCAGCTGCTCTCGCTATCCACACTCTGCAGCCATTTGCTTACGCCGTGGTCATGGTTGTGGTGGTGATGACCGCTGAACAGCAGCACTATACCGCATATTATCATGAAACCGCCTAATATCGGTTCGCCGTAGTGCTCCAGCACATGTTGTATCCCGTTGGTTTGAGCACCCATGATAAAAGGGATGGACAGCAGTACATATGTCGCCAGCTTGCCCAGTACGAACATCGTTCCGTTCAGCAGTACCTTGCGTTTGTTGCCCAACTCGCGGTCGATATAACTGATTGCTGCTATGCTGGTGAACAGCGTGCAGGGGTCCAAAATGGTTAATAGTCCTAACAATAGTGCGCTAAAGATGGCTGCCATGGGATTGTTGAATGTTTAGTGTTGAATGTTCTGTATTCTGTGTGTAATGTTGACTGTGTAGCATCGAAAGTAAAAAAATATTCGATTTTGCTTGCAAAGTTACGTTTTTTTTTGTAACTTTGCAAGCGGAAATGAAAAAACTGCTAAAAATAGTACGCTTTGTTGTGCTGATTGGCGTGTTGAGTGTGCTTTTTACCGCATGTCACAGTCTGTCCGCCGATGGCAGACGCGTCCAGCATACGCTTCAACTGCAGCAAACGGAGGTCACGAGTCTGCTATCTGACCTTCAGCCGTTGTTGGAGCGCGGCAATCTCGATTCGCTGCTCGCTGTCTCACATTCCCATCCGGATATAGTCTTCTATGTCTATGACAGCCGCAACCTACGCTTCTGGTCGCACAACTGGCTTGTGGCAAACGGCTTGTACCGTGTGCGCTACAACGAGTGGTGGCTTGGCAGGTTTGACAACGCCATCGGAGTAGGGCGCTGGACACAGCTCGGCGAATATTCGGTGTGTACAATCATTCCCCTCAAGTTCAGCTTTGCCCAGTACAACCAGCGACTGCCTAACGACTTTATCGCGCCGTTCCATGCCGACAACCGCTGGCTCATACGACGCCAACGTGCCAATGATGGCTGTTTTCCGGTCATGGCTGACGATGGCACGTATCTCTTCTCGCTCGTGCCGCCGGAGCTCGAGGCGGAGGAACAGTTGCCGGCGTTATCTCCCGACAGCTTCTCTTACGGGTCGTTGTTCGCCGATACACAGGACGGCTTTTCACAGTTTCATATATTGATCGGCATCGTGCTGCTGATCTGCCTGATTATCCTCACATCGTTTGTGTTCACCCTCTGGCGCAGCCGTGGATGGCGTAACATGAAGATGTACACCAAGGTCCAGTATCTGGTCGTGGCGCTGGTGCTGGCGGGGTTCGTCTATGTGTTTTTCATGTCTACTTCCTATGTGCGCACGCGATACGAGCAACGCCAGCAGGCCAACCAGCAGGCTAAGGCGCGATATATTCAGGCTTCGCTACGCGACTTGTATTTCTGGGACATGGGCATCTCGGCGCTCAATACGAGGGGATTGAATACCGACCTGCGTGATCTGAGTTATACCTATGAGACGGATATACTGGTGTATGACTTGCATGGTCAGTTGGTCGGATCATCTGTTCCGCAGTTGCTGGAGTCCGGACTCATATCGCCCATTATTGCACCCGAGCCGTATTTTACCGATAGCATCGACCGTATCTGCTACGAGCAGATTGGCAAGGTCCCCTATCTGACTGTATACACGCCGTTCTATAATGGCAATCAGTTGGCTATCGGATATATTGCCGTGCCATGTTATGTGTCCTCGCCGCAGGTGGAACGCGAGGTGGCGGAGTATATCGGCAGGTTCCTGCCGCCGTACATGGTGCTGCTTGTTCTCGCGTTTGTTATTGCTGTAATCGTTACGCGCCGTCTGACGCGGAACATGCGCAGCATGGCGGATACGATGCACCGGTTTCAGTTGGGGAAGAACAATTATATTCAGTACGATGGCAACGACGAACTGGGTGAACTCATTCGTCGGTACAACGAGATGGTTGAGCAACTCGAGCAGTCCACTACCAGGCTCGCTCAATCCGAACGTGAGTCCGCTTGGCGGACGATGGCAAGGCAGATTGCTCATGAGATCAACAACTCGCTCACGCCCATGAAGCTTTCCGTACAGCAGTTACAGCGTATCAAGGGGACGGAGTTCTTCGATGAGCGCTTTGACAGGGCATCACGACTCCTGCTTGAGCAGTTTGACGACCTCGGACGAATAGCCACCACCTTTTCCGACTTCGCCAAGATGCCGGAGGTCAAACCTGCTGAAGTCGATATTGCCGACAAACTCTTTCAGGCGGTTACGCTCATGCGTATGAACGAGCCGGATATACCTATACGGTATGTGGGGCAGGAAAGTGGCGTGATTGCTTATGCCGATGCCGAGCAGGTAGCACACGTGTTTACGAATATTATCAAGAATGCCCTTCAAGCCCTGCATGGGCGGAAGGACTCTGACATCATTGTCGTGCTCAAGCAGGCTAATCCCGATACGATGCTCCAGCGAAGCCTGCCTGCATCGTTCCAGTGGGTCGAGATTTCTATTTCTGACAACGGACCCGGCATCCCAAAGGCTATTCAGGATAAGATTTTTATGCCTAATTTCACCACCAAGTCCACCGGCATGGGATTAGGGCTCGCCATTACCAAGAACATCGTTGACGGCAGCGAGGGAGTCATCTGCTTTGATACTTCGCCCAAGGGCACAACCTTCTATATTTATTTCAAGAAATTGTAAATCACAAAACCATATTTATTTTAAGAAATTGTAAATCACAAAACCATATATACCATGTTACATATCCTTTCTTCCAATATGCATAAGGAGGCTTTGAGTCTTCCTTTCCGCCTGCCCGAAGATTGGCTGAGTGCGCATCAGTGCGTAGCTGTCCTGACGGGAGGTACAGAGGCGTTGTTCCTCAATCTGTTCCTTGACGGCAAGGTATCGCTGAGCGAACCGGTCTACCTGCTGGCTTCAGGTCAGAGCAATTCATTGGCAGCAGCCTTAGAGATACTCTCATGGATTAATCAGCACGGCGGTACAGGCCGTGTGCTCACTTCACCTGCGCAGATTGCTGACATGCCGAAGCCAAGCCCCGCAGCGAAGCCTGCAGCCCTGACTCAGATACCCATACAACACACCGACCTCAGATTAGGCGTGGTGGGCAAACCCTCCGATTGGCTGATTGCCTCCAATGTGGACGACGACTATATCTATCAGCATACGGGCATCCGTTTGGTGCATATCCCTATTGAAGAAGTGACCTCGCTTGGCGAGGTGGACGGCGGCATGGATGGGGCCGAACGGATATACGAACGATTGAAGGACATTGTGGCGCGATATGCGCTCAACGGATTGACGCTCAGGTGCTTCGATCTCCTTTCTACTGTCAAGAACACCGGCTGCATTGCGCTCAGTCACCTCAACGACGATGGCATTCCGGCCGCATGCGAGGGAGATATACCCTTGTTACTCACCATGATCCTTGCCAAGCAAAAGTACGGGCAGATAGGATTTCAGGTTAACCCTGCACGCATTGGCGATGACGGCAGAATGTTGTTCGCCCATTGTACTATCCCGCTCAAGATGACTGAGAGCCATGTCTTTGATACGCACTTCGAGTCAGGCATAGGCGTGGGCATCCATGGCGAACTGCCTACGGGCAACTATCGCCTCATGAAGCTTTCCGCCGACCTCAAGTATCTGGTGGACGAACCGGTACAACTCATTGCCAACCAGTACGAGCCTAACCTATGCCGCACGCAGGTCTGGCTGCAAGCTACGCCCGCTTTGGCACAGCAATTGCTCACGCACCCGCTGGCTAACCATCACCTCTTGGTGAGGGCATAAAAACGTAAGGGGGGCAACACTGCCCCCCTTACGTTTGTCTATACTTCACCAAAATGATATAAATAAGAATAATTCTGGGTAATTGTGATAATTGTTGACCTAATAACAAATATCCCCCACATATTATTTCTTGCCGTACTCTGGGTCAACATTCCTATATGCCAGCCAGGTCACCAGCAACGTGGCTGCCGAGCAGGCTATCACCAGCCAGAAGAACATCTCATAGCCGATTGCCATCTCTATCTTGCCTGCCACAAACCCGGGTAACATCATCGACAATGCCATAAAGGCTGTACAGATCGCATAGTGCGAGGTCTTGAATCTGCCTTCCGAGAAATACATCATGTACATCATGTATGCCGTAAATCCGAAGCCGTAACCGAACTGCTCTATCACTATGGCTGCACCTATAGCCCACGGATTGGTCGGCAACCATGTGCTCAGATATACAAAACTCAGGCAGGGCAAGGTCATGGCTGCTGCCATGATCCATAGCGAACGTTTTAGACCGCGCTTGGATATATATATGCCGCCTACGATACCGCCCAGTAGCAGGAAGATCACTCCTATCGTGCCGTACAACAACCCCACCATACGCGTGTCCAAGCCTAATCCACCGCCAATGATCTGTCCGGCTGCGTTATAGGTGACCTCACGGGCATCTACGAGGAAGGGTTGGCATAGTTTGATCAGAAAGCCTTCCGGCAGACGGTATAGCAGCATGAATA